>JBOIFE010000030.1:0-3975 GCA_050741015.1 Burkholderiales bacterium | reverse complement strand
GCCGAATTCGCCGCCCTGCGCGAGCGCGAGCGCGGTGCGCAGCGCGGTACCCGGCGCCGCGCCGAACGCGCGCGCGAGCAGCGCGATCACGCTGCCCTTCAGGACCAGCAGCAGCGCGAGCAGCAGCACGACCAGTCCGGCCTGCGCCAGCACCTGGCGCAGGTCGAGCAGCATGCCGACCGAAACGAAGAAAAGGCCCAGCAGCACGTCGCGGAACGGCCGCATGTCCTCCTCGACCTGGTAGCGGAACTCGGTCTCCGCGATCAGCATGCCGGCCAGGAACGCCCCGAGCGCGAGCGACAGCCCGGCGAGGCCGGTGACGAAGGCGAGCAGCAGCGTGATCAGCAGCACGTTGAGCACGAACAGCTCGCTCGAGCGGCGCCGCGCGACCACGCCGAGCCAGGCGCGCATCGCGCGCGGGCCCGCCACCAGCAGCACCGCGAGCACCACCGCCGCTTTCGCCAGGGCGCCGGCGATGTCGAGGCTCAGCTCCCCGACCGGGCTGCCGAGCGCGGGCACGAGGATCAGCAGCGGCACGACCACCAGGTCCTGGAACAGCAGCACGCCGATCACATCGCGCCCGTGCGGCGTGTCGAGCTCGAGCCGCTCCCCGAGCAGCTTGGACACGATCGCGGTCGACGACATCGCCACTGCGCCACCGAGCGCGATCCCCGCCTGCCAGCTTCCGCCCACGGCGAGCGCCGCGCCCACGCACACCGCGATGCTCGCGGCGACCTGGGACAGGCCCAGTCCGAATACGGCGCGCCCCATGGCGCGCAGCCGGGGCAGGCTGAACTCCAGCCCGATCGAAAACATCAGGAACACCACGCCGAACTCCGCGAGGTGCCGCACCGCGTCCGTGTCGGCGACCAAGGCAAGCGCGTGCGGTCCCATTGCGACCCCTGCCGAGAGGTAGCCGATGATCGGCGGTAGGCCCAGGCTGCGGCACGCGACGACCGCCAGCACGGCGCCTGCGAGCAGCACGAGGACGGGTTGCAGCGCGAGGCCGACCGGCGCCATGTCGGGAAAAGTCCTTGATCGGACGCAGTTATATACTGCACGGCTATGATAAGCGCAGTGCGTACTATGCGGCTTACGTCGGCGTCCCCGGGCGAGGGCGCGCTCGCACTCGCGCGCGACGTGCTTGCCGTCGAGGCAGAGGCGGTGCGCGCGCTGATCGATCGTGTCGACGAGCGCTTCCTCGCCGCGTTGCGGCTGATCTGCGACTGCGTCGGCAGCGGGCGCGGGCGCGTGATCGTCAGCGGCATCGGCAAGTCGGGGCACATCGCGCGCAAGATCGCCTCGACGATGGCGAGCACGGGCACGCCCGCCTACTTCGTGCACCCGGCGGAGGCGAGCCACGGCGACCTCGGCATGATCCGGCCCGAGGACGTGTTTATCGCGCTGTCGAATTCGGGTGAGAGCGCGGAACTGCTCGCCATCGTGCCGTCGATCAAGCGCCAGGGCGCGAAGCTCATCGTCATGACCGGCCGCGCCGGGTCGTCGCTCGCGCGCGAGGCCGACGTGATGCTCGACGCCGCGGTCGCCAAGGAGGCCTGCCCGCTCAACCTCGCGCCCACGGCGAGCACGACCGCGTCGCTCGCGCTCGGTGACGCGCTCGCAGTCGCACTGCTCGACGCGCGCGGCTTCTCGGCGGCGGACTTCGCGCGCTCGCACCCGGGCGGCACCTTGCATCGCCAGGCGCTCAAGCACGTGTCCGACATCATGCACCGCGGCGCCGCGGTGCCGGTGGTGCGCGAAGGAGCGACGCTGCGCCAGGCGCTCGCGGAGATGACGCGCGGCCGGCTCGGCATGACCGCGGTGGTGGACGCCGCACGCCGCGTGAAGGGCATTTTCACCGACGGCGACCTGCGCCGCGCGCTGCGCGGCAACCTGCGCCTCGGCGCTGCGCGCGTCGCGCGCGTGATGAGCGCGCGGCCGCGCACGATCGGGGCGCAGGCGCTCGCCACCGAGGCCGTCGCGCTCATGGAGCGGCACCGGATCAGCCAGCTGCTGGTGGTGGACGACGCCGGGGTGCTGGTCGGCGCGCTCAACATGAACGACCTGCTGCGCGCAAAGGTGGTCTGATCCGATGCGCCCGCAGGCCTCGGCCGACGCGCCCGAGCGCGCCGCGCGTCTCCGCCTCATGGTCTTCGACGTCGACGGCGTGCTGACCGACGGGCGCCTCTGGTACGGCCCGCAGGGCGAGTCGCTGAAGGCGTTCGACGTTCGCGACGGGCATGGGCTGAAGCTGCTCGCCGAGGAAGGCGTGGCGACGGCGCTGCTCTCCGGGCGGCGCTCCGATGCGGTGTCGGTGCGCGCCGCCGAGCTCGGCGTGCAGCACGTGCTGCAGGGCGTATCGGACAAGCGCCCCGCCTTCGAAGCCTTGCTCGCGCGCCTGGGCGTGGAGCGGGCGCAGGCCGGCTACATGGGCGACGACCTGCCCGACGTGCCGGTGCTGTCCGTGTGCGGCTTCGCCTGCGCGCCGCGCGGCGCGCACGCGCTCGCGCTGGGTCGCGCGCACCTCGTGCCGGAAGCGCCGGCCGGCGCGGGCGCCGCCCGGGAAGTCTGCGAGTACGTGCTGCGGGCGCAGGGCAAGCTCGAGCGCGCGCTGGCAAGGTACCTCGCGTGAGACTGTCCGCGACCCGCCTCTTCCCCCTGCTGCTGATGGGGATCCTGGCGCTGCTCAGCTTCTGGCTCGAGCGCGCCTCGCGCGAAACGACGACCACGGCAGCGCCGATGCGACACGATCCGGATTACAGCGTCGAGCAGTTCTCGATCACCGACTACGACACGAACGGCGCCGCCGAGGCGACCGTGTCGGCCTCGCGAATGGTGCACTATCCCGACGACGACTCCACGGCGCTGGTGGCGCCCCGGCTGGTGCAGACGCGGCCGGGCCAGCCCCGCCTGGCGCTCAGCGCGGACCGCGGTACGCTTTCGCGCGACGGCGAGGAGATGTTCCTCTACGACAACGTGCTGCTGGTGCGCTCGGCTGTCGCCGACGCGGACGAAGCGCGCATGAGCACCAGCTTCCTGCACGTCGTGCGCCCGCGGTCGCTCGTGCGCACCGACCGCGAAGTGCGCATCGACGAGCGCGGGCGCACGCTGGTCGGCCGAGGCATGGAATACGACAACGAGGCGCGCCAGCTCACGCTGAACGCCCAGGTGCGCGGCAGCTTCGAGGTGCCGCAGTGAGGCGTCGCCGCTGGGCGCTCGCCGCCGCGGTCGCGTTTGCCGCAGCGTCGTCGCTCCCCGCGCGGGCCGAGCAGGCGGACCGCGACAAGCCCACGCAGGTCGAAGCCAACCGCATGACTTCGGACGAAGCGCGGCGCGTCAGCATCTTCGAGGGCGACGTCTCGCTCACCAAGGGCACGATGACGATCCAGGCCGACCGCATCGTGGTGCGCCAGGATGCCGACGGATTCCAGCATGCCACCGCCACGGGCAACCCCGTGCACTTCCGCGAGAAGGGCGATCCGCGCACGGGCCAGGACGCCGTGTGGATCCA
This sequence comes from Burkholderiales bacterium, assembly GCA_050741015.1. GTDB lineage: Bacteria > Pseudomonadota > Gammaproteobacteria > Burkholderiales > SG8-39 > JAABQT01. The sequence goes on along the minus strand of JBOIFE010000030.1, from coordinate 464 downwards.
GGCCGAAGCGAAGCGCATCGAGATCGACGAGAAGAGCGGCCGCGTCGAGTTGTTCGACGGCGCCCGCGTCCTGCGCGACAAGGACGAGGTGCGCGGCAACTACATCCTGTTCGACCAGCGCTCGGAATTTTTCTCGGTCTCGAACGGCCAGGACGCCCCCGGCGCCCGCGTGCGCGCCGTGATCCAGCCCAAGAAACCCGAGCCGGCGGCGGGCGCGCCGACCAAGCCCGAGGGCCGCAAGTGAGCCTGCTGCGCTGCGAGCGCCTGCGCAAGCGATACAAGTCGCGTACGGTGGTGCAGGACGTATCGCTCGAGGTGACCAGCGGCGAGGTGGTCGGGCTGCTCGGCCCGAACGGCGCCGGCAAGACCACGACCTTCTACATGATCACCGGCCTGGTGCGCCCCGACACCGGCTCGATCCGGCTCGATGAGGCCGACATCACGGCGCTGCCGATGTATCGCCG
>JBOIFE010000029.1:0-11618 GCA_050741015.1 Burkholderiales bacterium | reverse complement strand
CCGTCGTGATGCTCGCGCAGGCCGCGATGCGCGAGATGGGCCTGCTGCTGCGCGGCGCCGACGACATCGTCGGCTGGCTGTGCGCGGCGAGCGCGTTCCTGGCGCTGGGCTATACCTTCCGCCACGGCGAGCTGGTGCGCGTCGGCCTGCTCATCGACCGCCTGCCGCCGGCGGCGCGCCGGCGCGCCGAGACCGGCGTGCTCGGCCTGGCCGTGCTGGTGGTGGGCTACATCCTCTGGGCCGCCGGCAATTTCGTCTACCAGAGCTGGGCCTTCGAGGAGGTGGCGCAGGGCCTGATCCAGATCCCGATCTGGATCCCGCAGATGAGCTTCGTCGCGGGCGCGCTGGTCTTCTTCATCGCCGTGCTGGATGAATTTGTGGTGCTGGTGCGGGGCGGCATGCCCGCCTACCGCGCCGCCGAGCGCAGGCAGGCGCCCTGATGGGCACGCTCGGCGTCGCCGCCATCCTGCTCACCGTGCTGCTGGTGCTGCTCGCGGGCGGGCTGTGGATCGCGATGGCGATGAGCGTGGTGGCCTGGGTGGGGCTGCAGTTCTTCACCACCAGCCCGCCCGCCGTGAACCTGTTCCAGTCCTACTGGGGCTCGAGCGCCTCGTGGACCCTCGCCGCGCTGCCGATGTTCGTGTGGATGGGCGAGATCCTGTTCCGCACGCGCCTGTCCGAAGAGATGTTCAAGGGCCTCTCGCCCTGGCTCGGCTGGCTGCCCGGGCGGCTGATGCACGTCAACATCTTCGGCTGCGCCATCTTTGCCGCGGTGTGCGGTTCCTCGGCGGCCACGGTCGCCACCATCGGCAAGGTGGCGCTGCCCGAGCTCGCCCGGCGCGGCTACGACGAGCGCACCTGCGTGGGCTCGCTCTGCGGCGCCGGCACGCTCGGCCTGCTGATCCCGCCCTCGATCATCATGATCGTGTACGCGGTGGCGGCCGAGGTGTCGATCCTGAAGATGTTCCTCGCCGGGGTGTTCCCGGGCCTGGTGCTGGTGGCGCTGTTCTCGGGCTACATCGTGGTCTGGGCGCTGCTCAATCCCGGCAAGACGCCGGCCGAGGTGGAGACGATGACCTTCGGCGAGCGCCTGCGCCGCGCGAAGAACCTGATTCCGTGCCTCGCGCTCATCTTCTTCGTCATGGGCGTGATGTTCACCGGCGTCGCGACGGCCACCGAAGCCGCGGCCTTCGGCGTGCTGGGCGCGCTCGGCATAGCCGGCTGGAGCGGCACGCTCACGCGCGAGAGCTTCGTCACCAGCCTGATGGGCGCCACGCGCCTGTCGTGCATGATCCTGTTCATCCTCGCCGGCGCCTCGATGCTGTCTTCATGCATGGCGTTCACCGGCATCCCGAGCGCGCTCGCCGGGTGGGTGGCGCGCGAGCAGTTCAGCCCGCACGCGCTGATCCTCGTGCTGGCGGTGATCTACCTCCTGCTCGGCATGGCGATCGACGGCATCTCGATGATCGTGCTGACCACCTCGATCGTGCTGCCGATGGTCGACGCGGCGAAATTCGATCTGATCTGGTTCGGCATCTTCATCGTCATCCTGGTCGAGATCGCGCAGATCACGCCGCCCGTGGGCTTCAACCTGTTCGTGCTGCAGACCATGGCCAAGCGCGACGCGAACTACGTGGCGCGCGCGGCGGTGCCGTTCTTCTTCATGATGCTGCTCGCGATCGGGATCATCTGCATGTTCCCGGGACTCGCCACCTGGCTTCCCGACGCCGTGCTGGGCGTGACCAAGCAGTAGGACATGGCCGAACCCCTCTACCTCACCGCCGACATCCGCCGCATCGAAGAGGCGGCAAAGGACGCGCCGCTCATGCAGCGCGCGGGCGCGGCCGCGGCCGAGCTCGCGGCGCAACTTTGCGCCGACACCGCGAAGGACGTGCTCGTGCTCGCCGGACCGGGCAACAACGGCGGGGACGCGCAGATCGTCGCCGAGCGGCTGCGGCAGCAGTTCTTCCGCGTCACGGTCGCGGGCGCCGCCGACGCGGCGACGCTGCCGGTGGACCGGCGCTGGGGGCTCGTGGTGGACGGCCTGTTCGGCATCGGGCTTGCGCGGCCGGTCGAGGGCGAGTTCGCCCGCCTCGTCGAGTACGCGAACGCCCAATCCTGTCCCGTTCTCGCGCTCGACATCCCGAGCGGCATCGACTCGGACACCGGCCGCGTGCTCGGCCGCGCGGTGCGCGCCACGCACACGATCACGTTCATCGCCCTCAAGCCGGGGCTGCTCACGCTCGACGGACCCGACCACGCCGGCGAAGTGCGCGTCGCCGACCTCGGGCTGGACCTGAAGAAGCTGGCGCGCCCGATGGCCTGGAAGGCATCGCCCGAGCTCTTCTCGGAGGCGCTGCGGCGGCGGCCCAGCAACTTCCACAAGGGCAAGGCGGGCTCGATCGGCATTCTCGGGGGCGCGACCGGCATGACGGGCGCGGCGCTGCTCGCCGGGCGAGCGGCGCTGCGCCTGGGCGCGGGCCGCGTTTACGTCGGCATGCTCGAGGAGACGTCGGTCGATCCGTCGACCCCCGAGCTGATGCTGCGCCATCCTGACGATGCGCTCGGTCAAGACCTCGACGCGATCGTGATCGGGCCGGGCCTGGGCGGCAGCGGCCGCGCCGAGGCGCTGGTCGCGGCCGTGCTCGCGGCCGACCTGCCGTGCGTGCTGGACGCCGACGCGCTCAACCTGCTTTCGACCAATCGCGGCCTGCGCGAGGCCTGTGCGCGCCGCAAGGCCGACACGCTGCTCACGCCCCATCCCGGCGAGGCGGCGCGCCTGCTCGATTCCACGATCGCCGAGGTGCAGGGCGATCGCCTCGCTGCGACTCGTCGCATCGCGGACAGCCTCAACGCGCATGTCGTGCTCAAGGGCAACGGCAGCCTCCTCGTCGCGCGAGACGGGCACTGGTACATCAACACGACGGGCAACCCGGGCATGGCCTCGGCGGGCATGGGCGACGTGCTCTCGGGCATGCTCGGCGCGCTGCTCGCGCAGCGCGTCTCGGGCGAGGCGGCGTTGGTGCTCGGCGTACACCTGCACGGCGCCGCCGCCGACGCCGCGGGCGTCGGCGTAGGCCTCACCGCCTCAGAGCTGATCGACCCCGCCCGCCGCCTATGGAACGCGTGGCTTGCCAATTAGCGTCAAGCCGCGCGCGCCTTGGAACGAGGCTCGGGGTAGGGATACATCATGTTGAGCGAGACGGACTGCTGGTTGGCCTGCACGATGCGCACGTGGTCGCGGCGCAGCTCCCGCGCGTGCCGCACGCCGCAGGAATGCGCGATCATGTCGATCTCGCGGTTCATGTTCATCGCGTAGTTCGCCACGCGCAGGTATTTCTCCTCCACGACCAGCGCGCGCTGCAGGCGCCGGTTGTGCGTGGTGACCCCGGTCGGGCAGGTGTTGGTGTGGCAGCGCAGCGCCTGGATGCAGCCCAGCGAGAACATGAATCCGCGGGCGGAATTGACGAAGTCCGCGCCGACGGCGAGGGCCCAGGCGGCGCGTGCCGAGGTGACGAGCTTGGCCGAGGCCACCACGCGCACGCGCGGGCGCAGCCCCGTTTCGATCAGCGCGTCGACCACGCGCGGCAGCGCTTCGTCGATCGACAGGCCCATGTGGTCGGCGAGCGCCTGCGGCGCCGCCCCCGACCCGCCCTCGCCGCCGTCGATGACGAGGAAGTCCGGCGCGAATTCCAGGCCGCGGCGCTGCGCCGCCTCGCCGAGCTCGTTCACGAAGCGCCAGCCGCCGATCGCGGTCTTCACCCCGACCGGCCGTCCGGTCAGGTCGCGGATGTACGCGACGCGGTCGAGCAGCTCGTTCATGTTGGCGATGTCGTGATGGCGGTTGGGGCTGATCGAGTCGCGACCCTCGGGAATGCCGCGGATCTCGGCAATTTCGGCGGTCACCTTCCTTCCCGGCAGCACGCCGCCCTTGCCGGGCTTCGCACCCTGCGACAGCTTGATCTCGAACGCCTTCACGACCTTGGCGAGCTCGACCAGGCGCTCGGGCGAGAGGTTGCCCTGCGCGTCGCGCACGCCGTACTTCGCCGTGCCGATCTGCATGATCAGGTCGCAGCCGCCCTCGAGGTGGTAAGGCGAGAGCCCGCCTTCGCCGGTATCCATCCAGCAGCCCGCGACCGCCGCGCCGCGCGAGAGCGCGCGCACCGCCGGCGCCGAGATCGCGCCGAAGCTCATGCCGCTGACGTTGATGATCGAGCGCGCGACGAACGGCGTCGTGCAGTGGCCCTCGCCGAGCGCGAGCGCCGGCGTCGGCAACCGCTCCTCCTCGAGCACCGGAAACGGGTGGTTGACGAAGATCAGCGCGCCCGGCAGGTGCAGGTCGTAGGTCGAGCCGAAACCGATGGTGCCGCCCTCGTTCTTCGCCAGGCGGTATACCCAGGCGCGCGTCGCGCGGTTGAACGGCATTTCCTCGCGATCGCCGGAGAAGAAGTACTGCCGGAAATACTCGCCGAGCTGCTCGAAGAAGTAGCGCAGGTGCCCGATCACGGGGTAGTTGCGCAGCACCCCGTGCTTCTTCTGCGTGATGTCGCTGATGAAGACGAAGGCGACGCCGAGCACGACCGCGATCGCGAACAGCGTGCCGATGCCATAGGACAGGACTGCCATCATGATGAAGCGCGCCCCCTCACCGGGGGGCCATGGTAGCCGATCAAGCCTTCAGGCGCTTGACGACGTCGAAGATCTCGCTCGCGTGGCCGCGCGGGCTCACGCCGTAATGGACGTGGCGCAGCACACCGCGCTTGTCGATGACGAACGTCGAGCGGACCAGGCACTCGCGCCGCACGCCTTCGCTCTCCTTGTGCTGCAGCACGCCGTAGCTGCGGCACACCTCGCCCTCGGGATCGGACAGCAGCCCGATCGACAGCCCGTGCTTGTCGCGGAACTCGGCATGGGCGAGGCAATCGTCGCGCGAGACGCCGAGCACGACGCAGTCATGCTTGCCGAACTGGTCATCGTGGTCGGAGAACTCCGCGGCTTCGAGGATGCAGCCCGGCGTGCCGTCGCGCGGGTAGAAGTACAGCACCACGTGCTTGCGGCCCTTGAACTCCGACAGGCTGACCGCCTGCATGTCGGCGTCAGGGAGCGTGAAGCTCGGCGCGGGTTGACCCGTCTCCAGCATTGCGCGTTTCCGCTGCGGACGATTCTAAAGCACATCGATTGCCGCGCGGCAAGGCGCGTGCGCCGGAAAAAAGCGGCCGCCTATAATCCGGCGATGAAACTTCGCGCGCTCGGGGGCTTGTCGGCACAGCAATTTCTGCGCCGGCACTGGCAGAAGCGGCCGCGGCTGGTGCGAGGCGCGTTTCCCGGCTTCCGCGGCGTGGCGACGCCGGCGCAGCTGGCGCGGCTCGCCGCGCGCCCGGACGTCGAGTCGCGGCTCGTGCGGCGGCGCGGTGCGCGCTGGTCCGTGGTGCACGGCCCGCTCGAATGCACCGCGCTGCAGCGCAACTCGACCCTGCTGGTCAGCGGTGTCGACCGGCACCTCGCGCCGGCACGGCGGCTGCTCGGCGCCTTCGGCTTCCTGCCGCGCGCGCGCCTCGACGACGTCATGGTGAGCTGGGCGGCGCCCGGCGGCGGCGTCGGGCCGCACGCGGACTCCTACGATGTATTTCTCGTCCAGGGCGCAGGCCGCCGCATCTGGCGCATCCAGCCGCCGCGCGAATTCGCGCGAATCGAAGGTGCCCCGCTAAAACTGATCGCGGACTTCGCTCCCACCGAGGAGGTCCTCGTCGAAGCCGGCGACCTGCTCTACCTCCCGCCGGACTGGGGCCACGAGGGCGTTGCGCTCGAGGAGTGCCTGACCTGCTCGGTGGGCCTGCGCGCGCCGCAGGACGAGGAGCTGGCGGCCGGGTTTCTCGACTACCTGCACGAACGCGGCCTGCCACGCGCGGCGTACCGCGACCCGGACTTGCGCCCCGCGCGGCTCGGCGCGGAGATACCGCGCGAGCTCGTGCGCCACGCCGGCGCGGTGCTCGGGCGCATCCGCTGGCGCCGCGCGGACGTGGAAGACTTCGTCGGCCGCCATCTGAGCGCTCCCAAACCGCACGAGGTTTTCTCGCCGCCGCGCCGGCCGATGCCGCGCGCCGAGTTCGCGCGGCAGCTTCGCCGCCGCGCCGTGGCGCTCGATGCGCGTTCGCGCATGCTGTATCGCGGCGTACGGTGCTTCCTGAACGGGGAATCGGTGCCGGCGCGCCCTGCGCTGCGCGTGCTCGCCGAGCGCGGCCGCGCGCGCCTGCCCGCGGGCCTTGCCGAACTCGCCTACGGCTGGTATTTGTCTGGCTACCTGCACCTGGAGCGCGCGACGTGAGTGGCGTGAGTGGCGTGAGCGACGGCGACGAAGCCCCGAAAACCCAGTACCGCCAGTTCGAGACCGAGGCCGAGTATCAGCACGCGGTGGACCAGTTGCTCGCCGCACCGGGCCGCGAGCTGCGCGTCTTCGACCCGGACCTCTCGGCGCTGAAGCTCAACACGGCGGACCGCGTCGAGCGGTTGCAGCAGTTCCTTGCGGCGAGCCGCACGCGCCGCCTCTTCCTCGCCGTGCACGAGACCGACTACCTGACCAAGTACTGTCCGCGCATGCTGGCGCTGCTCGCGCGCTATGCGCACGCGATCCAGGTGCAGCGCACGCACGAGGAAATCCGCAACATCCAGGACAGCTTCCTCGTGATCGACCAGAGCCACTACCTGCGCCGGCCCGTGGCGCAGTTCTTCCGCGGCGCGCTCGGGCTGCACGACGACACCGAAGCGCTCGCCATGCGCGGCCGCTTCCAGGAGATCTGGTCCGCGTCCTACCCTGCGGTGTCGGCCAGCACGCTCGGCCTGTAGCTCAGGCGAGGTCGCGCCAGGCGAAGCCGTCTCCCTGCGTCGCGACGCCGACCCAGTCCTCGGCGCAGCCGAGCGCCTGCGCGAGCGCGGCGCGCGCGAGCGCCTCGCGGTTGTTCTGATGCGACAGGTGCGCCGCGATCACGTGCTTCAGGCGCGAGCGGTCGATGGCCGCGAGCAGGCGCCCCGAAGCGGCATTGTCGAGGTGCCCGAACGGGCCGGAGATTCGCTCCTTCAGCCACTTCGGGTAGTCGCCCGCCCACAGCAGCTCGAGCTCGTGGTTGGTCTCCAGCACCAGCGCGTCGCAGCCCGAGAGCATCGCCTCGACGTGCGCGGTGGGCGCGCCGAGGTCGGTCAGCACGCCCAGTCGCCGCGCGCCGTCGCCGAGCACGAACTGGACCGGCTCGCGCGCATCGTGGGGAACCGTAAATGGCTCCACGCGGATCGCGCCGACCTCGAAAGGTGCCTGTCCCTCAATTGCGTGCAGCTCGACGCCGTCGGCCGTGCGGCCGGCGTCCTCCTGCGCACGGCGCGTGCCGTGCGTCAGGTAGACGGGAAGCGCGTGCAGCGCGGCGAAGGCGTAGGCGTGCCCGGCATGGTCGTCGTGCTCGTGCGTGACGAGCACCGCGTCCAGGTCCGCGGGCCCGAGTCCCAGCCGCCCGAGGCGGCGCGCGGTCTCGCGCGGTGCGAGCCCGCAGTCCAGGAGCACGCGCGTGCCGCCGGCCTCGGCGACCAGGCAGTTGCCCTTGCTGCCGCTGCCCAGCGACGCGAAGCGCACTACTTCAGCTGCTCGTGCAGGAGCGAGAGGATGCGGCTCGCGGTGGCCGATTTGTCGGCGGTGCCGTCATGGCTCAGCACCTGCACGCGGCTCGTCGTGTCGGCGCCCACGACGGCGACCTGGTACTGCTCGGCCTTGACCTTGGGCTTGCTGTCGCGCCAGAACGCGAGCTTGCCGAGCAGCCCTTCGCTGTTCTTGACCTCGGCGAGCGGATCCGCGTAGCGCACGAAGTACACGCCCTTTTGCCGGTCGCGGTCCTCGACCGTGAACCCCACGCGGTCGAGCGCGAGGCCGACGCGCCGCCAGGCGCGGTCAAAGGGATCCTGCACTTCCAGCACTTCGCTGCCGTTCGCGGCCTTCGTCAGCGTGGCATGCTGCGGCGCTTTCGCCACGCTCGCGACCTGCGCCTGCGCCTCGTGGGCGGGCTCGCCCAGGCGCACCATCAATCGCGTGAGGAACTCCGCTTCCAGCCCGGGATCGCTCGGCCGCGGCTGCCACCCGGTCTGGACATGGTCGGTGTCGACATAGACCTCCTCCAGGCCGCGATGGCTGATGTAGATCTCGGTACCGCCGTCCGGCCGGCGCTCGAGCCGCGTGCGGAACTTGTCGCGCTCGCCCGTGGACTGCAGCGGCCCGAGCAGCCCGCCCAGCGTCTTCCGGGCCCAGGTGTCGGACAGCTTCGCGCGGTTCTCGGCCCACTGCGTCTCCATGATCCCGGCCTCGGGCATGTCGCGCGCGATCAGGAAGCCGTTCTCCTGCCAGAACGAGCGCAGCACCGGCCAGACCTTCTCGGGCGGCTCATACACGACCAGCCAGCGCTCGTCGCCCGCGCGCTCGATGCTCAAGCCGTCGAACTTGGGCAGCACCGAGCCGCTGCCCGGCTGCAGCTGCGAATGCTTGCTCGCCTCGTAGCCCGACAGCGTGGTCGCGTTGGGCGGCGTATCGGGAAGCTGGTAGCGCTCGTCGCGCGCGGGTTTCGTCAGGTCGGGCGGGACGTCGAGCGGCGGGAGCTTGCCTGCGGACTTGTACTCGATCGTGCTCGAGTCGTCCGTGAGCGTGTCCGCGGCGCTGCAGGCGGCGACGAGCGCCACGAGTCCCGCCCATGCGACGAGTGCCGCGGCGCGCCCAGGCCTCATGCGCGGCGTTCCACCACGCGCAGCCCCGGCAGGGCGATGCCCGCCTCGGCGAGCGCCTCGCGCACCGTGTCGTGGAAGCCCTCGGCGAGCGGCGTCATCGGCAGCCGCAGGCCGGACTCGATGCGTCCCATCTGCGCCAGCGCCCACTTCACCGGAATCGGGTTCGCCTCGACGAACAGTTTCTGGTGCAGCCCGAGCAGGCGCAGGTTGATCTCGCGGGCCTTCTTCAGGTCGCCGACCAGCGCGGCCGAGCACATTTCATGCATCGGGCGGGGCGCGACGTTGGCGGTGACCGAGATCGTGCCGTGGCCGCCGAGCAGGATCAGCGCGAGCGCCGTCGCATCGTCGCCGCTGTAGACGGCGAAATTGCGCGGCAGGCGCTTGAGCAGGTCGGTCCCGCGCTCGATGTTGGCCGTCGCATCCTTGATGCCGATGATGCCCGGCACCTGCGCGAGGCGCAGCGTCGTGTCGTTGCCGAGATCGGCCACCGTGCGGCCCGGCACGTTGTACACGATCATCGGCAGGTCCACCGTTTCCGCGATCTTGCGGAAGTGCCGGTACAAGCCCTCTTGCGCCGGCTTGTTGTAATAAGGCACGACCGAGAGGCTTGCCGTCGCGCCGGCCTTCTTCGCGGAATCGGTCAGCTCGATCGCTTCCGCGGTCGAATTGCCCCCGGTGCCGGCGATGATCGGGATGCGCCCCTTGGCGTGGTCGACGGCGACGCGGATCAGCTCCTTGTGCTCGTCGAAGTCGACCGTGGGCGACTCGCCGGTGGTGCCGACGACGACGATGCCGTCGGTCCCCTCGGCGACATGCCAGTCGATGAGCTCGCGGAACTTCGCCATGTCGAGGCGACCGTCCTCGTGCATCGGCGTGACGATGGCGACCAGGCTTCCGGTGATCATGGGGCCTCTCCTTGCAATTGCGTCCAGACCGAAATTCTATCCGTTACCGCGTCCGCCGGGCGCACAGGCGCTGGCGCATCGCGGGCCGCGGTGTGCACGCCTCGCCCTGCTCGAACGCGATGACCTGCAGACTGCCAAAGGCCTGCCACAGTTCCCCCGGCCGCAGCAGGAACGCCGGATTCGAGGGCTTGCCGAATCGCTCGTTGCCCAGCATGAAGGTCTCGTACACGAGCAGCCCGTCGTGCGCGAGCGACTCGGCGAGCCGGGAATACAGCGCCCGGTGAAGGTAGTTCGCCACCACGATCCCGGCGAAGGTCTCGCCCGCGAGCGGCCAGGGGCTCCCGTCCTCCAGGTCCGCTCGCACGAATCGCACGCCGGCGGCGTCGAACTCCTGCGCCTCGCGGTCCACCGCGGTGACCGAGCGCCCGAGGCCCGCGAGGTACCGCGCGTGCCGCCCGGTCCCGCAAGCGAGGTCGAGCACCGGCCCCGGCGGCATCGACGGCGCCCAGCGCACGACCCAGGCCGAGGGCGCCTCTAGTGGACCTTGGTGACTTGCAGCAGGTCGCATTCGAGGATCGCTTCGCGCAGGGCCTCGATCGCCTGCGGGCGCGGGAAGCTCTTGCGCCAGGCGAGCAGCACGCGCCGGTCGGGCACGGGCCGCGCGAAGGGCCGCACGCGGATCAGGTCGGCGCCCTCGCCCGGTCCGACCGAGGTCGACGGCAGCACCGTGACGCCCACGCCGCTCGCCACCATCTGCCGGATGGTCTCGAGCGAACCGCCTTCGAGCGTGCGCGCGAGCGGGCCGCGCGGGCCGCGCTGCACGTTCGAGCACAGATCGAGCACCTGGTCGCGAAAGCAGTGCCCCGTGCCGAGCAGCAGCAGGCTCTCGCGCGCCAGCTCGTCGGCCGAGATGTGCTTTTTCTTCTCCAGCGGATGGCCCTGGGGCAGCGCGACGAGGAACGGCTCGTCGTAGAGCGGCTGCGTCGCCACGCCGGGTTCGCTGAACGGCGCGGCGACCACGATCGCGTCGACCTCGCCCTGCTTGAGCGCCTCGGCGAGCCGGTGGGTGTAGTTCTCCTGGATCAGGAGCTGCATCGTGGGCGCGCGCCGGCGCAGCACCGGGATCAGCTTCGGCAGCAGGTAGGGCCCGATGGTGTAGATCGTGCCCAGGCGCAGCAGGCCCGCGAGCGGATCCTTGGCGGCTTGAGCGATGTCCCGCACGCGCGCGGCTTCCTCCAGCACGCGCTGCGCCTGCTCGACCACGCGCTGCCCGACCGGCGTCACCGAGACTTCGCCGGGGCCGCGCTCGAACAGCGGCACGCCGAGCTCCTGCTCGAGCTTCTTGATCGCGACCGACAGCGTCGGCTGCGACACGAAGCAGGACTGGGCCGCGTGGCCGAAGTGCCGCTCGCGGGCGACCGCGACGATGTAGCGCAGCTCGGTCAGCGTCACGCCGGCCGCCGCAGCCGGAAGTAAAGCGGCACGCCGAGCGCCATCACCGCGAGGCCGGCGAGCACCGGCGCACCGAACGTGACCGAGTAGCGCACGTACTGCACGCTCGAGTACAGCATGTACGCGCAGGTCGCGCAGAATGCGAGCGGCACGACCGGATAGAGCGGCGCGCGAAAGCCCGCCGGCGCCCCGTCGCGCAAGCGGAACACGAACAGCGCTCCGCCGCACAGCAGGAAGAAAGTCCAGAACACGGGCGTAGTGTAGGCCACCATCGCCGTGAAGCCGTCGCGCGTAAACGAGGCCGCGAGCACGAGCGCAAGCGTCAGCCCGCCCTGCACTACCAGCGCGTTGGCGGGCGTGCTGCCCTCGGTGCGCCACGCGCCCAGGAAGCGCAGCCGCGCGAAGTCGCCGCCGAAGGCGTAGCTCGAGCGTGCGCCGGTGAGGATCGCAGCGTTCATCGTGGTCAGCGCCGCGACGCAGACCAGCGCGGCAACCGCGGCCGCGGCG
>JBOIFE010000028.1:0-3664 GCA_050741015.1 Burkholderiales bacterium | reverse complement strand
GCGCAGACCCGCGCGCGCGACCAGAGGGCGCGCCTGCGCTGGGCGGGCGCGACCGCGGCGAGCTACGCCGTCGATACGGGGTTCCTCGCCCTGTTTGCCGCGGTCGGCGTGATCGGCGCCGCGGCGCCGATTGCGTACGGCGTGGGTGCGGCGATCATCAGCATCGCGACCTGGGCGGCCACCGCCTCCGGCGTGAATCTGCGATTTCGCAATCCGAACCTTACCGGCCCGCTGATGGCGTCAGCCGTCGCGCTGCAGCTCGTCGCGGTGGCGCTGGCGCCGCCCATCGCCTTTCCGTTCCTCGCCAACCTGTTTACCGTATTCGCGTTCGGCATGCTGTGGCTGAGCCCGCGCCAGTCGTTCGTCGTGTGGTCGCTGGGCGCGCTCGCGCTGGGCGGGCTGGTCTACGCGGTTGGCGATCGCTTTGGCGTGCCGGTCGCCACGCCCTACGAGCGCACGCTCGTGTGGCTCTACTTCTCGCTGATCCTCGGACGCTGCCTTGCGCTCAGCGTGCAGGCGAGCGACCTCCGGCGGCGCTTGGCCGAAGGCCGCCACCGGCTCGCCGAGTCGCTCGAGCAGATGCGCCAGCTTGCGAGCCACGACGAGCTGACGCTGTCGCTGAACCGCCGCTCGCTGATGGCGCGGCTCGAGCAGGAGCGCTCGCGCATCGAGCGCGGCGGCGAGGGCTTCAGCGTGGCGCTGTTCGACCTCGACCACTTCAAGGACGTGAACGACACGCACGGCCACGCGGTCGGCGACGACGTGCTGCGAGCGTTTGCAAAGACGGCGCACGGAGCGATGCGCGACACCGACGCCTTCGGCCGCTATGGCGGCGAGGAATTCATGCTGATCCTCGGCGGCACGCCGCCGCCGGCGGCGCTCGCGGCGGTCGAGCGCGTGCGCGCGGCGTTCGCCGCGCGCGACTGGAGCGAGTTCGCGCCGGGGCTGCGCGTGACGGCCTCGGCCGGCATTGCCGGCTACCGGCGCGGCGAGACTGTCTCGCAGCTGCTGAGCCGCGCCGACAGCGCGCTCTACGAAGCCAAGCGCGCGGGGCGCGACCGCGCGGTCATTCGCGAAGGAACGGCTGCATGACCTCCCAGCTGATCGTCGACACGCAGGACCGCGTCGCCCGCATCGAGCTCAACCGCCCCGACAAGAAGAACGCGCTGACGCCGGAGATGTACGCCGGCATCGCGGCGGCGCTCGGCGCCGCGGACGCCGATCCGATGGTGCGCGCGGTGCTGATCCACGGCCAGAGCGGCTGCTTCACCTCGGGCAACGACGTGAAGGACTTCCTCGAGCTGCCGCGTGGGCCCGCGGACGCTCCCACCGACTCTCCTGCCTCGGGATTCCTGCGCTCGATCGCGATTACGCAAAAGCCGATCGTCGCTGCCGTCGGCGGACCCGCGGTGGGCGTGGGCACGACGATGCTGCTGCACTTCGACCTCATCTACGCGGCGCCGAACGCGCGCTTCCAGCTGCCTTTTGTGCCGCTGGGGCTGCTGCCCGAGGCGGCTTCGAGCCTGCTGCTGCCCGCGATTGCCGGCTACCAGCGCGCCGCGGAGATGCTGCTGCTCGGCCGCCCGTTCACCGCGGAAAAGGCGCTCGCCGCGGGCATCATCACCGAAATCGTGCCCGAGGCCGAGCTGCTCTCACGCGCGCGCGAGGCCGCGCTGGCACTGGCCGCGCTGCCGCCCGCGTCGGTGCGCATGACCAAGGCCCTGATGAAGCGCGCGCTCTCGGGCGAGGTGCGCAACCGCATGCAGGAGGAGCTGGGCCTGTTTGGCGAGAGGCTGCGCTCGCCCGAGGCGAAGGAGGCGCTGTCCGCCTTCATGGAAAAGCGCAAGCCCGACTTCTCGAAGTTTTCCTGATGCTCGCGCACGAGACCGTCACCGCGAACGGCCTGCGCTTCCACGTCGCGCGATCCGGGGACGGGCCGCTGATGCTGTTCCTGCACGGCTTCCCGGAGTACTGGGCGATGTGGCAGCCGATGGTGGAGCATTTCGGCGCTCGGGGCTGGTGCGCCGCAGCGCCCGACCTTCGCGGCTACAACCTGACCGAGAAGCCCGGCGCGGTGGCCGACTACAGGGCGAAGCACCTGGTGGCCGATGTGCTCGCGCTCGCCGAGCACTACTCGAGGGAGAAGTTCGTCCTCGCCGCGCACGACTGGGGCGGCGCGGTGGCCTGGAGCGTGGCGATCGCGCACCCGGAGCGCCTGGCGAAGCTCGTCATGCTCAATTCTCCCCACCCGTACGTCTTCTGGCGCGAGCTGTGCCAGAACCCCGCGCAGCAGAAGGCGAGCGAGTACATGCTGCTCTTTCGCCACGCCAAGGCCGAGCGCGTGCTGTCGGAGAACGGCTACGCACGGCTGCTCTCGTCGTTCGCGGATTTCGACGACGCGTCGCGCAAGGCGCTGATCGAGGCGTGGTCGCAGCCGGGCGCGCTGACCGGCGGGCTGAACTACTACCGCGCCTCGGCGCTGTATCCGCCTTCGGCCGAGGATCCCGGTGCGAAGAAGCTTCAGCTCAAGCCCGAGGACTTCATCGTCAAGGTGCCGACGCTCGTGCTTTGGGGCGAGCGCGACACGGCACTGCTGCCCGGCTGCCTCGATGGGTTGGACGCGGTCGTCCCGAGCCTTAAGCTCGTGCGCGTGCCCGAGGCGAGCCACTGGATCGCGCGCGAGCGAACGGACCTCGTCATCCGCGAGATCGAGACCTTTACAATGGACCGATGAAAACGACCCTGAAAATCCGCGACCTCGAAGGCCTCGTTGGCACCGAGGTCGCCCAGTCGCCCTGGATCGACATCCCGCAGGAGCGGATCAACCAGTTCGCCCAGGCGACCGAGGACTTCCAGTGGATCCACGTCGATCCCGAGCGCGCGAAGAAATCGCCCTTCCGCTCGACCATCGCGCACGGTTTCCTCACGCTGTCGATGCTGCCCAAGCTCACCGAGTCCACGTTCGAGTTCTCCGATCGCCGCATGGGCGTGAACTACGGCCTGAACAAGGTGCGCTTCACCGCCCCGGTGCCCGCCGGCGCGCGCATCCGCGCGCGCTTCGCGCTCGAGAAGTACGAAATGCTCGAAGGCAACGGCGTACAGACCACGTGGCAGGTCACCGTAGAGCGCGAGGGCGGCGACAAGCCCGTGATGGTCGCCGAGGCGATCAGCCGGCACTACTTTTGACTGTAGGGTGGGCCAGTGGCCCACCGTACGAAAGGAGGCAGGGAGTGGCCCAGCGCTGGAAGCACAAGCCCCCGAACTCGAACTGGGGCGAGTTCGGCCCCGACGACCAGCGCGGGCGCATGAACTACGTGACGCGCGAGAAGGTGCTGCAAGGCGTCGCCGAAGTGAAGGAGGGGCGTTCCTTCTGCCTGTCGCTGCCGCTCGACTATCCCGGCGGCAACGCGCTCAATCCGCGGCGCAACCCGCCGCGCCTCGCGCCGACGCTGCGCGGTGCGCAGGCGAATTTCTGCTACCCGATGGGCAACGACCAGCCGCTGCTCACCGACGTGGTGTGCGACGACGTCGTGCTGCTCACGCTGCAGTACTCGACGCAATGGGATTCGTTCGCTCACATCGGCAGCAAGTTCGACGCCGACGGCGACGGCAAGGCGGAGCTCGTGTTCTACAACGGCTTTCGCGCCGGCGAGGACGTGAAGAT
>JBOIFE010000027.1:0-3699 GCA_050741015.1 Burkholderiales bacterium | reverse complement strand
CGTCAGGTTGACCACCTCGATCAGATCCATCGCTCGATTCTACGGAAAGCGGAAGGCGGAGTTCTCTCCGGACGGGTTCGGGGGGCCGGAAAAGAAAAGGACAGGCGGTCACCTGTCCTCAGATCGGCTGCGACGTCTTTGACCGGCTCAGGCCATGGTTACGTTTGCAGCCTGAAGACCCTTCGGGCCTTCGACGAGGTCGAATTCGACCTTCGCCCCCTCCGGGAGGGAGCGGAAACCCTTGGCCTCAATTGCGCTGAAGTGAACGAAGACGTCTTCTCCCCGTTCGGTCGTGATGAAGCCGTAACCCTTCGCGTCGTTGAACCACTTGACCGTACCCGTTGCCATGTTCACTTGCCTTTCAAATAAGAATTTATCGAGCGGGCGTTCGCCCTGTTGCCGGAACACCAAGTAGAAGACGCGGGAATAACGTAACCTGCGGAACTGCTTGAGGAAACCAGCGGCGCAAATTTATACATGACCCCGCCAGTCGTCAAGGGGCGCGGTAGACTTCGCGCGTGAGCACGTCCGGCAGGCCGTTCATCCTCGCTGTCGACGACGCCGAGGACCTCCTGGCCCTCATCGGCAAGGCCCTCGCCACCGAGTACGAGGTCAAGCTCGCCACCGACGGGGGCGACGCGCTGACCATCGCCGCCGGCGAGCCGCAGCCCGATCTCATCCTGCTCGACGTCGACCTGCCGGGCGCCTCGGGCTTCGAGATCGGCCGCCTGCTGAAGGACGACCCGTTGACCGCGCACATCCCGGTGATCTTCCTCACCGGAAAGACCGAGCCGACCGAACAGCTGGAGGGCCTGGACCTCGGCGCGGTGGACTACATCACCAAGCCCGTGAACGCGCGGCTGCTGCTCGCGCGAGTGCGCATCCACCTCGCGCTCGCCAACCGCCAGCTCGAGCTCGAGCGCCAGGTGCAGGAGCGCACCGCGCTGCTCGAGGACGCGCGCTCGCAGCTGATCCGGCGCCTCGCGCGCGCCATGGAATTCCATGAGAGCGCGGCTGCCGGCAACAAGGCGCTGCGCGTGAGCGAATACGCAAAGCTGCTGGCACTCGGCGCGGGCGCGAAGCCCGCGGTCGCGGACCTGATGCTGAAGGCCGCGCCGCTCTACGACATCGGCAAGATGGGCGTGCCCTCCGAAGTGCTGCGCAAGCCCGGCAAACTCTCGGCGCCCGACTGGGAGCGCGTCTGGCGCCATCCCGCGCTCGGCGCCGAGATCATCGGCGAGCACGAGGACCCGGTGCTCAAGCTCGCGCGCGTGCTCGCGCTCACGCACCACGAGCGCTGGGACGGCACCGGCTACCCGAAGAAGCTGAACGGCAACGAGATCCCGTGGCCCGGGCGCGTGATGGCGATCGTCGATTCGTTCGAGGCAATGACGACGACGCAGTTCTACCGCCAGAAGCCGCTGACGGAGGAAGAAGCCGCGCTGCAGATCGTCCAGGGCTTCGGCAAGGCCTACGACCCCGGCCTCAAGGACGCTTTCCTCAAGGCGCTGCCCGCGATGAAGGCGGTGCGCAAGGCGCACTCGGACGCGCTCGGCGACATGATCAACCTCGACTTCAGCCCGACGCGCACGGCGCCGGCGCCGGCGAAGCAGCCCGCGAAGCAACCCGCAAAGCAGACCGCGAAGCGCTAGTCCGTGTCGCGCCCCGCCGCCCCTACGACCGTGCGCCTCGCGCTCCTCGCCCTGGGCGTCGTCTACGGCGACATCGGCACGAGCCCGCTCTACGCGGTGAAGGAGACGTTCAACCCGGCGCACGGCATCCCGCTCACGCACGCGACGATCCTCGGCGGCCTGTCGACGATCTTCTGGTCGCTGATGATCGTGGTGTCGCTGAAGTACGTCGGCCTGGTGATGCGCGCCGACAACCGTGGCGAGGGCGGGATCATGGCGCTGCTCGCGCTCGCGGGAACCGCGGTGGGCGAGCGCAGCCCCTGGCGCACGGCGGTGGTGCTGGCCGGCATCTTCGGCGCGTCGCTGTTCTACGGCGACGCGGTGCTCACGCCCGCGATCTCGGTGCTCTCGGCGGTCGAGGGGCTGGAGGTCGGCGCCCCCGCGCTCGCGACCTACGTGGTGCCGATCTCGGTCGGCGTGCTGGTGGCGCTGTTCCTCATCCAGCGCAACGGCACCGGCGTCGTGGGCGCGCTGTTCGGCCCGGTGTGCCTCGTCTGGTTCGGCGCGCTCGCCGCGGCGGGCGTGTGGAACATCGCGCGCCACCCGCAGGTGCTCGCCGCGCTCGACCCGCGCCACGCGCTCGGCTTCGTCACGGGGCACGGCACTGCGTCGTTCGTGGTGCTGGGCGCGGTGCTGCTCGCCTTCACCGGCGCCGAGGCGCTCTACGCCGACATGGGGCACTTCGGCCGGCGCGCGGTGCGGCTCGCCTGGTACGGGCTGGTCGCGCCCGCGCTCGTGCTCAACTACTTCGGCCAGGGCGCGCTGCTGATGGCGAATGCCGCGGGACTGAAGAACCCGTTCTACCTCGCGTTCCCATCCTGGGCGCTCTATCCCATGGTCGGGCTCGCGACGGCGGCGACCGTGATCGCCTCGCAGGCGACGATCTCGGGCGCGTACTCGATCACGCAGCAGGCGGTGCAGCTGGGGTTCCTGCCGCGCGTGCGCGTGACGCACACTTCGGCGCACACCGAGGGCCAGATCTACGTGCCCGCGGTGAACTGGATCCTGCTCGCGGCGGTGCTCGCGGCGGTGGTCGGCTTCGGCTCGTCCGCGGACCTGGCGAACGCCTACGGCGTGGCGGTGATGGGGACGATGCTCGCCACCACGTTCCTCACGTTCTTCGTCATCCGCTACGGCTGGGGCTACCCGCTGTGGCTGTGCCTCGTGGCCACCGGCTGCTTCATGGGGGTCGACCTCGTCTTCTTCTCGGCCTCGCTGCTCAAGGTTGCCGACGGCGGCTGGTTCCCGCTCGCGCTCGGCGCGCTCGTCTTCATCGTGATGATGGTCTGGCGCCGCGGCCGGCGCGCGATGCTCACGCGCATGGCCGAGACCTCGATCCCGCTCGAGCGCATGATCGAGTCGCTGATGCGCGACCCGCCGCCGCGCGTGCCGGGCACCGCGGTGTTCCTGTCGGCCACACCCGAGGCGACGCCGCACGCGCTGCTGCACAACCTGAACCACAACAAGGTGCTGCACGAGCGCGTGGTGTTCCTCAACGTCGAGGTCGGCGGCGAGCCGACGGTGCCCGAGGACCGGCGCGTCGAGCTCGAGCGCCTCGAGCACGGCTTCTGGCGGCTGAAGCTGCGCTACGGCTTCATGCAGCGCCCCGACGTCGCGCACGCGCTGAACGTCAGCTGCCGGCGCATCCTCGACTTCGACCTGATGACGACCTCGTTCTTCATCAACCGCCAGATCGTCGTGCCGCGCAGCCGCTCGCGCGGCTACGCGCGCTGGGCCGAGCGCCTCTTCGCCGCCATGGCGCGCAACGCCGGCAACGCCGCCGACTACCTCAACCTGCCGCCCAACCGCGTGATCGAGCTGGGGACGATGGTCCAGTTGTGACCGCCGCCATCGGCTTCCTGGTGGTCGGCGCGCTGATGGTCGCCATGGGCCTGCTGGCGCCGTTCATGCGGCCGCTGCCGCTGACCACGGCCATCGTCTATCTCGCCGTGGGCATGATCTTCGGCCCGACGCTGCTCGGCCTGTACCACTTCAATCCGCTCAAGGA
>JBOIFE010000026.1:0-14191 GCA_050741015.1 Burkholderiales bacterium | reverse complement strand
GGGATGGCCTGCGCCCAGCAGTTGGCGCGCGCCTGGCATGCGGTGACGCTGTTCGAGAAGAATGATCGGATCGGCGGTCTGCTGCGCTACGGCATCCCCGACTTCAAGATGGAGAAGTGGCTGATCGACCGCCGCGTCGAGCAGATGCAGGCCGAGGGCGTGGAGTTCCGCGTAAATCACGTGATCGGCAATTCGCCGGTCGGCGCGGGCAACCGCCAGGCCCGCCCCGTGGACGCGAAACGGCTGCTCAAGGAATACGACGCCGTGGTGCTTGCGGGCGGCGCGGAAGCGCCGCGCGACCTGCCGGTTCCGGGGCGCGACCTCGAGGGCGTGTACTTCGCGATGGATTTTCTTCCGCTGCAGAACCGGCGAGTGGCGGGCGACAAGAATGTCGACGAGCTCTGGGCGACCGACAAGCACGTCGTCATCATCGGCGGCGGGGATACGGGCTCCGACTGCGTGGGCACCTCGAACCGCCATGGCGCGAGGTCGGTGACGCAATTCGAGTTGCTCCCCATGCCGCCCGACCCCGAGCGGAACCCCGTCTGGCCCTACTGGCCGACGCGGCTGCGCACCTCGTCTTCGCACGAGGAAGGCGCCGAGCGGGACTGGTCGATCGCGACCAAGGCGTTCATCGGCGAAGGCGGCAAGGTCAAGGCGCTCAAGGGCATTCGGCTCGGATGGTCGGGGGGCAAGCCGGCCGAGATCCCGGGTTCGGAGTTCGACATTCCGGCCGACCTGGTGCTGCTCGCGATGGGCTTCGTCTCCCCGATGCAAGGCATGCTCGAGGCCTTCGGCGTGGAAAAGGACGGTCGCAGCAACGCCAAGGCGGCGACCGAAGGGGCGGCCGCGTACCGCACGTCGGTGGACAAGGTATTCGCCGCCGGCGACGTGCGGCGCGGGCAGTCGCTGGTGGTCTGGGCGATCCGCGAAGGCCGGCAGGCCGCGCGCGCGGTCGACGAGCACCTGATGGGATCGTCGGAATTGCCGCGGTAACCCGGGCCGCTGCCCGAGGTTTTCCATTTTCTATCAATAAGTTCGCAATGTTGCGGATGCTAGAATCCGCGCCATGAAGCTGGCCGTGGTCGTGCTCGCCGCGGGGCAGGGCAAGCGCATGGTTTCGTCCGTTCCCAAGGTGCTGCACGCGCTAGCTGGCCGGCCGCTGCTGGCTCACGTGCTGCGGGCTGCGCGCGCGCTCGATCCTGCGCAGCTGATCGTGGTGCACGGGCACGGCGGAGAGGCT
The DNA here is from genome assembly GCA_050741015.1 of Burkholderiales bacterium. Lineage (GTDB taxonomy): Bacteria > Pseudomonadota > Gammaproteobacteria > Burkholderiales > SG8-39 > JAABQT01. Next base: position 12,948 of record JBOIFE010000026.1, on the reverse strand, counting down.
GTGCGCTCCGCGTTTCCCGCAGCGGACATCGTGTGGGTCGAGCAGGACCGTCAACTCGGCACCGGACACGCGCTCGCGCAAGCGCTGCCGCGCGTGGCGCGGGACGCGACTGTGCTCGTGCTCAACGGGGACGTTCCGCTATTGCGGCCCGATACGCTGCGGGAGCTCGCGCAGGCCGCGAAGCGCGGGATTGCCCTTTGTACTTCCGATCTTTCCGACGCGACCGGTTATGGACGTGTCGTACGTGACGCGCGAAAGCGCGTCCGGCGCATCGTCGAGCACAAGGACGCGAGCGCGAAGGAACTGCGCATCCGCGAGTGGTACGCCGGCTTCCTCGCCGCGCCCGCAGCCCGCCTTGAGCCCTGGCTCAAAATGCTCGAGCCCGCGAACGTCCAGAAGGAGTACTACCTGACCGACGTGGTCGCGCTCGCGGTGAAAGCGCGCGTGCCCGTGGCGACGGTCAGCGCTTCGGATCCGTGGGAGGTCGCCGGCGTGAACTCGACGCGAGACCTCGCGCTGCTCGAGCGCGCCTACCAGGACGCGCAGGCCCGCGCGCTGCTCGAGGGGGGCGTGGAGCTTGCCGATCCGGCCCGCGTGGACGTGCGCGGCGAGCTCGCGTGCGGCCGTGACGTACGCATCGACATCAATTGCATCTTCGCCGGCGACGTGAAGCTCGGCGATCGCGTTCGCATCGGGCCCAACTGCGTGTTGCGCAACGTGACGGTGGACGCCGACACGGAGATCCACGCGTTCTCGCTGCTGGAGGATGCGCGGGTCGGCAAGCGCTGCCGCGTAGGACCCTACGCTCGCCTGCGCCCCGGCGCGCAGCTCGCCGAGGATGTGCACATCGGCAACTTCGTCGAGGTGAAGGCGAGCCGCATCGGCGCGGGTTCCAAGGCGAACCACCTTGCCTACATCGGCGACGCCGAGGTCGGCGCCCGCGTCAATGTCGGCGCAGGCACGATTACCTGCAACTACGACGGCGCGGCCAAGCACCGGACCGTGATCGAGGACGACTGCTTCATCGGCTCGGACGCGACGCTGGTGGCGCCCGTCACGATCGCGCGCGGCTCGTACATCGGCGCCGGATCCACGATCAGCAAGAGCACGCCGGCCGGCCAGCTTACCGTCGCGCGCGCGCGGCAGGTTTCGCTCGCTAACTGGAAGCCGCGGAAGAAGTAGCCGTGTGCGGGATCGTGGGCGCCGCGGCCCGGCGCGACATCTTGCCGCTGCTGATCGAGGGCCTGCGCCGGCTCGAGTACCGCGGCTACGATTCCTGCGGCGTCGCTGCGATCGCCGGCGGCCGGCTGGAGCGCGTGCGCAGCGTGGCGCGGGTGGAAGACCTCGCCGGGCAGGTGCGCAAGGGCCGGCTCGCTGCCGAGACGGGAATTGCGCACACGCGGTGGGCGACCCACGGCGCGCCTGTCACGCACAACGCGCACCCCATGATTTCGCGTGGCAGCCTCGCCCTGGTGCACAACGGCATCATCGAGAACTACGAGGAACTGCGTGCCGAGTTGAAGTCCGCGGGCTATGAGTTCGACAGCCAGACGGACACCGAGGTGGTGACACACCTCGTGCACAGTCTCTACCAGGGCGACCTGTTCCAGGCCGTTCGGCGCGCCGTGAAGCGCCTGACGGGCGCCTACGCGATCGCCGTGGTGGCGAAGGACCAGCCGCATCGCGTGGTGGGCGCGCGCGCGGGAAGTCCGCTGGTGATCGGCGTGGGCCAGGGCGAAATGTTTCTCGCCTCCGACGCACTGGCGCTCGCCGGCACGACCGATCGCATCGTCTACCTCGAGGAGGGCGACGTCGCGGAGGTGGACCTCGAAGGCTTTCGCGTCCGCGATGCCGGCGATCGCGAAGCGCGGCGCGAGGTGCGCACGGTCAAGGCCACGGCCGCACGCGTCGAACTCGGACCGTACCGGCACTACATGCAGAAAGAGATCTTCGAGCAGCCCGGCGCCGTCGCCGATACGCTGGAAGGCATTGAATCGATCACCGCGGCACCGTTCGGCAAGGATGCGGCGAAAGCCCTGCGCAGCGCGAAAAGCGTACTGATCCTCGCCTGCGGCACGAGCTACTACGCCGGCCTCACGGCGAAGAACTGGATCGAGTCGCTGGCCCGCCTGCCCACCCAGGTGGAGATCGCGAGCGAGTACCGCTATCGGGACAGCGTGCCCGACAAGGATGCCCTCGTCGTCGTCGTGTCGCAATCGGGCGAGACCGCCGACACGCTTGCCGCCCTGCGCCACGCGCGCAAGCTCGGCCATAGGCGCACGCTCGCCGTGTGCAACGTCGCCAGCAGCGCGATGGTGCGCGAAACGCAATTCCAGTTCCTGACGCGCGCGGGCATGGAGATCGGCGTCGCTTCGACCAAAGCGTTCACCACGCAGCTCGCGGCGCTGTTCCTGCTCGCGCTCACGCTCGCGAAGCTGCGCCGGCGGCTACCCGCGAAGGCCGAGGCCGCACACCTGCGGCGCCTGCGCCACCTGCCCAACGCGATCGCGGCCGCGCTCGCCCTCGAGCCGCAGCTCATCGCCTGGTCGGAGCGCTTCGCGAAAAAGGAGCACGCGCTGTTCCTCGGCCGCGGCCTGCACTACCCGACCGCGCTCGAGGGCGCGCTGAAGCTGAAGGAGATCTCCTACATCCATGCCGAGGCCTACCCGGCCGGCGAGCTCAAGCACGGGCCGCTCGCGCTCGTCACCTCGGAGATGCCCGTGGTCACGGTCGCGCCCAACGACGCCCTGCTGGAGAAGGTGAAGTCCAATATGCAGGAAGTACGCGCACGCGGCGGCGAGCTCTATGTCCTTGCCGATGCCGACACCCGGATCGCGGCGCAGGAAGGCATGCACGTCATCCGGCTCCCCGAGCATTACGGGCTGCTCTCGCCCATCCTGCACGTCGTGCCGCTGCAGCTGCTGGCCTATCACACGGCACTTGCTCGCGGCACCGACGTCGACAAGCCGCGCAACCTGGCGAAATCCGTCACGGTCGAGTGAGCCGGCTGGACGAGGTGGTGGTCGTCGCGGGGCACAACTTCGTCCGAGAAGGGCTGCGGGACTCTTCTCTTAAAGGGCGATGTTGGTCATACGCGCTGGCTGATAGGCGATGCACCGTCCGGCGGCGTGAACCATCTACGCATGCGGCGGTCGAACCGCCAATTGATTGACCGGTCCCTGACAACGCTGCTAGCCTGCTTGGCGAATGCGCACGATCCTCAGCTTCCTGCTCGCTTTGACGCTCGCTCCCGCATTTCCCGCGCCGGCGCAGGCTTCGGTCACCGGCGCGCCTTGCGCCTCGGAATGGCACGCCAGCGCGCTGGACTGCTGCGGGTGCTGCCTTGTGGCAGGCAAATGCCGGGTTGCCTACTGCATGGGTGCCGGCGCGGCGATTCCAGGCGCTTTACCTGAGCGGACACGTTCTTCCCCGGACTCCGACCCGCCCGGGTCGTCTCTTGGCTCGCCTGTCGTCTTGTTCGCTCGCGCGCCCGACACCGCACCTCCCAAACCCGTCGTCTGATCGCGCAGCGCGCCGGTAGGCGCGCTGCTGGCCGACCCGCTTGCGGGTCCTGACGACGGAGGTTTCTTGAACGAATTCGCATTGCGCCCGCCGCACGCGCGGCGCCGTTTCCTCGCCGGCCTCGCCGGTTTGTCGGTATTGCCGCTGCTGTCGGATCGCGGCGGTGCGGCGAATGCCGCGCAAGCGCAGCTCGTCGACGCGAAGCTCGTCGCTGCACCGGCGCGCGTGCAGATGGTACCGAAGGAATACCCGGCCACCGAAGCCTGGACCTACAACGGCACGCTGCCCGGCCCCATCCTGCGCGTGCAGCAGGGCGGTCACCTGCGCGTGCATGTGCGTAACTCGCTCGATGAGCCGACTACCGTGCATTGGCACGGCATCCGGCTGCCCAATGCGATGGACGGCGTGCCCTACATCACTCAGCGTCCGATCGCACCCGGCGGTGATTTCACCTACGAGTTCTCGCCGCCCGATGCGGGAACGTTCTTCTATCACCCGCACCAGCGCAGCTACGAGCAAGTCGGCCGCGGACTTGCGGGCGCGCTCATCGTCGAGGAGCGCGAGCCGCCAGCGGTCGATCGCGACACCCTGTGGGTGCTGGGCGACTACCGCCTGAACCCCGATGCCTCGATCCGCGGCGGCTTCGGCAATTTCATGGATGTGAGCCATGCCGGCCGTATCGGCAATACCGTGACCCTCAACGGCCACGTGCTCGACGAGTTTCGCGTCCGCGCCGGCGAGCGCATCCGCCTGCGGTTGATTAACGCCGCACCGGCACGCGTGTTCGCGCTGGAATTCCGCGATCACCGGCCTTGGGTGATCGCGCTCGACGGCCAGCCGGTGGAGCCGCACGAACCCGAAGGCGGCACCGTGGTGCTGGGGCCGGCCATGCGTGCCGACCTTATTCTCGACATGTCCGGCGCTCCGGGCAGGCGCCATCCCGTGCGCGACGGCTTCTACCGGCGCCGCCCCTACGACCTCGTGGATCTGGTGTACACGAACGAATCGCCGCTGCGCGCCACGGCCGCAGAGCCCCCGACGCTCGCCAGTAATCCTGTATCAGAGCCGGACGTACGCTCCGCTAAGCGGTATGAGATCGTCTTCACAGGCGGCATGATGGGAAACATGCGGGGCCTTCGCCGGGGCATGGCTTGGGCGGTAAACGGCGTGTCCAACGGCTGCGGCGAAGGCGGCCTGCCGTTCGAGCCGCTGCTCGTCCTGCGCAAGGGGCGCAGCTACGTCCTGCATCTTGTGAACGACACGCTCTGGCACCACCCGATCCACCTGCACGGGCACGCGTTTCGCGTGATTTCGCGTGCCGGCAATCCAACCCGTTACCGCGAGTGGCTCGATACCGTGCTGCTCGCGCCGCGCGAGCGCGCCGAGATCGCGTTCGTCGCCGACAACCCGGGCGACTGGATGTTCCACTGCCACATCCTCGAGCACCAGGCGAGCGGGATGATGTCGTGTATTCGCGTGATTTGATTGGCGACAGTTAAGGAGAACCTATGCGTAAGATCCCCTGGATTGCTCTGACCTTCAGCATCGTGCTCGCGGGGTGTCAGGCATTCGCGCATGACGAGGACCGCGACACGCGGCTCGCTGCCCGTGGCGGCCCGATGCAAGGCTGCGCCGACATGATGGGCAGCGGCATGATGGGCGAAACTCGGCCCAACGAGCGCTGGCGCTCGTCGCCCGGGGATGTGCGATGAGACTGTGCCGTCTTGCATTCGCGGGGTTCATGCTATGGGCCGTCGCCTTTCCGGCCCTGGGGGAAGGGGACAGCATGAGCGGTGCGCGCGCCTTCCGGGCGTGCGCGGCATGCCATGCCATGGAGCCGGGACGCCACCTCACCGGGCCGAGCCTTGCCGGCGTATGGGGCCGCAAGGCGGGCACCGCGCCGGGCTTTCTGAGATTCTCGCCGGCGCTCAAGAGCTCCGGGATCGTCTGGGACGAAGCGTCGCTGGACGCCTGGCTCGCGGACCCCGAGAAGAAAGTCCCGGGCAACTACATGCTGTTGCGCGGCATTGGCGATGCGCGGCTGCGCGCCAACCTGATTGCGTATTTGAAAGCGGCCTCGGCGGGCGACGTGCCCCCCGTGCGGGGCGCGCCAGCGCTGCCTGACCTGAAGCGCGCGCCTACGGCCGCCTTGGTAGCCGCGCTGCGCCACTGCGGCGACTCCTACTTCGTCACCAACGCCGAAGGCCGAACGGTCCCGTACTGGGAATTCAACCTGCGCTTCAAGACCGACTCCAGCGCGAGCGGGCCGACGCCGGGCCAGCCCGTCATCGTCGCTCAGGGCATGCGGGGCGATCGAGCGCAGGTCGTGTTCGCGCGCCTTGCGGAAATTTCCACCTTCATTCGCGATGACTGCACGAAATGATGCGGTGCCGCGCGCGTGTCGCGGCAGGAAGCGCGGCCGCCCTTGGTGCGCTGGCGTTCGCGCCGGTCGCGCCGGCGCTCGAAGCGCGAACGGCCCGCAGCATTTCTACGTGGACGAGCGTGCGAGCGTGATCGTCGTCGGCCAGTTGCTCGACGAGCGCAGCGGTCGCAATGACGATCGGCGCGCCTCCCGAGCGCCATGGGCGCACTGATTCGCGCAGGTTGGGAAGCGGTGCGTCGACGCATGCGTCACGCGGCTTGGTGCGATTTGGCGCGGCGTATTGCCCTGGCGCAGCCGGGCGTCACGACTGCGACCATCGTGCAGGACGATGAGAGCCGGATGCTGCGCATCGCCGTACAGTTGCGCGTTGCGGCCGGCTTCATTGCTCGCGAAGTTGCGGATCGCACGGCAGACGCGATTTACCGCAATCTGCCGGTCCAGGAAGTCGTCATGCACGTGACCCACGCTGACTGGGCGGGCGAGGACATCGACGGGCCGCGATGAGATTGCGTCTGAACCGGTGGATTGAGATTGGCGTCCTCGCACTGCCGGCCGGCGCGCTTGGGGAGTATGCAATGCCAGGAGGAGCTTGGCTAAGGGGGTGCTCGCACCGAACAGCGCTGCGGCGCCGAGCGCAAAGAGCACGCTGCGATTCTTGCCGAAGGGCGACGCCTCAGTGCTCGACGGGTAGTCCGGCAGCGCGCCATTCCGGGTAGCCGTCCTGCAGGCGCTTCGCCTTGAAGCCGCGCTTGCGCAGCAGCGCGACCGCGTCGAAGGACATCAGGCAGTAAGGTCCGCGGCAGTAAGCCACCACTTCCTTGCGCTTTGGCAGTCTCGACAGGTACCTCGCCAGTCTGTCAACGGGAACGCTGATGGCGCCCGGCAGATGTCCGGCCGCGTACTCCTCGGCCGGACGCACGTCCAGGACCGTGACCAGCCCCTTCTTCAGACGCTCGAGGACCTCGCGCGCCGGCACCGGCTCGAGCTCGTCGCGGTGCGCGAGCCAGGTCTGCAGCAGCTTCTCCACATCGGCCGCGCGATGCTCGGCCACCCCGCGCAGGGCGGCGAGCAGCAGGCTTACATCGTCGCCGGCGAGCGAGTAATGCACGCGCAGGCCCGCCTTGCGCGCGTTCACCAGCCCCGCCTGTCGCAGCGCCTGCAGATGCTTGGAGGTGTTCGCCACCGACAGGCCGGTCATCGCGGCGAGCGCGTCCACGCCGCGCTCGCCCTGGGCGACGAATTCCAGGATCTGCAGCCGGCCGGCGCTGCCCAGCGCAGCGGCCACCCGGCCGACGGCCTGGTACAGGCGCTCCTTGGCGGGATCGCTTGACATGGATTTTGCGGCCATTCTACTATTCAACCAATTAGTTGAGTATAGGGTCGGTCATGGGTTTCAGCATTGCGGCGGATGCCGAGCTGGCGCTGCGGCTCGGCGTGTTCCTCGCGGTATTCGGCGCGCTCGCGCTGTGGGAGCGGGCGGCACCGGCGCGCGCGCCGCGGCTGTCGCGCGCGCTGCGCTGGCGCGCCAATCTCGGGCTGGCGGTGCTGAACACGCTGCTGCTGCGCGTCGTGCTGCCGGGATCGGCGCTCGCGCTCGCCGCGCTGGCCTCCGGCGCGCGCTGGGGATTGCTCAATCGGCTCGAGCTCCCGCTCTGGATGGCGGTGCCCGCGGCCGCGGTATTGCTCGATCTTACCGTCTACTTCCAGCACGTGCTGTTCCACTCGGTACCCGCGCTTGCTCGCCTGCATGCCGTGCACCACGCGGACCCGGATTTCGACCTGACCACCGGAATCCGCTTTCATCCGCTCGAGATTCTGCTTTCCACGCTGATCAAGTTCGCGGCTATCGCGGCGCTCGGCGCGCCCGTGCTCGCGGTGCTGATTTTCGAGGTGCTGCTAAACGCGGCCGCCATGTTCAATCATGCCAACGTCTCGCTCCCTGTGTCGCTCGAGCCCTGGGTGCGACGAGTACTCGTGACGCCCGACATGCACCGCACTCACCATTCGGTGATCGAGGCGGAGCGTAACAGCAATTACGGCTTCTGCCTGTCGATCTGGGATCGCTGGCTCGGCACGTACACGCGCGCTCCGGCGGCGCGACTCGACATCGGCTTGTCGTCCTGGCGCGACCCGCGCTCGATAGCAACGCTTGCCGGCGTGCTGCGCATGCCATTCGCGGGCCGGCGGATGTGAGCCTATTTGGCGCCTCGCACGTGGCTGGCGCGGCGCACGCGCTTGGCCGTCGGCCGCGACAATGTCTGCACGATGCCGCACGCCACCGCGGGCTGGTACCCGGCGCAATGCGCGCGAATCGCGTCGAGTTCCTCTTTCAGGGCGGTGAGATCAGCGATGCGCGCCGCGACATGGCCGATATGCTCGTCCAGCAGCGCGTCGACCGGGCCGCAGTCGGCGCCCGGGCGCTCGATCGCCTCGATGAGCACGCGGATCTCGGGCAGCGACATGTCGAGCGCGCGGCAGCGGCGGATGAAAGCGAGCCGCTCGAGATGCGAGGCCGCGTAGTCGCGGTAGTTCGACCCCGAGCGGCGCGGGGTCGCGAGCAGCCCCTCCTTCTCGTAGTAGCGGACCGTCTCTACCGGGCAGTCCGCGCGTCGGGCGAGCTCTCCGATTCGCATGCCGCGTCCAGTATCTCACGCCGTGCGTGCCGCACGACGCTCCACGAGGCGCTGAGCGCAAGGCCCGCCATCGCGGCCGCGACCAGCCAGTCGGGCCAGCCGCTTGCGGTGCCGAACACGCCGGCGGCGGCGAGCAGCACGGCGACGTTTCCGAGCGCGTCGTTCCTCGAGCACAGCCACACCGAGCGCATGTCCGCGTCGCCGGCGCGGAAGCGGTAGAGCAGGACGGCGACGCCCGCGTTGACCGCGAGGGCGAGGACCGCCACCGTGCTCATCGCGGCGGCCCCGGGGACGGTGCCCCGCGCCGCGTGCCATCCCGTCGCGCCGAGCACGAGCAGCCCGAATGCGCCCATGCACAGGCCCTTGAACAGCGCGACCTTCGGCCGCAGCGCCGGCATGAGCGCGAGCGCGCCGAGCGACAGCGCGTAGTTGCCGGCATCGCCCGCGAAGTCGAGCGCGTCGGCGAGCAGCGCGGACGAACCCGAGGTGACGCCCGTGGCGAGCTCGACGGCAAACATGGCCGCGTTCAGCACGAGCGCGACGACGAGCGCGCGCCGGTACGCAGGGTGCGAGGCGTCGGGCGCGTGCGCATGACAATGCTGGCTCATGGGCGGTATTGCAAACCTTGGAGCCGCTACAGGGTCAAGTACGTCGGGTTCAGCGTCAGGAATCCCCGCTCGTCGCGGCCAGGCATGCCCCCAGCAGGAGCCGTCGCATGGGGCCACCCTAGACCCGCAGCCGGCACCAGTCCATTCGCGGCGCAGCACGGCGCGCCCGCCGCCGCGGGATTAGTATTCCCATTTTGCCCGCCGCGCGGCCCACGCCGGAACCGAGAAAGAGGTCCCGCCCCATGCTCGCTGCCGTCCTGCACCGCTTCCCCGCCCTGCGCGACATGCGCTTCCAGTTCGCCTCGCTCGCCTGCGTGACCGCGCTGCCGTTCGTGGCCGGCGCCGCCTACGACATCTGGTTCGCGATGCAGACCAGCTCCGGCGCCCTGGTGGCGTCCGGCCACTCGGACGTCATCGAGGTCCGCATCGGGGGGCTGGCGATCGCGCTCATCGTGTCAGGGCTGCTGGCCGCGCTGATCCTTTACCGCATGATGCCCTCGAGCGGCGAGTCCCCTGCCGCCGGCGCGCCCCAGGACCTGCGGGCGCTGAATTCGCTGCTCGAGCGGCGGGTCGAGACGCGCACGCGCGAGCTCGAGCGCTCGATGCGAGAGCTCGAGTCCTACAGCTATGCGCTGTCGCACAACCTGCGCGCGCCGCTGCGCGCGATCGACGCCTGCGCCACGCTGATCGAGCGCCATCACCGCAGCGCGCTCGACGCCGAGGCCGCGACGCTGTTCTCGCGCCTGCGGCAGAACGCCCTGCGCATGGGCGAGATGCTCGATGCGCTGCTCGAATACGCCCGGCTCGGCCGGCGGCGGCTCATCGCGCAGGGAATCGACATGGCGGCGGTCGTCAAGGCGACCGTGGACGACATGCGGCTCCCCGAGGCTGACCGCGAGCGTCTCGAGATCGGACTCCTGCCCAACGTGCCGGCGGACGCCTCGCTGCTCGAGATCGCCTGGCGCGAGCTGATCGACAACGCGCTGAAGTTCTCGGCCGGGCCGGGCCACCGGGTGGTGCGCATCTCGGGCGAGGTGCGCCACGGCGTCGCCGAATTCCGCATCAGCGACGCGGGCGTGGGCTTCGACCCGGCCTACGCGGGAAAGCTGTTCAACCTGTTCGAGCGGCTGCACGGCGAGAACGAGTTTCCGGGGGCGGGCACCGGGCTCGCGGTGGTCAAGCGCATCGTCGAGCGCCATCGCGGCTTCGTCTGGGCCGACGCCGCGCCGGGCAAGGGCGCGACCTTCGGCTTCGGGCTGCCGCTCGGGCGGACGTCGGCGCAGCCCGGCCAGGGTTGAGGTTGAGGTTGACGTTTACGTAAACGTCAACTAGGCTGGCGGCCGTGACCGACCTTTCGGAATCGAAGAGCCTCGTCTACCGGGCGAAACACAAGATCCGCTTCGTCACGGCGGCGAGCCTGTTCGACGGCCACGACGCGTCGATCAACATCATGCGGCGCATCCTGCAGGCCTCGGGCGCCGAGGTGATTCATCTCGGGCACAACCGTTCGGTGGACGACGTCGTCACCGCCGCGCTGCAGGAAGACGTGCAGGGCATCGCGGTCTCGTCCTACCAGGGCGGGCATCTCGAGTACTTCAAGTACATGGTCGAGCTGCTGCGCGCGCGCGGCGGCGCACACATCCGGGTGTTCGGCGGCGGCGGTGGGGTGATCGTCGCCGAGGAGATCGCCGAACTGCAGGCGGCGGGCGTAGCGCGCGTGTATTCGCCTGAAGACGGCCAGAAGATGGGCCTGCAGGGCATGATCAACGACATGCTGGCGCACTGCGACTTCGACCTCGCGCCGCATGCGCCGAAGACGCTGGTGAAGAATGACGCGCGCGCCCTGGCGCAGGTGATCACCGCGCTCGAACTCGGCACCTTCGCTGGCAAGCCGGCGATCGACCGGGCGGCACAGGCGAATCCGGCGCCAGTGCTCGGCATCACCGGCACCGGCGGCGCCGGCAAGAGTTCGCTTACTGACGAGCTGGTCCGGCGCTTCCGCCTCGACCAGGAGGACGCCTTGCGTATCGCCATCCTCTCGGTCGATCCGACGCGCAAGAAGACGGGCGGCGCGCTCCTCGGCGATCGCATTCGCATGAATGCCCTCGGCGGCGCCAACATCTTCATGCGCTCGCTCGCTACGCGCGATTCGAGTGCCGAGATCGCGAAGTGCCTGCCCGACGCCATCGCCGCGTGCCGCGCGGCAGGCTACGATCTCGTCATCGCCGAGACCTCGGGGATCGGGCAGGGCAACGCGGCGATCGCGCCGCTCGCCGATGCGACGCTCTACGTCATGACACCGGAATTCGGCGCCGCGAGCCAGCTCGAGAAGATCGACATGCTGGACTACGCGGACTTCGTGGCCATCAACAAGTTCGACCGCCGCGGCGCCGATGACGCGCTGCGCGACGTGCGCAAACAGGTGCAGCGCAATCGCCAGAGCTTCGGCCAGTCGCCCGAGGCGATGCCGGTCTTCGGCACCATCGCCGCGCGCTTCAACGACGACGGCGTTACCGCCCTCTACCACGCGGTAGCCGCGAAGCTGGCGGCGAAGGGCCTTGCGCTCGCGCCGGGGCGCCTGCCGCGGCCGGCGAGTCCCGTGTCCTCGGACGTGCACGCTATCGTGCCGCCCAAGCGCGCGCGCTACCTTGCCGAGATCGCGGAGACGCTGCGCGGCTATCACGCGCATGCTGCGGCGCAGGCGCGCCTCGCGCGGGAGCGCCAGAGCCTGCTCGAGGCGCAGCGCATCAGCGGGCTCGCCGCGCTCGAGCGCCATGCGGCCGAAAAGGACGCCGCGCTCGATACGCGCTCGAAGGCATTGCTGCAGTCGTGGCCCCAGACCCGGGCTGCCTATTCAGGCGACGAGTACGTGGCGAAGGTTCGCGGCAAGGAAGTACGCACGCGCCTGACTACCGAATCGCTGTCGGGCACCAAGGTGCCGAAAGTGGCGCTGCCGGCCTTCGAGGACGCGGGCGAGATCCTGCGCTGGCAGTTGCGCGAGAACGTGCCGGGCGCCTTTCCGTACACCGCGGGGGTGTTCGCCTTCAAGCGCGAAAACGAGGATCCGACGCGCATGTTCGCCGGCGAGGGCGACCCGTTCCGCACCAACAAGCGCTTCCACCTGTTGTCGCGCGACATGCCGGCCAAGCGCCTGTCCACCGCCTTCGACTCGGTGACGCTCTACGGCTTCGACCCGGACGAGCGGCCCGACATCTACGGCAAGGTGGGCAATTCCGGCGTCTCCATCGCGACGCTGGACGACATGAAGGTGCTGTACTCGGGCTTCGACCTGTGCGACCCGGCGACTTCGGTGTCGATGACAATCAACGGCCCGGCGCCGACGATCCTGGCGATGTTCTTCAACACCGCGATCGACCAGCAAGTCGAGAAACTGGGCCGCAAGCCGACGCAGGAGGAAATGGCGGCGCTGCGGGCAAAGACCTTGTCCACCGTCCGCGGCACCGTGCAGGCCGACATCCTCAAGGAAGACCAGGGGCAGAACACCTGCATCTTCTCCACCGAGTTCTCGCTCAAGGTGATGGGCGACATCCAGCAGCACTTCATCGAGCACGACGTGCGCAATTTCTACTCCGTGTCGATCTCCGGCTATCACATCGCCGAGGCCGGCGCGAACCCGATTTCGCAACTCGCGTTCACGCTGGCGAACGGTTTCACCTACGTCGAAGCCTGGCTTGCGCGCGGCATGCGCATCGACGATTTCGCGCCCAACTTGTCGTTCTTCTTCTCGTTCGGCATGGATCCGGAATATTCGGTGATGGGGCGTGTCGCGCGACGCATCTGG
>JBOIFE010000025.1:0-16259 GCA_050741015.1 Burkholderiales bacterium | reverse complement strand
TCGGGCAGGAATCCTTCGTCCCGGTACTGCAGCACGCTCACCGCGCCGTGGCGCTTGGACAGGCGCTCGCCGTCGGCGCCGAGGATCATCGGCACGTGGCCGAACTCGGGCAATTTTGCGCCGAGCGCCCGGAAGATGTGGATCTGGCGCGGCGTGTTGTTGACGTGGTCGTCGCCGCGGATGACGTGCGTCATCGCCATGTCGAGGTCGTCCACCACGACGCCGAAGTTGTAGGTCGGCACGCCGTCGGCGCGCAGGATCACGAGGTCGTCGAGCTCGGCGTTGGGAAACTCGATCGGTCCCTTCACCAGGTCCTTCCAGCCGACCGTGCCTTCCTGCGGCGTCATGAAACGGATCGGGGCCGGTCCCTCGCCACGGTACTTGCGGCCGATCGCCCGGTCGTAGCGCGGCTTTTCGCCCCGAGCAGTCTGCTGCACCCGAAGCGCGTCGAGCTCCTGCTTGGGCATGTAGTCGCGATACGCATGGCCCGCCGCGACGAGCTGCTCCGCGACTTCGCGGTAGCGCGCGAGGCGCTGCATCTGGAACAGCGGCCCCTCATCCCAGTCCAGGCCCAGCCAGCGCAGGCCGTCGAGGATCGCCTGCACCGATTCCTTGGTCGAGCGCTCGAGGTCGGTGTCCTCGATTCGGAGCAGGAACACGCCGCCCTGCCCGCGGGCGAATGCGCGCGAGAAGAGCGCGGTGCGCGCCCCGCCGATGTGGAGGAACCCCGTCGGGCTCGGGGCAAAGCGCGTGCGTACGGTCATGGATGCCAGGAGCAAATGGGGACAGTCCCCATTTAGTCGGTCGCGCCCTCCACCGGGAAGCGCTGGGCGCGCCAGCGCAGCATGCCGCCCGAAAGATTGGCGACGCGTTCGAAGCCGGCCTTCTTGAGCAGGACCGTGGCTTGCGCCGAGCGCGCACCCGAGCGGCAGACGGTGACAATCGGGATCTCTCGGTCGAGCTCGCCGGCGCGCTGCGCCAGCACGCCGAGCGGGATCAGTCGCGCCCCGTCGATGTGCCCCATGGCTCCGTTGAACTCGTCAACCTCGCGCACGTCGACGATCTGCACTTCGCGCGCATGCTCTTCTAGCCACCCGGGCTGCAGCTCCCAGATGCCTGCGAACGTATAAGTGAGCGGCGCCCAGTCGGCGTCCTTCGCCAGCGCGCCCGCGTCGCGCGGCTCGCCGCAGCGCAGGTTGGCCGGCACCGCCGCCTCCATCTGCTTGGGGTGCGCGAGGCCGAGGTGCTCCATGTAGCCGGCGAAATCGCCCTCGCCCACGCTCTCGGCGAGGCGCGGGTTGTAGCGCTTCTCCTCGCCCACGCTCGAACACGTGAGGCCGCGATAGTCGTGCGCCGGGTAGATGAGGCACGCATCGGGCAGCGAGAAGATCTGCTCGCGCACCGAGCGGAAGAGCGCGCGGGCGCTGCCCTGCTGAAAGTCCGTGCGCCCGCAGCCGCGGATCAGCAGCGCGTCGCCGGTGAAGGCCATCGTGCGGTCGTCGAGCACGTAGGTCAGGCAGCCGCTCGTGTGGCCCGGCGTTGCGCGCGCTTCGAGATGGCGCCTGCCGAACTCGACCTTGTCGCCCGAGGCGAGGGTGCGGTCGGCGCCCTGCGCCCCGCTCGCCGCCGAGATCGCGATGCGGCTGCCGAGCCGCTCGCGCAGCAGCCATGCGCCCGTCACGTGGTCGGCGTGCACGTGCGTTTCCACGGTCCAGGCGAGCTTCAGGCCCAGCTCCTCGACCAGCGCCACGTCGCGGCGCGTCTGCTCGAAGACCGGATCGATCAGCAGCGCCTCACGGGTGGCCGCGTCACCCAACAGGTAGGTGTACGTCGAGGACGTCGGGTCAAAGAGCTGGCGGAAGATCAGCATGCGCGCGCTATAGTCGAGGTCATGGCGGCATTTAACCCGATTTCCGCACTCGCCGGAGGAGCGCTCATCGGGCTTGCGAGCGCGTGGCTGCTGGTCGCGAACGGCCGCATCGCGGGCGTGAGCGGCATCCTGCACGGGATCGTCGTGCGCGCCGCGGGCGACGGCGCCTGGCGCGCCTGGTTCGTCGCGGGCCTGTTCGCCGCCGGGCTCGCCTGGCACGCACTCGGACTCGCGCCCGCGCCACGCACGGGCTTCGGCCTGGGCTGGGCGGCCGCGGGCGGGCTGCTCGTGGGCTTCGGCACGCGCCTCTCGAGCGGCTGCACGAGCGGCCACGGCATCTGCGGCCTTGCGCGGCTGTCGCTGCGTTCGCTCGTGGCGGTGGCCACATTCATGGCCTTCGGCGTCCTCGCCACTTATCTGTCCCGGCACGTGCTGGGGGTCGGCGCGTGAAGGCCTACGCTTCCGCGTTCGGCGCAGGCCTCGTATTCGGCGCAGGCCTGTGGCTCTCCGGCATGGCCGATCCGCGCAGGGTGCTCGGCTTCCTGGACGTCGCGGGCCGATGGGATCCGACGCTGCTCTTCGTCATGGCAGGCGCGCTCGCGGTCGCATTCATCGCGTTCCGCGGCACCGCGCGTCGCGAGAAACCCCTTCTCACGCCGCGCTTCGTCATGCCGTCGCGCCGGTCCATCGACGCGCCGCTCGTCGTCGGCTCGGCGATCTTCGGCCTCGGCTGGGGCATCGCGGGCTACTGCCCCGGCCCGGCGATCACTGCGCTCTCCAATGGCACCCCGGAAATCTTCGTCTTATTCGCGGCGATGGTCGCGGGCGGCTGGCTGCACCACCTGTTCGAGCATCGCGGGTTGCCCGCGGCCGCCGAGAACACGTAAAATCGCGCTCCTTCCGGCCGGGACGTTAGCTCAGCGGTAGAGCACTGCTCTCACACAGCAGGGGCCACTGGTTCGATCCCAGTACGTCCCACCAATAGAAAACTGCCATAGCCCCCGGCCCGCGGCCGCTAGGTGCACTTTCCTGACGGGCATGCCTTCTGCGCGACATCGAGATACTGAGTCCAGTCCCTGGCGATCCCCCTCTGCACGTCTGCTAGGTTCATGGTGCCCTTTCTGATCTGCGCCGCGAGGTAGTTCTCGACGATGTCTTTTTCCTTGAAGTAGCGCTTCCGAAGCACGACGCCTTTCGGTCCGCATTGCGGCCAGATGTTATCCAGCGTGTCGGCGCCGCCGATCTCCAGCGAGACCAGGTGATCCAGCTCACAAGTCTGCGATGCTCCAGTGTTGTGTGCCGGGTGCCTATAGTTGTACCAAAGATAAGTCTTCGCCTTCGCACTTGCGGAGGTTGCGACATCGCGCACGCATATCGTGCGGAATTTGGGGTTCTCTAGCACGGTGAGCGTGAGCGATGGATTTACTGCGCCAGGGGTGCAGGCCGGATCAGGGATTGGGAATCCGTGACTCATCCGTGTTTTGCAGCTCTCGGCGGCGGGCGTAGCGACCTGCTGCATCGGTGTCGACGCCTTCCCGTTCAATCCGATGGCGCTGCACTGTGCCGGGGGTTTGGCGTGTACGCTAGCGCCAACAGTCATCCCCAACAGCGCCGGCACGACCAAGAGATAAATCGAGCGCTTAGGCATGGAGCACCTCCTGGGAAAGGCTACAGAGTCCACGGCGTACGGCACAAAAAGAAAAGGCCCGAGGGTACGTCCGTACCTCGGGCCCAGCGTGCCGGCATGGAGGAAGAGCAGTGCCGAGACGCACCGCCAAGCTACGCCCGGCCTGGAGCGCGGTATGTGAGGTTTTTCAGTCTTTGCCCCTCCCACCGATGACCGGTGGTGCTGCCGCGATGGACGGCGCGCTTCCCTACCCCACCCGCAGCGTCCGCCTCTCCGGATCAATCTCGACCGCCGCCCCGTGCGGCACGAGCTCAGTGATGTCTCCCTCGAACCCCGACATCAACGTCACGCCGCCGAACACGGCGCCCTGCACGAGGATCGGGTTTACGCTGTTGAAGACGATCGCGAGCGGCACGAGCCCGCGCGAAGCCATCTCGTGCAGCATCCACGCGCTCGCCACGCCGCCCTTCGAAGTATCGAGCACGAGGATCTTTCCCGCATAGGACTGCCCGACCAGCTTGTGCGCGGGACGCGAGAAGACGCCCTTCAGCCGATCGAGGTCGTAGCGCGCAGAGAATCCGTCCTTCGCGACGAGCGCCGTGCCGCTCACCTTCGCACCGACTGCATGGCGCGCAATGAACTCCTTCACGCGAGCCGCCCTTTCTCCGCCGCCTCGACGCACTGTTCCATGGTCGCGAGCAGCGGCACGTAGCCATAGCCGCCGAGGATGTTGACGAGCTTCGCGCTGTTGGTCGCGAGCCGCTTCCAGCCGTTCGCCTCGGCGATCTCGCGCGCGTAGGACTGGTAGAAGCACATGCCCGAGAGCACCTGACCGCCCGCACCCTCGATGGACGCCGTAAGGCCGAAGCGGTCGGCGTCGGGCTTCACCTGCGGGCTGGTCACCGCGAGCAGCGGCCGCACGAAGCGGCGGCCATTGCAGAGCGCCGCGAGTTGCTGGAGCTCGTAGAGCGAAAGCTGCGGCGCGGAAAAGACGACGACGTCGATCTCCTTCTCGTTCGCATACGCGGATTGGAGCGCCCTCACTTCCGCCTCGCCCACGCGATGCGCGACCGGCAGCTTGTCCACGCCCGCATCCTCGAGTCGCAGCGCTTCCGGCGTGATGCCGACGAGGTGATACATCGCGACCGACCCGAAGCTCGCCATCGCGGCGCCAAAGTGCTTCAGCGCATCCGACCCAGGCGCCGCGGCGAGACCTTCCACCGCCGGCACCGCCCAATAATTTCCCGCGAGCCTGCCGACCACGCCGCCGAGCGCGCCCCAGTCGTTCAGCGTCTTCGGCATCCAATCAACGCGGATGCGCACCGTCGCCCGCCGCTGCGCATCGAGGTGAAATCCATAGCGCGGCGTGCGGCCCGTGAGGCCCGCGGCGATCGCCGAAGGGCCGCCCTCGAAATTCGAGCGTGCGCCGCAGACCGAATTCGCATAGATCACGACGCCCGTGTCGCCGAACGCCACGCTCTCGTTTCGCGCGGGCGCCTGGATGGTCTGGTAGTTGATGCAGGTGTCGGTGAGCAGCACGCCCAGCCGCTCGAACGCGCGCACCGCGCGGCGCTCGAGCTCGACGAATTTCTGCGGCTGGCGCAGCCACGCGGCCTTGGCGAAGTCGGTACCGCGCGGGTCGGTGATCGTGGGCACGCGCGTGCGCACCGGCTCGCGCGCACCGAGCGACTCGAGCCAGCGCACGCCCGCCTCGCCCAGGCTCTCGGTGTCGGCCATCACGTGCGCCTGCGTCACCGGCACGAAGTCTTCGGCGCCGAAGAACTCCCCGACGCGCCGCTGGTGCTCGATCGCCGAGCGCAGCGCGGGCCCGTGCTCGCCAGCCGCCATCGCGCGCTCGAGCTCGCTCATGCGCAGCGCCATGCCGGACTATAGCGCGGGGACTCGCGCCTCAGCGGCAGTCGGCGGGAAACGGACGACGCCGGTAGCGCGGGCCGCCATCGGAAAGCGTCTCGAGGAAAGCGACGAGGTCGCGCGACTCGGCCTCGGACAGCTGCAGCGCCTTGAGGATCGGCTCGCCGTCGACGCGCTGCCGGTCGGGGCTGATCGTCGAGTAGTGGTCGACGACGTCGCGCAGCGTTGCGAGGCTGCCGTTGTGCATGTAGGGCGCCGTCAAGGCGAGGTTGCGCAAGCTCGGCGTGAGGAACTCGCCAACGTTGCGCGGCCCGAGCGAGACGTGCCGCGTGCCGAGGGCGGGTGCGTCCTTCGGATCGTCGTTGTAGGGCCCAAGCAGGTTGAAGTGGTCGGCGCGCAGCTTCTGGATGCCACCGTAGCGCCCCGGATCGGCGCGCCCCTTCTCTGCCACGAATGGCAGGCCCGTGTCGTGGAATTCGCCGTCGGTGAACGCGGGCCCGATGTGGCACAGGTCGCAGCGCCCCTTGCCGACGAAGATCGAGAGCCCGCGCTTCGCGGCTTCCGGATAGGCCGCAACGCCCGGGGCGTCGCCCTTCACGAGCGCGTCGCGCAAGTCGTCGAACGGCGTGCGGCCGCTCGTCAGCGTCTCGAGGAACGCCGCGAGCGACTTTCCGATGCCGACCATCACCGCCTCGTCGTCCGCGGGCAGATCGCCGAACACCTTTCGGTAGCGGCACGCGAGGTCCGCATCGCTGCGCACGAGCGCGGCGACGCGCGCCTCCGACAGCCCGAGCTCCTTAGGCTCGAGCATCGGCCGCAGGCTCTGCGCCCACAGGCTGTCGTGCGCTCCGTCCCAGCCGAACCAGTGCTGCAGCCGCACGTTGGCGAGAGCGAGCGCATTGCGGTCGACGCGCGCGAGTCCCTTCGCGCGCGCCTCGCCGTCGGTCCAGTTGCGCTCGGGCAGGTGGCAGCGCGAGCAGGACTGCGCGCCGTCGGCCGAGAGCCGCCGGTCGAAGAACAGGCGCTCGCCGAGCTCGATCGCCTCGGGCTTGCCCGAGGCGCGGTTGGACGGATCGGGCGCAAACGCAGGCGGCCAGGGACCGTGCGCCGCGATCGCGTGCACCTCGGCGTCGGTAAATGCGAACGCCGCGGGCGCGAGCGGGACGACGAGAAAAACCGCGACCCTAAGCCGCATAGCCCATCCTCCGCGTCGCGGGCAGCGTGAAGTGGAACGTCGCGCCCTGCCCTTGCGCCGATTCCACCCATAGCCGCCCGCCGTGGCGCCACACGATCGCGCGGCAGGCCGGCAGCTCGCGCGCGCCGGTGAGCGGGTTGAAGATGTCGTGGTGCCGCGCGGGGTCGATCCCCGCGCCGTTGTCGCGCACCGAGAACTGCCACTCGCGTCCGGCCGGCCGCGCCGAAACGTGGATGATCGGGGGCTCCGCGCCGCGGTGCCGCGCCGCGTTGACGAGCAGCACGCGGAACACGCGCTCGAGCTGCGCCGCATCGGCGCGAACGCGCGGCAGCGATCCGCCGTGCACCTGCGCGCCGGCCGCATCGAGCTCGGCCTTCGCGTCGAGGCGAGCGCGCTCGAGCAGCGCGTCGCATTCGACGTGTCGCGGCAGGCGAAGCGCGATCAAGGCGAGCTTGACCGCCCATAGGGCGGCGAGCACGCGGGCGAGCTCAGACACGCAGGCTCGGCGGCGAGGGGCGAAGGCGCATGCGGAGATTCTAGGGCCTGGGCTATAGTGGGACGTGCAGAGCGTTTCAATCGCTGACATTCGCGCCGCCGCCGGCCGGATCGCCGGCGCCGTGGCGCGCACGCCCTTCCTGCGCTCGGCGACGCTGTCGCGCCTGACCGGCGCCGAAGTGTGGCTGAAGTTCGAAAACCTGCAATTTACCGCAAGCTTCAAGGAGCGCGGCGCGCTCAACCGGCTGCTCACGCTGCCCGAAGACGCGCGCCGCCGCGGCGTGATCGCAATGAGCGCGGGCAACCACGCGCAGGGCGTCGCCTACCATGCCGCGCGCCTGGGCGTGCGCGCGGTGATCGTGATGCCGCGCGGCACGCCGAATACCAAGGTGACCAGCACCCAGGTGCACGGCGCCGAGGTCATGCTCGAAGGCGAGACGCTCGCCGACGCCGCGGCGCGCGCGCACGAGATCGCCTCGCGCGAGGGCCTCACGTTCGTGCACCCCTACGACGATGCCGCGGTGATCGCGGGCCAGGGCACGGTGGCGCTCGAGATGCTGGAGGACGTACCGGACCTGGACGCGATCGCGGTGCCCGTCGGTGGCGGCGGCCTCGCCTCGGGCATGGCGGTGGCGGCCAAGGCGCTGAATCCGGGAATCGAAGTATTCGGCGTCGAATCGCGCCGCTGGGCGGCGATGCACCAGCGGCTCGCCGGCCAGCCGGTCAGCGTCAGCGGCGACACGATCGCCGAGGGCATCGCGGTGCGCGACGTGGGCGAACTCCCGCTCGCGCTATGCCGCGCGCACCTGTACGGCGTGCTGCTCGTCGACGAGGAGACGATCGAGCGCGCGGTCGTCGCGCTGGTCGAGATCGAAAAGACCGTGGTCGAGGGCGCCGGCGCCGCGGGCCTCGCGGCAATCCTCGCCGAGCCTTCGCGCTTCGCCGGCCGCCGCGTCGGCGTGCCGCTGTGCGGCGGCAACATCGACTCGCGCGTGCTGTCGGCAGTGCTGATGCGCGGGCTGGTGCGCGACGGCCGGCTGGTGCGAATGCACATCGCGATGCCCGACGTCTCGGGCAACCTTGCGCGCGTCGCGACGCTGATCGGCGAGTCGGGCGGCAACATCGTCGAGGTCCAGCACCAGCGCGTGTTCGGCACCGCATCGGCCAAGACGCCCGAGGTCGAGTTCCTGGTCGAGACGCGCGGCCGCGAGCACACGCGGGGCATCGTCGGACACCTCGCGGCGCACGGCGCGGGGGCGCGACTCGAAGAGTAGACTGCGGCCCGCCCGAACATGGACGCCCCCGAAGCCCCCGACGCTCCGGCCGCGCTGACGCCGATCCGCCGGTTCCTGCTGGCGCGCATTGCGGGAATCGTGCTGCTTTCGTTCGCCGTGTTCGCCGGCGCCGCCTACCTGCTGATCGTGCGGCCGGCGCAGCACGACGTGGCCGAGCTCGCGATGGACCTCGCGGCGGACCGCGTCGAGACCGACTTCCGCTCCACGGCCCAGCAGGCCGAGCAGCTGCTGCTGACGATGCGCGACTGGGCCCGCCAAGGCGGATTCGATCCCGGCGCGTCCGAGGCGTTCGCGCGCATGGCGATGGCGCAAATGCGCAACCGCCGGTCCGTGCTCAACCTGCTGCTCGCGCGCGACGACGGCCGCGCCGTGTTCTTCAGCCGTGACGGGGACGAGGGCTTCGCACTGCGCCAGATCGATCCGGCGGCGGGCGGCTGGCAGCACTGGATCCGCTTCGACGCCGAGGGCCGGTTCCGCAGCGAGGACACGGTCGCGCGCGGCTACGATCCGCGAACGCGGCCCTGGTTCCAGGGCGCGCTCGCCAAGGCCGACGGCGAGATCTTCTGGACCGACCCCTATGTCTTCTTCGAGACGCGCGATCCGGGCCTGACGCTGGCGGTCGCCTGGCGCAACCCCGCGGACGGCCGGCGCTGGATCGCGGGCACCGACTACACGCTGCGCAACATCTCGCGCGTCACCGCGCGCAATCGCATCGGCAAGTCGGGCGGCATCTCGCTGCTCACCCGCGATGGCTTACTGCTCGGCCTGCCCTACCAGCCGGGCGCCCCCGCCGGTTCGATCGACCGCGCGCGCCTGATGAAGACGCCCGCCGAGGCGGACCTGCCCGCCCTGGCGGCGGCGTGGAAGCGCTGGAACGCGGGCGGGCGCGCCAGCGACACGTTCCTGTTCGAGGCGCTCGGCCAGACCTGGATCGGGCGCCTGCGCGAGCTTCAGTTGCAGAACCTCACGCTCGTCTTTGCCGCCGCCGCGCCGCAGCAGGATTTCCTGATGGGCACCCTCTGGGACGTCGCGGCCATTGCGGCGCTGATGGCCGCGGTGCTCGGGCTCGCCGCGCTCTTCGCCGACCGGTTCTCGGCCCGGCTCGCCAGCGTCCTGCGCGCGCTCGGCGGCGAGACCGAGCGCATCGGCGCGCTGCAGCTCGACCAACCGGTGCGCGTCGATACCGGGATCCGCGAGATCGGCGACCTGGTGCGCTCGCAGGAGCACATGCGCGTCATGCTGAGGCAGGCCACGCAGGGGCTGGAGGACACGGTCGCCGCACGCACGCGCGAGCTGAAGGAGCGCGAGGCGCTGCTCGCGACCCTGCTCGGCTCGAGCCCTTCGGGGCAGATCCTGAACAACCCGCAGGGCGCGGTGCAGCACGCCAACGCACGGTTGGTCGAGATGCTGGGCTATTCGCAGGACGAACTGCGCGCGATGGACGTCAACGGGCTGTACGAGGACCCGGCCGACCGCGAGCGCTTCGTCGCCGAGCTGCGGCGCGACGGCGCGGTACGCAACTTCGAGGCCCGATTGCGGCGCAAGGACGGCGCGCTGCGCTGGGTCGTGATTAACTCGACCTTCGTGCAGGTGAGCGGCGAGCGCGTGATCGCCAGCTGGCTGCACGACGTGACGGGCCTGCGCGAGGCGGCCGACGCGCTGCGCGAGGCCAAGCGCGTCGCCGAGGAGGCGACGCAGGCGAAGTCGATGTTCCTCGCCAACATGAGCCACGAGATCCGCACGCCGATGAACGCGATCATCGGCATGTCGCACCTCGCGCTGAAGACCGAGCTCACGCCCAAGCAGCGCGACTACATCGCCAAGGTGCACAACGCCGGCACCTCGCTGCTCGGCATCATCAACGACATCCTCGATTTCTCGAAGGTCGAGGCCGGCAAGCTGGAGCTCGAGACCGTGCCGTTCCGGCTCGACGAGGTGCTGGCCAACGTCTCGGCGATGGTCGCGCAGAAGGCGCACGACAAGGGGCTCGAGTTCCTGTTCGACACGGCGCGCGACGTCCCGCAGGCGCTGCTCGGTGACGGGCTGCGGCTCGGGCAGGTGTTGCTCAACCTGGTCAGCAACGCGGTGAAATTCACCGAGCGCGGCCAGATTGCCGTCGGCGTGCGGCGGGTCGAGGCAGCGGGCGACAAGGTGCAGCTGCGCTTCGAAGTGAGCGACACCGGCCTGGGCATGACGCGCGAGCAGGCGGCACGCCTGTTCCAGGCCTTCACGCAGGCCGACGGCTCGACCACGCGCAAGTACGGCGGCACCGGCCTCGGGCTCACCATCAGCAAACGCCTCGTCGAGATGATGGGCGGCACGATCCAGGTCGACTCGGTGCCGGGCGAGGGCAGCACGTTCACCTTTACTGCGTGGTTCGGCCTTGGCGACGACGCGGCCGCGCGCCGCGTGATCCCGGAGGAGCTGCAAGGCATGCGCGCGCTTGTGGTGGATGACAATCCGGCGGCGCGCGAAATCCTGGACGAGATGCTGCGCGGGGCGGGGCTGTCCGCAAGCGCAGTTGCATCCGGCCCGGAGGCGATCGCGGCCGTGAAGGCGGCCGACCCCGCTTTCGGCGTCGTCTTCCTCGATTGGCAGATGCCGGGCATGGACGGCATCGAGACCGCGCGACGCCTGCGCGAGCTGCCGCGGCCAGCGCGCCTGGTCATGGTGACCGCGTTCGGGCACGACGAGGCGCGCAGCGGCGCCGAGGGCGCCGGCATCGAGGCATTCCTCGTCAAGCCGGTCAGCCAGTCCACACTCGTCGACGCGTTGGTGGGCCTGTTCGCACCGGAGCGGGGCGCCGTCGCGGACGCCGCGAAGCAGGCGGCCGATGCGCCGTCGCTCGAGGGGGTGCGCGTGCTGCTTGCCGAGGACAACGAGATCAACCAGCAGATTGCGCTCGAGCTGCTGCAGGGCGTGGGCGTCAACGTCGACGTCGCGGGCGACGGCCGCGCCGCCGTCGAGGCGCTCCTCGCCAAGGGCCCCGGGGGATACGATGCGGTCCTGATGGACCTGCAGATGCCGGAGATGGACGGTTTCGAGGCGACGCGGCGCATCCGCGCGGACGCGCGCTTCGCCGCGATGCCGATCATCGCCATGACCGCGCACGCGATGGTCGAGGAGCGCGAGCGCTGCCTCGCCGCCGGCATGGCCGACCACATCGCCAAGCCGATCGAGCCCGAGGCGATGTTCCGCACGCTCGCGCGCTGGGCGCGGCCCGCAGCCACCGGGCGCGCCGCGCGGACCGCCGCCGGCGCGCGCGCCGACGCGCCTCTGCCCGAGATCGCCGGCCTCGACTCCGCCGCGGGGCTGCGCCGGGTCGCCGGCAATCGAACGCTCTACCTGAGCTTGCTGCGCCAATTCGCGCAGAACCAGGCCGACGCGGCCTCGCGCATCGCGGCCGCCCTCGCCTCGGGGGATCGCCGGGGTGCCGAGCGCGTCGCGCACACCGTGAAGGGCGTCGCCGGCAACCTCGGCTTCGGGGCGCTGCAAGCCGTCGCTGGAGAAGCCGAGGTCGCTTTGCACGCAGGTAAGATTTCGAAATCGCCGCTCACGCGCCTCGAAGCGGAGCTTGCGCGCACGATGGCTGCCCTGCACGACGCGCTGCCGCCTGCCGCCGAGACACTCGCTGCGATCCCCGCCGGCGACCCGACGCGCGACGCGGCCCGGCTGGCCGCGCTGCTCGCCGTCGGCGACGGCGATGCCGCCGACTTCCTGCAGTCGCACGAGGGCGCGCTGCGCGCCCTCTTCGCCGCGGCGGAGTTCGCCGCCTTCGCCCGCGACGTGCAATCCTTCGATTTTGACGCCGCGCTGTCGCGGCTGCGGCGCGCGGCGGCCGCGCGCGGCATCGCACTCCAGGAGACCCCCGCATGAGCTCTGCGCTGGATTTCACCGCCAAGCCCTCGGTGCTGATCGTCGACGACTCGCCCGAGAACCTGACGCTGATGAACGGGCTGCTGCGCGAGGACTACCGCACCAAGGTAGCCAACAGCGGCGCGCGCGCGCTCAGCCTCGCCGCCGCCGACCCGAAGCCCGATATCGTGCTGCTCGACATCATGATGCCGGAGATGGACGGCTACGAGGTCTGCCGGCGCCTCAAGGCGGATGCGGCGACCCGGGACATCCCGGTCATCTTCCTCACCGCCAAGGTCGAGGTCGAGGACGAGCAGCAGGGGTTCGACGTCGGCGCGGTCGACTACATCACCAAGCCGATCTCGCCGCCGATCGTGCTCGCGCGCGTGAAGACGCAGCTGACGCTGAAGGCGGCGGCCGACTTCCTGCGCGACAAGAATTCCTTCCTCGAGGCCGAGGTGCAAAAGCGCACGCGCGACGTGCAGGTGGTTCAGGACGTGACGATCATGGCGATGGCCTCGCTCGCCGAAACGCGCGACAACGAGACCGGCAACCATATCCGCCGCACGCAGAACTACGTGCGCGTACTGGCCGAGACGCTGCGCAAGCACCCGAGGTTTCGCTCGAAGCTCGACGACGCGACGATCGACATGCTGTACAAGTCCGCGCCGCTGCACGACATCGGCAAGGTCGGGATCCCGGATGCGATCCTGCTCAAGCCGGGCAAGCTCACGCCCGAGGAGTTCGAGGTGATGAAGACGCACACCACGCTCGGGCGCGACGCGATCATGGCCGCCGAACGCCTGATCAACGCGCCGAGCACGTTTCTGCGGCTTGCGCGCGAGATCGCGCACTACCACCAGGAGAAGTGGGACGGCTCGGGCTACCCGGAGGGGCTCGCCGGCGAGGCGATCCCGATGTCGGCGCGACTGATGGCGCTTGCCGACGTCTACGACGCGCTGATCTCGCGCCGTGTGTACAAGCCGCCGTTCCCGCACGACGAGGCCATCGCCATCATCACGGCCGGACGCGATCGGCACTTCGACCCGGACATGGTCGACGCGTTCGTCGCCGTGCAGCAGCAGTTCCGCGAGATCGCCTCGCGCTACTCGGACTCGGAGGCGGACGTGCACGCGAAGGCGCGCACGGCCTAGGCCGCCGGCTCGGAGATCTCCACCAGGTTGAGGTCGGGGTCGCGCACGTAGACCGAGCGGATCCGCGACACGGCGCCGGTCTTCATTACCGGGCCCTCGAGGATCGGCACGTTGGCGGCCTTCAACCGCGCAACCACCTGATCGAGCGGCACCGAGGCGATGAAGCACAGGTCGAGCGTGCCCGGCGCCGCCACGTGCGCGCGGGGCGTAAATTCGCGTCCCCATTCGTGGATGTTGATCTTCTGGTTGCCGAATTTGAGCGCCTGGCGCGTCTCGGTCGGTGTGCGGAACGATTCCAGCCTCATGCCCAGCACCTCGGTATAGAACCGGATGCAGCCCGCGGGATCGCGGGTGGTAAGCACGATATGGTCGATGTGGTCGATCAAATGGGGACTGTCCCTATTTGAGCTTCAGCATGCGCAGCGGATTGTAGGCGAGGACGGTCTCGCCGCGCTGGTTGACGACCCGGTTGGCGAAGCGCACGAGGCCGCGGTCGCCTTTCGAGGTCCGCCGCGACTCGGTCACCTCGACTTCGACGTGGATCGTGTCGCCGACCACTGTCGGGCCCTTGACGTCGAGCGTGGCGTTGAGGAACGCGAGCCCCGTGTCCTGCATCGAAGGCAGCAGCAGCC
Source organism: Burkholderiales bacterium (assembly GCA_050741015.1). Lineage (GTDB taxonomy): Bacteria > Pseudomonadota > Gammaproteobacteria > Burkholderiales > SG8-39 > JAABQT01. The sequence goes on along the minus strand of JBOIFE010000025.1, from coordinate 2,264 downwards.
CCTCGGCGAACGCGTAGACCAGCGCGCCCGGCACGGCGCGGCCCTTGATCGCCCGCTGCGAGTCGTCCTCGACGGCAAACAGCTCCTCGGAGAGCCAGGACAGGTTGACGAACGCCGCGACGTCCGGCTCGCCGATCGTGCGGCGGTGCGTGCGGAAGCGCTGCCCGACCTTCAGGTCCTCGAAGGCGAAGCCGCGGCCAATCGGGTGGACGTTTCCACTCATGTCAGAAGATCGTGTAGGCGCCGTCGATGACGAACGAGTCGCCGGTATGGTAGCCGCTCGCGTCGCTCATCAGGTACACGGCGATGCCAGCGAAGTCCTGCTTCGTCCCCCAGCGGCGCAGTGGGATGCGCGGCAGCACGGCGGCGGCGAACTTCTCGTCGCCGATCGCGCGCGCCGTCATGTCGGACTCGATCCAGCCCGGCAGGATCGAGTTGGCGGTGACCTTGTAGCGCGCCATCTCGACGGCGAGTGCGCGGATCATGGTCAGCATCGCCCCCTTGGTCGCGGCGTAGCTCGAGGCGCGCGCGGCGCCGTGGATCGCGGCGCTGCTCGCCATGCCGACGAGGCGCCCGCCCGCATCCCCCGCCTCGGCGCGCTCGGTCATGTGCCGCGCGGCAGCGCGCAGGGTGAAGAAGGCACCGTCGAGGTTCACCGACATCACGCGGCGCCACTCCTTCGTCGAGAGCTCCGCCAGCGGCGCGCGCGCCTGGCTCACCCCGGCGTTGGCGAAGCAGCCATCGATGCGGCCCATCTCATGCAGCGCGGCCGCGAAACTCGCGTCGACCTGCGCCTCGTCGGCGACGTCGCAGCGCTGCGCGAGCACGCGCCGGCCGTGGCGCCGCAGCGCTTTCTCCGCCGCCGCGTTCTTGTCTGCGTTCGAGCCCCAGATCACGAGGTCCGCCCCGGCGGCGGCCAGGCCCTCGGCCATGCCCAAGCCGATGCCGCCGTTGCCGCCGGTGACCAGCGCGACCTTGCCCGCGAGGTCGAACACGCCCATCTACTTCTTCTCGAAGTGCGACCTCGCCTTGCTGAAGGCCTCGTGCATGTTCTTCCAGGCCTCGTCGGAGCCGCTCACCATGTCCTGCCAGGCGTCGAGCGACGCATTCTGCAGCAGCTTCATCTGGTACATCGCCGCGTCGCGCTTGCTGCGTACCTCGCCGAGCTGTTTGTCGTATTCGGCCTTCGCGCCGGCCTGCGCGTCCTTAGCCTTTTGCTCCCACTTCGCGGCCTCGGCGTTCCACTGATCGAGCTGGGTCTTCAGCTTCTGCACGTACTCGTCGCGGTTCATGGCTGGCTCCTGCGTGGTGGAACGAACCACGATTTTAGCCATAATGCCCGCCATGTTCTTCCCCGGATTCACGCTCGAGCACGCGGCAGTTCCGTCAGGCACGCTTCGACTGCGCCGTGGCGGCGAGGGCCCACCGCTATTGCTGCTGCACGGCAACCCGCAGACGCACGCCCTATGGCACAAGGTTGCGCCCGAGCTCGCGCGGCGCTTCACGGTCATCTGCCCTGACCTGCGCGGCTACGGCGGATCGTTCAAGCCGCCGGCCACGCCGGACCACGCACCCTATGCCAAGCGAGAGATGGCGCGCGACCTGGCGGAGCTCATGTCCCATTTCGGCCACGATCGCTTCCTGGTCGCCGCGCACGATCGCGGCGCGCGCGTCGCGCACCGGCTCGCGCTCGACCATCCGGCGCGCGTGGAGAAGCTCTGCGTGATGGACATCATCCCGACGCTCGAGCACTTCGAGCGCGCCGACATGGCGTTCGCGATGGGCTACTACCACTGGTTCTGGTTCGCGCAGCCGCACCCGTTCCCCGAGAACGTGATCTGCGCGTCCCCCGACGCATGGTGGCGCGCGCACACCTCGCGCGAGCCCAAGCCGCCCGATTTCTTCGCGCGCGAGGCGCTCGCCGACTACCTGCAGGCCGTCCACAGCCCCGAGATGATCCGCGGCATGTGCGAGGACTACCGGGCGGCCGCGACGATCGACCTCGAACACGATCGCGCGAGCCGGGCGGCGGGAGAGAAAGTGCGCTGCCCCCTGCTCGTGCTTTGGGGACGCAAGGCGAAGATCGAGGCCTGGTACGACGCGCTGGCGATCTGGCGCGGCTACTGCGCCAACGACGTCAGCGGTGGCTCGGTAAATTCCGGCCACTACCTCGCCGAGGAGGCGCCGGAAGAGGTGCTGGCCCGGCTGGAGCCGTTCCTGCGCGCCTGAGCGTGGGCAATAAAAAAGGGCGCCGGCCTGAGGCC
>JBOIFE010000024.1:0-53607 GCA_050741015.1 Burkholderiales bacterium | reverse complement strand
GTGACGATCCCGACCGGCGCGGTGCAACGCGGCCCCAACGGCACCTTCGTCTATGTCCTGCAGAAGGCCGAGGAAGACCGTGTCAGCCTGCGACCGGTCACCGTCACGCATCAGACCGAAACGACCGCGATCATCGCCAAGGGTCTCGATAGTTCCGAGCGCGTGGTCACCACCGGCTTCGGCCGCCTGAAGGACGGCGCGGAAGTCACCGTCGCAACGCCCGAAGAGCAGGAAACCGCCGCAACAGAAAGACAAGCCGCTACAGCGGAAAGGCAAGCCGCCACGGCAGCGGCGAAGGAAGAAGCGCGCGCAAGCTTCCGCGCTGCTTGCGCCGCGGATATCCAAAAGCTCTGTCCCAACGTCGAACGCGGCAAAGGCATGCGCACCTGTCTGCAAGACAACGCCGCCGCACTTTCCGAAGGATGCAAGGCTGCCGCCACAAGCAGGTCCCGCAAGGGGTCCGCGCAAGGCGGAGGGTAGCTCCACTGAATGAGCGTCTCCGGCCCCTTTATCAAGCGCCCGATTGCGACCACCCTGTTGGCGCTGGCCGTGATGCTCGGCGGCTGGCTCGGCTATTGGTGGCTGCCGGTCTCCTCGCTGCCGCAGGTTGATTTCCCGACCATTCAGGTGACGACCCAACTGCCGGGGGCGAACCCCGAAACCATGGGCAATCTGGTCACAGCGCCGCTGGAGCGCCAACTCGGGCAGATTTCGGCGCTGACGTCCATGACGTCGTCATCGTCTTTCGGTATCAGCCAGATCACGCTGCAGTTCGCGCTGGATCGCGACATCGACGCGGCCGCGCAGGACGTCAATTCCGCGATCGCCGCGACCGCGCGCCAGTTGCCGGCCTCGATGCCGGCGCCGCCGTCGTTTCGCAAGATCAATCCCGGCGATTTCGCGGTGTTCTACCTCGCGCTCACTTCCGAAACGATGCCGCTGTCGACCGTGGACGAATATGCCGAGACATTCCTCGCGCAGCGCATCTCGACCATCACCGGCGTGGCGCAGGTACAGGTCTACGGCCAACAGAAGTACGCGGTTCGCGTCCAGGTCGATCCCAACAGGCTCGCCGCGCGCGGCATCGGCATCAACGAAGTGCAGCAGGCGGTGGCGCAGGCCAACGTCAACCTGCCGACCGGCACGCTGTACGGCAAGGACCGCCTCTACGCCGTGCAAGCGAACGGTCAGCTATTCGACGCCCAGGCGTTCCGCCCGCTGATCGTCGCCTACCGGGACGGCGCCCCCGTGCGCCTGGAGCAGCTCGGCCAGGTCATCGACGGGGTGCAGAACGACAAGATGGCCGCCTGGTTCAAGGACAAGCGCGGCATCGTCCTCGGCATCTACCGGCAGCCCGGGACCAACACCGTCAAGGTCGTGGACGCCGTACGCCAGCTGCTGCCGACTTTTCGCGCGGAAGTGCCCGCCGGCATCGAGATGGAGGTGCTGTTCGATCGCAGCGTCGTGATCCGGCAGTCGGTCGAGGAGGTGCAGTTCGCGCTGCTGCTCGCGCTCGCGCTGGTGGTGATGGTGATCTTCCTGTTCCTGCGCAACATTCCGGCGACCGTGATCCCGAGCGTGGCGCTGCCGATGTCGATCGTGGGCACCTTCGCGGTCATGTACGCGCTCGGCTACAGCCTGGACAACATTTCGCTGATGGCGCTCACGCTGTGCGTCGGCTTCGTCGTCGACGACGCGATCGTGATGCTCGAGAACATCTCGCGCCACATGGAGGCGGGCAAGTCGCGCCTGCAGGCCACGCTCGACGGCTCGCGCGAGGTCTCCTTCACGATCCTGTCGATGACGATCTCGCTCGCCGCGGTGTTCATCCCCGTGTTCTTCATGGGCGGGATCATCGGCCGGCTGCTGCACGAGTTCGCGGTCGTAATCATCGTCGCCGTGCTCATTTCCGGCTTCGTGTCGCTGACGCTGACGCCAATGATGTGCGCGCGCATCCTGCGGCCGCAGCACCAGGCCGCGCACGGTCCGCTGTACCGGGTGATCGAGCGCGGCTTCGACGCGCTGCGCGAGGGCTACCGCGTGTCGCTCGACTGGTCGCTCGCCCACACGCGCACGGTGCTCGTCGTCTTCCTCGCGATCACGGTCGCGACCGGCGTGCTGTTCTCCCGCACGCCCAAGGGCTTCCTGCCGCCGGAGGACACCGGGCAGCTGTTCTGCTTCACCGAGGCGGCGCAGGACATTTCCTACACGGCCATGGCCGATCTGCAGCGGCAGGCGGCCGACATCGTGCGCCAGAATCCGAACGTCGAGGGGGTGATGTCGTTCATCGGTGCCGGTGGCAACAACCCGTCGCTCAATCGCGGGCGGCTCTTCATCACGCTCAAGCCGCGGCGGCAGCGCGTCTCGGCCGACGACGTCGTACGCCAGTTGCGTCCGAAGCTCGCGCAGCTCGTCGGCCTGAAGGCGTTCATCCAGAACATCCCGACGATCCGCATCGGGCTGCTGACCAAGAGCCCCTACCAGTTCCTGCTGCGCAGCGCCGATTCGGAAGAGCTCTACCGGTGGGTGCCCCGCATCGAGGAACGGCTGAAGAAGATCCCGTCGCTGGTGGACGTCGCGAGCGACCTGCAGATCCACCAGCCCCAGGTGCGTGTCGACATCGACCGCGCGCGCGCCGCGGCGCTCGGCATCTCGGCGCTGCAGATCGAATCGGCGCTCGGCGCCGCCTACGGGTCGCAGCAGGTGTCGACGATCTACACCTCCTCTGACCAGTACTGGGTCATCCTCGAGGTCGAGCCGCGCTTCCAGACCGGGCCTTCGGTGCTGCCGATGCTCTACCTGCGCGCCTCGAGCGGCGCGCTGGTGCCGCTCGACGCCGTGGCGAAGCTATCCTTCGGCGTGGGACCGCTCACGGTCAGCCACCAGGGCCAGCTGCCCTCGGTGACGATATCCTTCGATCTGCGCCACGGCGTCGCCCTGTCGCAGGCGATCGACACCATCGATTCGTCGATGCGCGATCTGCAGGTGCCCGCGACGCTGAGCACCAGCTTCTCGGGCACGGCGCAAGCCTTCCAGGACTCGCTGCAGGGCATGGGCATCCTGCTCGCGCTCGCGATACTCGTCATCTACCTCGTGCTCGGCATCCTGTACGAAAGCTTCATCCATCCGCTGACGATCCTGTCGGGCCTGCCGACCGCGGCGCTCGGCGCGCTGCTGACGCTGCGCCTGTTCGGCATCGAGCTCAACATGTATGCGTTCGTCGGCATGATCATGCTGATCGGCATCGTGAAGAAGAACGCGATCATGATGATCGACTTCGCCATCGAGGCGCAGCGCCACGGCGGCCGGGCGCCGCACGACGCGATCCGCGAAGCCTGCCTGATCCGCTTCCGGCCGATCATGATGACCACGATGGCGGCGCTGATGGGCAGCCTGCCGATCGCGCTCGCCTTCGGCGTGGGCGGCGACGCCCGCCAGCCGCTCGGCCTCGCCGTGTGCGGCGGGCTGCTGCTGTCGCAGGTGCTGACGCTCTACATCACGCCGGTGATCTATCTATACTTCGAGCGCCTGCAGGAATCGCTGCAGCGCCGCCGCGCGCCCGACGCCCTGGCGCGGCCACCGCATCCTGTCAGGGAAGGCTAATGAACGAAACCCGCAATCTCGCCGTGTTCTGCGACTTCGAGAACGTCGCGCTCGGAGTGCGCGACGCGAAGTACGAGAAATTCGACATCAGCCGCGCGCTGGAGAAGCTGTTGCTCAAAGGCTCGATCGTGGTCAAGAAAGCCTATTGCGACTGGGATCGCTACAAGGAGTTCAAGTCGGCGATGCACGCGGCGGCGTTCGAGCTGATCGAGATTCCGCACCGCAACCAGTCCGGCAAGAACTCGGCCGACATCCGCATGGTCGTGGACGCGCTCGACCTGTGCTACACCAAGGAGCACGTCGACACCTTCGTCATCGTCAGCGGCGACTCGGACTTCTCGCCCCTCGTCTCCAAGCTGCGCGAGAACGCGAAGACCGTGATCGGCGTTGGCGTGAAGAACTCGTCGTCGGACCTGCTGATCTCCAACTGCGACGAGTTCATCTACTACGACGACCTCGTGCGCGAGGACGAGGCCAAGCGCCGCGCCGCGCGCAAGCGCCGGGAGTCGCGCCCGGCCGGCGTGCCCAAGGAGGCGGCCGCCGGCGACGACAAGAAGCAGGAGGCCTTCGACCTCGTCCTCGAGACCGTGCAGGCGCTGGTCGCCGAGCGCGGAGAGGGCGAGCGCATCTGGGGTTCGATGGTCAAGCAGGCACTCAAGCGCCGCAAGCCCGGATTCAACGAGTCCTACTACGGCTTCAAGGCCTTTTCCGACCTGCTGGAGGAGCTGCGCGAGCGCAAGCTGCTCGCGCTCGAGCTCGACGAAAAGTCCGGCGGCTACCTGATCCGGCCGGCCGGCGCCGCTACGGATTGAGCTGCCGGTAGACTACGTTGGCGATCGTGAGCAGTTGATCGCGCTCGACGTCGGACGACGACAGCGCGTAGCCGAACTTGCGGTCGATCCAGTAGAACACGCGCACGTTGCTATCGCGCGCGTAGCGAAAGGCGGTCTCGCGCTGATCCGGCGCCTCCGTGCGCACATAGAGCGTCAGGCGCCGTCCTTGCGCGTTCTGGTACATGAACTGGGCCACCGGACCCGGATCGCGGGGCAAGAGCCGCCCGCCGACCAGTGCAAAGCCCTCGGCATCGAGCTGTGGCGCCTTGAGCTCGCCGCCCAGGCGCTTGGACAGCCACGCGATCAGGTGCTTCTCCTGGTCGGCGCCGACTTCCACCGGATGGCGGATTTCCGGGGCATAGGTCGCGTGCGCGAGCGCCGCGCGATGCGCGAGGATCGGCATGTCGGACTGCGTCACGGGCGCGGATGCACGCTCGGCGCGCAGCTCCCAGCCGGCCGCGCCGCCCGCGACGGCGCCGAGCGCAATCCAGCCCGCGATCGCCGCCGCGGCGCGCCAGCGGCGCGGACCGTGGGCCGCGCGCTGCAGCAGAGCGGCAGGCACATCCTCGTCGAGGATCGGGTCGAACTGGGCGCGTAGCTGCTCGCGCGCCGCCCGGTACGCCGCCAGCCGATCGGCCTCCTCAGGGCGCACGTCGAGCCAGGCGTCGACATGCGCGCGGCGCGCGTCATCGAGGCGCCCGTCGACCCAGGCCTGCAGCTCCGCTTCGCCGACGCTGGAGGATTTTTCGCTCATTTCACCACTTGCAGCTTCGTTTCGCCCTTTCCGTACATCGAGGTCCGCAGCTTTTCCCTCGCGCGCGCGAGGCGCGACATCACCGTACCGATCGGGATCTCGAGCACGCTCGCCGTCTGCTCGTAGCTCAGGTCCTCCAGCGCCACGAGCAACAGCACCTGGCGCTGCGCCACCGGCAGCGCCGCGATGCCGCGCTCAAGATCGCGTATCAGCAGCGCATCGCCCTGCGCCGCACGCTGCGCGAGCTCCGGCATCTCTTCGTCCAGCTCGTCGGTCGGGCGCGCCGAACGCACCTGGTTGACGTGGACGTTGTGCATCACCGTGAACAGCCACGCGCGCAGGTCAGTCCCGCGCTGGAATAGATGCAGCTTCGACCACGCGCGCTCCAGCGTGTCCTGAACCAGGTCATCGGCCGACGCCCGGTCCCCGACCAGCGCGCGCGCATACCGGCGCAGGCGCGGAATCAGGGCGATCAGGCTTTGCGCATCGCTCATCGGGTTGAACAGTGCGCTGCGGCGCGCTATTCCGTCAACAAACGTGGCGTCATCGCGGCGCTTCCGGCTGCGGCGAAATCGTGCGCAGGTACGCGACCACCGCCGCCAGATCCTCGGGCGTCCACTGGCTGGTCGTATTTCGGATCACCTCGCCCATGGTGTCGCCGACGACGTCCCCATCGGGCGTCATGCCGCTCGAGAGAAAGTCATTCAGCTCGGCGTCGCTCCACTTCTTGAGCCGCGTTGGCGTCAAGTTGGGCACGCGCGGGCCCTCCGCGAGCTTGGCGCCCGCAAGGTAGCGATCGCGATCGACCGCGCCGAAGATGTTTCGCGGCGTGTGGCATTCGCCGCAATGTCCCAGCGCGTCCACCAGGTAGCGGCCTCGGTTTTCAGCAGCGCTCCGCGCCGGGTCGGGAACGAAAGCCCCGGGCTCGAAGAAAAGCCACTGCCAGGCCGCCGCCAGAAATCGCCAGGTCGAAGGAAACACGAGATCGTGCTTGCGGCTCGGCTTTGGATCGGGCGCGAGCGAGCTCACGTAGGCCCAGAGGTCGCGCGCATCCGAATCCGTGATGCGCGTGAACGACGGATAGGGAAATGCCGGAAATAAGTGCGCGTCGCCGTGCCCAACCCCGAGGCGGAGCGCGCGGGCGAAATCGTCGCTGTCCCAGCGCCCGATGCCGGCATCCGGGTGCGGCGTGATGTTCGGACCGTAGAAGGTGCCGAAGGGCGTTTTCAGCGCACGACCGCCAGCAAACGGCACGGCGCCCTTGTGGTCTTCGGTGTGGCAACCGACGCACCCGGCCGCCTTGGCGAGATAGGCGCCGCGCCTTGCATCACCCAGGGCGAGGGCCGAGGACAGGTGGGCGAAAAGGGCGAGCACCAAAACAAAAAGCCCCGCCCAGGCGGGGCTTCGGGTCGCCCAGGCGCGCAGTCTATTTCTGCCGGAAATCGTTGTGGCAGCCGCCGCAAGCCTTGCCGAGTTCGCCGATCTGCGCCTTCATCGCGGCCTCGTCGCCGCCCGCGCTGACCTGCACGAGCTTGGACGCCATGTTCTCGAGGTGGCTCGCCCGTTCCTTGAATTTTGCCGAGTCATCGAACACCGCCGGCAGCGCCTTGGTGTGCTCCGCGCCGCGCGTGCTGGGATCGAAGCCGTCCCAAGGCATGCGGCTCAAGTTGTCGATGAATCCGGCGTTGCGCTTGACCACGTCCGCGTTGAACGGAACCTTGCCCTGAACCATGCCATACATCGGCCCGAAATACTTGCCCTGGAGGATCATCACCGCTTGCCGCTGCTTGACGAGGACCTCGGGCTTGGCCTGCGCAAGTGCGCCCTGCGCCAGCGCCAAACCCACCACCGCCGCTGCGGCGACCACCAGCTGCCTCTTGCTCATCGGGATCTCCTGAAGTTGGACCAACCCGGGGCAAACAGCCCGCCCCGGCCGTTTATTTCGCCGGACCCTGGCGCAAGCCCGCCGCGTACTGCGACACCGCCTTGATTTCATCGTCGGTCATGCTTGCGGCTACCCCCCGCATCATGCCGTTGGGGTCGTTGGCTCGCCCGCCGGAGCGGAACAGCTTCAATTGCGCCTCGATGTACTCGGGGAATTGCCCCGAGAGCCGCGGATAGACGCCCGGGATGCCGACGCCCGCCGGCCCGTGGCACCCGGCGCAGGCAGGCACGCCGCGCGCGGCGACCCCGCCGCGCCAGAGCGTCCGGCCAGCGGCTGCGACGTCCTTTTCGCTGGCAGCCGCCGGGCGCAGCTTCTGCGACGCGAAATACGCCGCAACCGCGCCCTCGTCCGCGGTCGAAAGGCTGGCCACCATCCCGGCCATGATCGCGTTGTCGCGAGCTGCCTTCTTGCTGCCTTGTGCCTTGAAATCACCGAGCTGCTTGCGAAGATAGTCGGCAAACTGGCCGGCGAGCTTCGGATTGGCGGGCGCGACGCTGTTGCCGTCGGCGGCATGGCAGGCGCTGCAGACCTGCTTGGCGATCTGCCCACCCTTGGCGAGATCGGGCTTCGCATCGCCCTGCGCCAGCGCCTGCGCGGCCGAAAACGCACTCGCGGCGGCGAGCACCGCCCATACACGATTCATACTGCTGCCCCCGGGGTACCGTCGAAACGCCTCATTTTATTAGAATTTCGCCCATGCCGGAATCCGAAAGCGCGTTCGCCTCGCTGCAATTCCTCACTTCGGTCGGCCGACTCGAGCAGCTGCCGCCCGAGTCGCTGCCCGAGCTCGCCTTCGCGGGCCGGTCGAATGTGGGCAAGTCCAGTGCCCTCAACGCGCTCGCGCGCCGGCGCCGGCTCGCGTTCTTCTCCCGCACCCCGGGGCGGACCCAGACGATCAATTTCTTCGAGCTGGGCGGACGCGGCCGGCTGGTCGACCTGCCGGGGTATGGCTATGCGCGCGCGCCGCGCGCCCAGCGCGCGGAATGGGACCAGCTCGTGGGCGGCTACCTCGCTGACCGGCGCGTGCTGGCGGGGGTGGTGGTGCTGATGGATGCGCGCCGCCCGTTCATGCCGCTGGACGAGCTGCTGCTCGAGTGGCTGCGGCCCGCGGAACGGCGGTTGCTCGTGCTGTTGTCCAAGGCGGACAAGCTGTCGCGGCAGGACCGCGCTGCGCAGCTGCGCGAATCACAGACGAAGCTCGCGTCACACGACCCCGAGGCGCGGATCCTGCTGTTCTCCAGTACGAGCGGCGAAGGCGTCGAGGATGCGCGCGCGCTGCTGGAAAGCTGGCTTCGGGCAGCGCGCGCGGAATAAAAGACCCCCGGCAAAGGGGATATGAACCGGGGGCAAAACGCCTTAATTAGGATTAAGGCAACCCGCTCAGGGAGGAGAAGCGGGAGACGATTCACACCGTCTGCGAGTAAGATTGCCCCCGCCGGCGAAAGTTCCCCCGACCCGAAACTCCCAGACGAATCAGCGCGATGAAGGTCTACGGCCAATTCCCCGCCGTGCGCATGCGGCGCATGCGCCGCGACGAGTTCTCCCGCCGCCTCATGCAGGAGGCGGTGCTCACGCCCGCCGACTTCATCTACCCCGTGTTCGTGCTCGACGGAAAAAACCGCACTGAGAACGTGGCTTCGATGCCCGGGATCGAGCGCATGACCCTCGACCGGCTGCTGCCGGTGGCCGAAACCTGCCTCAAGCTGCGCATCCCCGCGCTCGCGCTCTTTCCGGTGATCGAGCCTCGGCTGAAGACGCCCGATGGCCGCGAGGCCTACAACTCGCGCGGCCTCGTGCCGCGCGTCGTGGCCGCGCTGAAGAAGCGCTTTCCGGGGCTCGGCCTGATGACCGACGTCGCTCTCGACCCCTACACCTCGCACGGCCAGGACGGCGTCGTGGATGCACGCGGCTACATCGTCAACGACGTCACGCTCAAGGTCCTGGAGAAGCAGGCGCTCTGCCAGGCGCGCGCGGGCGTGGACATCGTCGCGCCCTCCGACATGATGGACGGCCGCATCGGCCGCATTCGCGCCGCGCTCGAGCGGGCCGGGCACGTGCACACGAAGATTCTCGCCTACTCCGCAAAGTACGCCTCGGGCTTCTACGGGCCATTTCGCGACGCGGTGGGCTCGGCGAAGAACCTCGGCAAGGGCGACAAGAAGACCTACCAGATGGACCCGGCGAACAGCGACGAAGCGCTGTGGGAAGTCGGCCTCGACCTCGCCGAAGGCGCCGACATGGTCATGGTCAAGCCGGGCATGCCGTACCTGGACATCGTGCGCCGGGTGAAGGACGAGTTCCGTGCACCCACCTACGTCTACCAGGTCTCGGGCGAGTACTCGATGCTGCGCGGCGCCGTCGATCGCGGATGGCTGCCCGCCAGCTGCATGATGGAGGCCCTGCTCGCCATGAAGCGCGCGGGCGCCGACGGCATCCTCACCTATTACGCGCTGGACGCGGCACGCGAGCTGAAGCGCGCGGGTTAGGGCGCGAGCCTCAGCTCGGCACGAGATTCCATCGGCACGTAGCACACGCCGACGTCGGCGCAGCCCTGCGAGATGACCTCCAGCCTTAGCGGCTCCGCAGGCGCCTTCTTTACCGGAATGCGGATGCGGACCTCGCCGCGGTAGATCTCGCTCGTGCCGAAAAACTGGTCCGTCTTGGGTTTTCCGTGCGGCAATTCAGGCGGGCCGAGCCGCGCGTTGTCGGAGGCGAAGCGGAATCGGTCGCGGTAGAGGTAGTAGCCGTCGGCAATCGTGAATCTCACTTCGAGCGCATCCGAGCCAAGCGCGCGCGCGGTGAACTGGAACGCGCGCTCGGGCTCGAGCAGATCGTCGCCGCTCGCCGCGGGCGCAGCGAGCGCCAGAGCGAGCAGCAGTGCGCGGATCACGGCGCAACCGAGGTTTCCGCGCCGACCCAGTCGAGGTACGCGGCAAGCCCCGCGGTCACCGGCAGCGCGATGATCTCGGGCAACTCGTAGGGATGATGCCGGCGGATCTCGGCTTCGAGCGCCCGATAGCGCTCGAGCGTCGTCTTGATCAGCATCGGGTGCTCTTCGTCGTGCTGCAGGGCCCCTTGCCACCGGTAGACCGAGCGGCAGGGCGCGAGAATATTGACGCAGGCCGCGAAGTGGCCCTCGATCAGAGCGTCGGCCAGTTTCTCGGCGGCGCCGCGGTCCGGCAGATTGGTGACGACGACAAGCGCGGTCACGACCGGGATTCCGCTTGCGGCACGCCTTCGAAAACCGTGCGGTAGCGCAAACGTACGCCCAAGGCCTCCTTCATGCGCCGATTGGCAAGCCGCCGGGATTCGCTCATGAACGACAGCATCTCCGGCGCGATTCGGCCCGGCGCGTCGCTGCGCGCGATGCGCGGCGGGCGCGGCAGGCCCGCGCGCGCGGCCACCAGGTCCAGCCAATCGCCCATGCGGATCTCGCTGTCGTCGCAGGCGTTGTAGGTGCCAGCCGGTGTGGCATCGCGAAGGGCCCGCACCGCGATGGCGGCGAGATCCTCGGCGTGGATATGGTTGGTGAAGACGTCGTCCTCCTCGCGCAGCGCGGGCGTGCCCGCACGCAAGCGCTCCAGCGGCAGCCGGTCGGCCGCATAGATTCCGGGTGCGCGCAGGATCACCAGGGACACGCCTCGCTCGCTGCACCATAGTGCAAGGCGGCGCTCGGCGTCCACGCGGCGGCGCGCTCGGTCGGTGCCCGGTCGCACCGCACGCGACTCGTCAACGCGCGCGCCCCCGCAGTCCCCGTACACGCCGCTCGTGCTGACGTAGACGACGCGCGCCGGTAGAATCCGCCCCTTCGAAAGCGCGGCGAGCAGGTTTGCGGTGCGCGGATCCGAAGTACCGCGCGGCGGCGGCGGCACACAATGCAGCACCGCGTCGGCGTCGGGGAGCGCGGCGAGGGTTTCGGGCCGGTCGAGGTCGACTCCGTCGCTTCGCCGGAGCGGCTTCAGGACGTAGCGCGCCTCCAGCCGCGGAGCGGCCCTGCGCGCGATGTCGCCGAAGCCCGCGATCAACAGCGTCTTCACGAATGGCATTCTAGCGGCATGCACAGCGTCACGATCCAGCCCAGTGGACAGCGCTTCGACGTCGAGGACGGCGAGGCGGTGCTCGTGGCGGCCTTGCGCCAGGGCCTCATCCTGCCCTACGGATGCAAGAACGGCGCGTGTGGCAGTTGCAAGGGCACGATCGTTTCCGGCGACGTCGACTACGGCGTTTACCAGGTCAAGGCGCTCTCCGAGGAGGACAAGGCGCGCGGCAAGGCGCTGTTCTGCCAGGCCAAGCCCCTGTCCGACCTCGTCATCGAGGCGCGCACGATCAGCGCGACGCGCGGCATCGAGATCAGGACGCTGCCCTGCCGCGTGCAGAAACTCGAGCGGCTCGCCGACGACGTCATGACGATCCAGCTCAAGCTCCCGGCGAACGAGAAGCTGGTCTACCTCGCGGGCCAGTACCTGGAATTCGTGCTGAAGGACGGCTCGCGGCGAAGCTTCTCCATGGCCACGGCGCCGCACGCCGCCGAACTGCTCGAGCTGCACGTACGCCACGTGTCGGGCGGCCAGTTCACGGACCATGTCTTCGGCAAGATGAAGGAGCGCGACATCCTGCGCTTCGAGGGGCCGCTCGGCACGTTCTTCCTGCGCGAGGACTCGGACAAGCCCGTCGTCCTCGTCGCCTCGGGCACCGGATTCGCGCCGATCCGGGCGATCATCGAGGAGGCACTGCACAAGGGCGTGGCCCGGCCCATGACGCTGTACTGGGGCGGGCGACGTCCGAAGGACCTCTATATGAACGCGCTCGCGCAAGGCTGGACCGACGCGCACCAGCTGCGCTATGTGCCGGTGGTTTCGGATGCGCTGCCCGAGGACGACTGGCGCGGCCGCACGGGTTTCGTGCACCGCGCGGTCATGGAGGACTTCCCCGATCTCTCCGGCCATCAGGTGTACGCGTGCGGCGTGCCCGTCATGGTGGACGCGGCGCGGCGCGACTTCGTTGCGCAGTGCCGGCTGCCGGAAGACGAGTTCTACGCCGACAGCTTCACCACGCAGGCCGACCTGCCTCAGCCTGCGGCGGCTTCGCCCAGGTAAGCCTCACGCACCTTCGGATCGGCCAGCAGCGAGCGCGCCTCGCCCGCGAGCGAGATCGCTCCGGACTCCATGACGTAGCCGCGGTCGGCGAGCTCCAGCGCGAGCCGCGCGTTCTGCTCGACGAGCAGGATCGTCACGCCGCGCGCGGCCACTTCGCGCACGATGTCGAAGATCCTCGCCACCATGAGCGGCGCGAGCCCCATCGAGGGCTCGTCCAGCAGCAGCAGCTTCGGGCGCGTCATCAGCGCACGCGCGATCGCGAGCATCTGCTGCTCGCCGCCCGAGAGCGTGCCCGCGACCTGGCGCCGGCGCTCCTTGAGCCGCGGAAATGCCTGGTACTGGCGCGCGAGGTCGGTCGCCACGTCGGCGTCGTTTCGGGCGAAGGCGCCCATCGCCAGGTTCTCCTCGACGGTAAGCTGGGCGAACACGCCACGGCCCTCGGGCACCATGACCAGCCCGCGCCGCGGAAGCTCGAACACGGGCACGCCCTCCAGCGCGGCGCCCGCGTAGTTCACGCGGCCACCGCGCGCATGCAGCCCGCAGATCGCCTTCAGCGTCGAGGTCTTGCCCGCGCCGTTGGCTCCGATCAGGCACACGAGCTCGCCCTCGCGCACGTCCAGGTCGATCGCCTTCACCGCGCGGATGCCCCCGTAGTTCACCTCCAGGCCGCGGACCTCAAGCAGCATGCGGAGCGCCAAGGTAGGCCTCGATTACCTTTGGATCTTTCTGCACGTCGGCGGGCAGCCCTTCGGCGATGCGCTCGCCGTAGTCGAGCACCAGCACGCGGTCGCAGAGGTTCATCACGAGCCGCACGTCGTGCTCGATGAGCAGGATCGTCACGCCCGAGGCGCGCACCTGCTCGATCAGGCGCCCGAGCGACTGCCGCTCGGAGGGATTCATGCCGGCGGCCGGCTCGTCGAGCGCGAGCAGCTTCGGGTCGGTCGCCAGTGCGCGCGCGATCTCCAGGCGCCGCTGGTCGCCGTAGGGCAGGCTGCCGGCACGGTCGTTGGCGCGCTCGCGGATACCGACGTAGTCCAGCAGCTCCGCCGCGCGGCGCTCGATCGCCGCCTCCTCCGCCCGCGTGCCGGCGTCGCGCAGCACCGCGCCCAGCACGCCCGCGCGCGTGCGCACGTGCCGACCGATCATGACGTTCTCGAGCACGGACAGATTGGCGAACAGGCGGATGTTCTGGAACGTGCGCGCGATGCCGCGCGCGGCGACCTGGTGCGGCCCGAGGCCCGCGAGCGGCACGCCGTCGAACATGAAGCACCCGTCGTCGGCCGGATAGATGCCCGTCAGGACGTTGAACAGCGTCGTCTTGCCTGCGCCGTTGGGTCCGATCAGGCCGTAGATCTCGCCACGCCGGATCGAGAACGAAACGTCGGTCAGCGCCTGCACGCCGCCGAAGCGCTTGGCGACCCCGGCGGCCTCAAGCAGCGTCGTCGTCACGGGCGAGTTCGCGCCGGCGCACCGCCGAGGGCAGCAGCCCCGCGGGCCGGTACAACATGATGAGGACCATCGCGAAGCCGAGGATCAGCATGCGGATGATCTCGGGCTCGATCAACATCCGGCCGAACAGCGCCTGCTGCAGCGGCGCGACGGTCCAGCGCAGGATCTCGGGGACGAACGACAGCAGCATCGCGCCGAGCACCACGCCCCAGATGTTGCCCATGCCACCCAGCACCACCATCGACACGACCAGGATCGACTCCACCAGGATGAAGCTTTCGGGCGAAATGAATTCCTGGATCGCCGAGAACATGCCGCCCGCGACGCCGCCGAAGGACGCGCCCATGGCGAACGCGAGCAGCTTCATGCGCGTGGTATTGATGCCCATCGCGCGCGCCGCAATCTCGTCCTCGCGCACCGCCTCCCAGGCGCGGCCGATGCGCGAATTCTGCAGCCGCGTGTTGAGCGCGAGGATCGTTATCAGCACCAGCAGCAGGAAGAAGTAGTACTTCACCGGCCCGGTGAACGGCAGGCCGAACAGCGCCTGGTTGGTGGAGAAATCCAGGCCCCCGAGCCGGAACGGATCGATCCCGGCGATGCCCTGCGGGCCGTTGGTGATGTTGATCGGGCGCGACAGGTTATTCAGAAAGATACGCACGATTTCACCGAAACCGAGCGTCACGATGGCCAGGTAGTCGCCGCGGAGCTTGAGCGTGGGCGCGCCCAGCAGCACGCCGAAGAATGCCGCCACCATGGCGCCGACGGGCAGGATCGCCCAGAACGGAAGGTGCAGCCCGAACTGCGGGCTCGCGAGCAGCGCGTAGGTATAGGCGCCCACCCCGTAGAACGCGATGTAGCCCAGGTCGAGCAGCCCGGCGAAGCCGACGACGATATTCAGGCCGAGCGCGAGCAGGGCGTACAGGATCGCGTAATTCGTGATGCGCACCCAGGAAGTGCCGACCAGCGTGAGCGCGAACGGCAGCGCGAGCAGCACCAGCGCGACGATCGCGATGCCGATCGGCACGCGCCGCGGATGGGCCCGGAGCCAGTTGACGAGCCGCATCGGCTACGCGCGGTCTCCGACGCGCTCGCCGAGCAGCCCCGAAGGCCGGATGACGAGCACGAGGATCAGCACGACGAAAGCGAACACGTCCTGGTAGTTCGAGCCGAACAGGATGAAGTGGCCGCCGCCCGCGCAGCGCTGCGGCATCAGGCTGGCGATCCAGCCGTAGCTGCACAGGTCCGTGAGGTTGCCGATGTAGCCCGCGCCGAGCGCCTCGACCACGCCCAGCAGCACGCCGCCCAGCATCGCGCCCGGAATGTTGCCGATGCCGCCGAGCACAGCCGCCGAGAACGCCTTCATGCCTAGGATCGATCCCATCGTGTACTGCGCGATGCCATAGTAGGTGCCGACCATCACGCCGGCGACCGCGGCGAGCGCGGCGCCGATCGCGAAGGTCAAGGCGATCACCCGGTTCGCGTCGATGCCCATCAGTCCCGCCACCTGCGCATTCTGCGCGGTCGCGCGCATCGCCGTGCCAAGCCGCGTGCGGTACACGAGAAACGCGAGCGCCGCCATGACGGCGATGCACAGCGCGACGATCGCGATCTGCACGTTGGTGATCACCGCCCCGGCGACGACGTAGGTCTTGATGCGGATGATCTGCGGAAAGGCAATTACGTTGCGGCTCCACACCAGCAGCGCGAGGTGCTGCAGGATGATCGAGACCCCGATCGCGGTGATCAGCGGCGCGAGGCGCGGCGCGCGCCGCAGCGGCCGGTAGGCGAGCCGCTCCATCGCGTAGCCGACCCCCATGCACACCGGAACGGCGCAGGCGGTGCCCGCCAGCACGATGACCAGCGGCGGCAGTCCCGTGCCGGCAAGCGCCGTGATCACGGAGAACGCGACCATCGCGCCGATCATCACCACCTCGCCGTGCGCGAAGTTGATGAGCTGGATGATGCCGTACACCATGGTGTAGCCGAGCGCGACCACGGCGTACACGCTGCCCAGCGTCAGGCCGTTGACGACCTGCTGCAGGAAGATGTCCATCGCCGGAAAGACTAGCAGAAACGAAAACGGCACCCGCAGGTGCCGTTTTCGCCGGGGCGCCGAGGCGCTAGCCGCCCATCGACTTCAGGAACTCCTCGTAGGACAGGGTCTTGCCGCTCTTCACGACGGCGATCGGCTCGATCTTGCCGCCCTTCATCGTAAAGATCGTGATTTCCGCGTCCTTGCGATCGCCCTTCGAATCGAAGGAGATCGGGCCCGTCGCGCCCTTGTACTGGATCTTGGCGAGCTCGGGCAGGTACTTGGCGGGGTCAGCCGAGCCGGCGTTCTGCATCGCCGTGATCAGCAGGTTCGCCGCGTCGTACGTGAATGGCGCGTACAGGATCGGATCCGCGTTGAAGCGTTTCTTGTACGCGTCGGTGAAGGCTTTCGAGGCTGCTTGCGGCGGGATGCCCGCCTGCGAGCACAGCATTCCTTCGGCCGCGTCGCCCGCCAGCTCCTTCATCTTGTCGGTGCAGGCACCGTCGCCGAAGGTGAACAGCGCCTTGATGCCGAGCTCGCGCCCCTGCTTGATCAGCGGCCCGCCGGTCGCGTCCATGCCGCCGTAGAAGATGGCGTCGGGGTTGCTGCCCTTGATCTTGGTGAGCACCGCCATCCAGTCGGTGGTCTTGTCGGTGCCCTTCTCGCGCGGCAGCACCGTCACGCCGGCCGCCTTCAGAGTCTTCTCGACCTCGTTCGCGATGCCCTCGCCGTAGGCCGTGGCGTCGTCGATCACCGCGACGACCTTCGGCTTATTCACGCTGGCGAGATAGCTCGCGATCGCCGGGCCCTGCTGGTCGTCGCGACCCACCACGCGGAACACGTTGTTGAAGCCCTGCTCGGTGAGCTTGGGGTTGGTGGCCGATCCCGTGATCATCGGGATGCCCGCCTGGTGGTATATCGCCGAGGCGGGAATCGTGACGCCCGAGTTCAGGTGCCCGACCACGCCCGCGACCTTGGCGTCGACGAACTTCTGCGCGACCGTGGTGCCGACCTTCGGGTCGGCCTGGTCGTCCTCGGCGACGAGCACGAACTTCACTTCCTTGCCGCCGATCTTGATCTTCGCCTCGTTCGCCTGCTCGATCGCGAGGCGCGCGCCGTTCTCGTTGTCCTTGCCGAGGTGCGCAATGCCGCCCGTCAGCGGGCCCGCGTGGCCGATCTTGATTTCAGAGGAATCTTCCTTGCCGCAACCCGCCAACGCGGCGGCGGCGAACAACGCCAGTACGAATTTGGTCTTTCTCATGTGTTCTCCCGGGAAACTACTTGATCGATAAAATCCACTTAACCAGCATGTGCAGATCGGCATCCGGCACGGACGGATTCGGCGGCATCGGCATCTGGCCCCACACGCCCGTGCCGCCCTGCTTGACCTTCTGGACCAGCTTTGCTTCGATGCCCTTCTGGCCCGCGTATTTTTTTGCCACATCCGCGTAGGCAGGGCCGACGGTCTTCGAGCCCTTGACGACGTGACAGACGAGGCACCCGTACTGCTTCGCGAGCGCCTCGCTCGACTGAGCCGGCGCCGCGGCGGCGAGCGCCAGCGCGGCGGCGGACAGTGCAACGAATTTCATCGGGCCCACCTTGGAAATCGGGCCGCCATGCTACCGCAACGCCGTCGCCTTGCGAAGGGAGGGCGCGCCGGCCCGTACCCGTACCCCTACAATGCCGGCCAATGGCGACACCGGAGACCAACCCCGAGGCGCTGCTGCGCTTCTGGTTCGACGACCACGCCAAGGACTGGTTCGTGAAGAACCCGGCGTTCGACGCCGAGATCCGGTCTCACTTCCTGGCCGTGCACGAGGCCGCCGCCGCGGGCCAGCTCGTCAGCTGGTCGGAAGCGCCGCGCGGCGCCCTGGCGCTCGCGATCGCCCTGGACCAGTTTCCGCGCAACATGTTCAGGGGCGAGGCGCGCGCCTTTGCCACAGATGCGCAGGCGCGGGCGACGGCCAGGATCATCCTGCAGCGCGGCTGGGACCAGCAGATGGCACAGCCGGAGCAGCTCTTCGCCTACCTGCCGTTTGAGCATAGCGAGTCGCCTGCCGACCAAGATCTCTCATGCCGTCTGATGAAGGGATTCGACCCGGAACAGTACCGCTACGCGGAGCGTCATCGCGAGCTCATCGAGCGCTTTGGCCGGTTCCCGCACCGGAACGACATTCTCGGCCGGCAAAGTACGCCGGCCGAGATCGAATTTCTCAAGCTGCCGGGGTCAGGATTCTGAATCCGTGATCGCGCCCTTCGAGGCGGTCGACACCAGGCGCATGTACTTGGACATCAGGCCCTTCGTATAGCGCGGCTTGGGCTGCTTCCACTTCCGCCGGCGTGCGGCGAGCTCCCTTACCGGGACGTTGAGCTGGATCAGGCGCTTCTTCGCGTCGATGGTGATCGAGTCGCCCTCTTCCACCAGCGCGATCGTGCCGCCGACGTAGGCTTCCGGCGCCACGTGCCCGACCACCATGCCCCAGGTACCTCCCGAGAAACGCCCGTCGGTGAGCAGGCCGACCGATTCGCCCAGGCCCTGGCCGATCAGCGCGGAGGTCGGCGCGAGCATTTCCTGCATGCCCGGCCCGCCCTTCGGTCCTTCGTAGCGGATCACGATCACGTCGCCCGGCTTGATGCGCTTGGCGAGGATGGCCTTCATGCACGCGGGCTCCGAGTCGAACACGCGCGCCGGCCCGGTGATCACCGGGTTCTTCACCGTGATCTTGGCCACGCAGCCCTCGGGGGAGAGGTTGCCGCGCAGGATCGCGAGGTGGCCCTGCTTGTACACCGGATTCGACCAAGCGCGGATCACGTCCTGGTCGCGCCTCGGCTGCGCGGGCACGTCCTTCAGCATCTCGGCCATCGTCTTGCCGTGGATCGTCATGCATTCGCCGTGCAGCACGCCGTTCTCGAGCAGGATCTTCAGCACCTGGGGCACCCCGCCCGCGCGGTGGAAGTCCACCGCGACGTAGCGGCCCGAGGGCTTGAGGTCGCACAGCACCGGCACCTTGCGTCGCACGCGTTCGAAGTCGTCGAGCGTCCATTTCACGCCCGCGGCGGACGCGATGGCGAGGTAGTGCAGCACTGCGTTGGTCGAGCCGCCCGTGGCCATCACGAGCGCAATCGCGTTCTCGATCGACTTGCGCGTGATGATGTCCCGCGGCCTGAGGTTCTGCTTCACCGCTTCGACCACCGCGCGCGCGGACTCGGCGGCGCTATCGGCCTTCTCCGCGTCGGGCGAGGCCATCTGCGAGGAGCCGAGCAGGCTCATGCCGAGCGCCTCGAACGACGAGCTCATCGTGTTCGCGGTGTACATGCCGCCGCAGGCGCCGACGGAAGGACAGGCGTTCTTCTCGATGCCGATGAAGTCGTCCTGGCTCATCCTGCCCGCGGCAAAGGCGCCGACCGCCTCGAACGCCGATACGATCGTGAGGTCCTGCCCCTTCCACTTGCCGGGCTTGATGGTGCCCGCGTAGACGTAGATGCCCGGCACGTTCATGCGTGCGAGCGCCATCATGCCGCCGGGCATGTTCTTGTCGCAGCCGCCGACGACGAGCGCGCCGTCCATCGCCTGGCCGTTGACCGAAGTCTCGATCGCGTCGGCGATCACTTCGCGCGACACGAGCGAATACTTCATCGCCTCGGTGCCCATGCCGATGCCGTCGGTGACGGTCGGCACACCGAACACCTGCGGCTTCGCGCCGGCGGCTTCCAGCGCCGCCATCGCGCTGTCCACGAGCGGCTGGATGCCGGCATTGCACGGATTCATGGTCGAGTGGCCGTTGGCCACGCCGACGATCGGCTTGTCGAAGTCGCCGTCTCCGAAGCCGACGGCGCGCAGCATCGCCCGGTTGGGCGAGCGCGCGACGCCTGCCGTGATCAGGCGCGAGCGGCGGTTGTAGGCCATGGCACGAGTCCTCTCGACGTAGAATTCAAATTCTACCGTGCTCGTCCATCCACAGTTCGACCCGATCGCCCTCCGGATCGGTCCGCTCGCCGTGCGCTGGTACGGCCTGATGTACCTGGTCGCCTTTGGCTTCCTGTTGTGGCTGGGACGCATCCGCATCGCGCGCGGGCTCGCGCCCGTCACGCGCGAGCAGTTTGACGACTTGATCTTCTACGGCGTGCTCGGCACCATCCTCGGCGGGCGGCTGGGCTACGTGCTGTTCTACAAGCCCGCCTTCTACGCCGCCCACCCATTCGAGATCTTCGCCGTGTGGCACGGTGGCATGTCGTTTCACGGCGGCTTCCTCGGCGTGCTGACGGCGGCGGCAATCTACGCCTGGCGTCATCGCGTGGACTGGTGGCGCCTGATGGACTTCGTTGCGCCCTGCGTGCCCACCGGACTCGCGGCGGGGCGCCTGGGCAACTTCATCAACGGCGAGCTCTGGGGCCGTCCGACCGACCTGCCCTGGGGCATGGTGTTCCAGGGCGCGGGCAAGCTGCCGCGCCATCCCTCGCAGCTCTACGAGTTCGCGCTGGAAGGGATCGTGCTCTTCGCGCTGCTCTGGTGGTATGGATCGCGTCCGCGGCCGCGCGGCGCCGTGTCGGCGGTCTTCCTGATGGGCTACGGCGCGTTCCGCTTCATCGTCGAATTCGCGCGTGAGCCCGACAATTTCCTCGGGCTGCTCGCGCTCGGCCTGTCGATGGGGCAATGGCTGAGCCTGCCGATGATCGCGGCGGGCGTCGCGCTTTACGCCTGGAGCCGCAAGCAGCAATGACGCGAATCCTCGCCGCACTCGCGCTTGCCGGCGCCGCGCTGGGCGCGCAGGCGCAGTCGAACGAAGTCCCGGCCTGGTTCGCCGAATCGTTCCTCGAATTCCCGCAGGACGCGAACGAAGCCGCGCAGGACGGCAAGCGCCTGATGCTCTACTTCTGGCAGGACGGCTGCCCCTACTGCCGCCAGATGACGCAGACCACGTTCGCCGACCCGGCGCTCATCACCCGGACCCGGAAGAGTTTCGTCGCCGTCGCGCTCGACATCTTCGGCGATCGCGAAGTGCAGTGGTTCGACGGACGGCGCCTGCCCGAAAAGGCCCTCGCACGCGCGCTCGACGTGCGCGCGACCCCGACGATCATTTTCCTCGACGAGAAGGGCAATCCCGTCCTGCGGACGGTGGGCTACCTCTCGGTGGACAAGTTCGGCGCCGCGCTCGAGCAAGCGCGGTCTCGTTAACTCAGTCCGCCAGCGCCTCGGCCAGCACGCGGGCCACGTGCATCGCGCGCCGGCCGGTGCCATCCGCGATCTGGTGGCGGCAGCTCGTGCCATCGGCGACCACCAGTGTGTCTGGCGCCGCCGCGCGTACCGAGGGCAATAACGAGAGCTCGCCCATCTTCATCGAGACCTCGTAGTGCTCGGCCTCGTAGCCGAAGCTCCCCGCCATGCCGCAACAGCTCGATTCGACCGTCGCGACCTTCAGTCCAGGCACGAGCTTGAGGACCTTCTCCACCGCGCCCATCGCGTCGAAGGCTTTCTGGTGGCAGTGCCCGTGCAGCAACGCCGTCTGTCCGAGCGTCTTGAGGGGCAACTTCACGCGGCCGGCGTCGGATTCACGGGCGAGGAACTCCTCGAACGCCAGCGCATCCACGCCCGCGGTCTCCGTACTCGGCAGGAGCACGGCGTATTCGTCGCGTAGCGTGTAAAGGCACGACGGTTCCAGCCCGATCACCGTCACGCCGTACTCGATCCAGGGCCGCAGCGCCTTCAGCGTCCGGCGCGCCTCGTGCCGTGCCTCCTCGACCAGGCCGGCCGCGAGGAAGGTCCGTCCGCAGCACAAGGGCCGCTCGCCGAACTCCGGCTGCGCGACGTGCACGCGGTAGTTCGCCGCTTCGAGCACGCGCACCGCGGCGCGCGCGTTCTCGGGCTCGAAGTAGCGGTTGAACGTGTCCACGAGCAGCACCACTTCTCGCTCGCCGCGCTTGGGCCAGACGCGATCGACAAAATAGTTCGATTTCCACGGCGGCAGCTCGCGCCGCAGCGTGAACCCGAGCGGCGTGCGCAGGACGCGCGAGGCCGCGTTGGCAAGCGGCGCCATGCGCGCCGCCCAGGGCGCGTAGCGCGGCAGGTACGCGATCGCGCGTTCCCGCAGGCTCGGCGCGCGTCGCCGCCGTTCCTGGGCGAGGAATTCGATCTTCATGCGCGCCATGTCCACGCCCGTCGGACATTCGCGCTTGCAGCCCTTGCAGGACACGCACAGGTCGAGCGCCGCCCGGACGTCTGCGTGCGCCGTCTCGCCCAGCTGGCCCGACAGCGCGAGCCGAAGCGTGTTCGCGCGCCCGCGCGTCAGGTGCGCCTCGTCGCCCGTCGCGCGAAACGACGGGCACATCGTGCCGGCGTCGAACTTGCGGCAATGACCGTTGTTGTTGCACATTTCCACGGCCTTGTCGAAGCCACCCCACTCGCTCCAGTCCAGCGCCGGCGCCGGGACCGGCGCCGCGTAGCCCGGTGGAAAGCGGAACAGCCGCGCGTCGTCCATTTTCGACGGTTCCACGATCTTGCCGGGGTTCATCAGCCCCTTCGGGTCGAGCTTCGCCTTGATCTCGCCAAGCGTCGCGGTGAGGCGCGGCCCGAAGAACGGCGCGATCCACTCCGAGCGCACCAGCCCGTCGCCGTGCTCACCCGAATAGGCGCCCTTGTACTGCTTCACCATCGCGCAGGCTTCTTCGGCGATCGCGCGCATCTTCGCCGCGCCGTCGGTGCGCATGTCGAGGATGGGGCGCACGTGCAGCGTACCCACCGAGGCATGGGCGTACCAGGTGCCGCGCGTGCCGTGCTTCTCGAACACACGCGTGAGGCGCTCGGTGTACTCGGCCAAGTGCTCGAGCGGCACGGCGCAATCCTCGATGAAGGACACTGGCTTGCCGTCGCCCTTCATGGACATCATGATGTTGAGGCCCGCCTTCCTCACTTCCCAGATGTCCCTCTGGCGCCGGGCATCGGTCACCTCGACCACGCTGTCCGGCTGCCCGAGGTCGGCGAGGAGCTGCGAGAGCTGCCCGAGCTTCGTCTCCAGCGCCGCCTTGTCCTCGCCCGAGAATTCGACGAGCAGCACGGCATCCGGATCGCCGCGGATGGCCGCGTCGACCGTCGCGCGAAACGCCGCGTTCCCGCGCGCGAGGCCGATCATGGTGCGGTCCACGAGCTCGACCGCCGTCGGACCGAGCTTCACGATGTGCTGCGTGAGCGCCATCGCCGTGTGGAACTTCGGGAAGTGGCAAACGCCGAGGACGCGATGCGCGGGGAGCGGCGAGAGCCTGAGATGCAAGCGCTCGAACCACGCGAGCGTGCCTTCCGAGCCCACGAGCAGGTGCGCGGCGTTTTCGTACGGGGGGCCGAGATGATCGAGGTTGTAGCCCGCGACGCGCCGCAGCACCTTCGGAAAGCGCGCCGCGATCTCGTCCTGGTCCCGCAGATATAGCACGCGCAGCCACTGGTCGAGCTCGTCCTCGCCCAGCGGGCCGAAGCGCCGCGCGCGGCCGTCGCTCGTCAGCGCGTCGATCGAGAGCACGTTGTGGACCATGTTGCCGTAGGCGATCGAGCGCGAGCCGCAGGAGTTGTTGCCGGCCATGCCGCCGAGCGTCGCCTGTGCGCTGGTGGATACGTCCACCGGGAACCACAGGCCGAGCGGCCGCAGCTTCGCGTTCAGCGTGTCGAGCACGAGTCCTGGCTGCACGACGGCCCGGCGCGCAGCCGCGTCGAGCTCGACGATCGCGTTCAGATACTTGGAGCCGTCGATGACGAGCGCCGCCCCCACCGTCTGCCCGCATTGCGAAGATCCCGCCCCTCGCGGCAGCACCGGCACGCCCTGTTCGGCCGCGATGGCGAGCGTCGCGCGCACCGCTTCCTCGGTGCGCGGCACGACTACGCCAATGGGCTCGACCTGGTAGATCGAGGCGTCGGTGGAATAACGTCCGCGCGAAGCCCGATCGAAGAGCACGTCGCCATCGATGCTGCGCCGCAGCCTCGCGGCGAGCGCCGCATCGCCGGCGCGGCGGGTGACGAACCGGATCGGGGTTGCCGGGCCTCCCATGATGCTGCGGCGTAGAATACACCGCGCTCCGCGCCACCTTTTGGGGGGTTTCATGCCGCGTTCCGCCGGACGGCATTTCCTGCAGATTCCCGGACCGACCAACGTTCCCGACCGGGTCCTGCGTGCGATCGACTTTCCGACGATGGACCACCGAGGTCCCGAGTTCGCCGAGCTCGGCAAGGCGGTTCTCGAAGGCATGAAGCGCGTGTTCAAGACGCGCGGCCACGTGGTCATCTATCCGGCCTCGGGCACCGGCGCGTGGGAGGCAGCGCTCGTCAACACGCTTTCGCCGGGCGATACGGTGCTCATGTACGAGACCGGTCAATTTGCCTCGCTCTGGCAAAAGATGGCGACCAAGCTCGGACTGAAGCCCGAATTCCTGCCCGGCGACTGGCGCACGGGCGCCGACCCGGCGGCGATCGAGAAGCGCCTGCGCGAGGACAGCGGGCAACGAATCAAGGCGGTGTGCGTCGTTCACAACGAGACCTCGACCGGCGTTACTTCGCGGATCGGAGAAGTTCGAAAGGCGATCGACGCGGCGAAGCACCCGGCGCTCTACCTGGTCGACACGATCAGCTCGCTTGCCTCGATCGACTATCGGCACGACGAATGGGGCGTCGACGTCACCGTGGGCGGCTCGCAGAAGGGCCTGATGCTGCCGCCGGGCCTGTCGTTCAACGCGATCTCCGACAAGGCGCTCGCCGCGTCGAAGTCGGCCGGCCTGCCGCGCGCCTATTGGGGCTGGGACGAAATGCTCGCCAACGGCAGGAACGGCTACTTTCCCTATACGCCGGCAACGAACCTGCTGTACGGCCTGCGCGAAGCACTCGCGATGTTGGAGGAGGAAGGCCTAGATAACGTCTTCGCGCGGCACCAGCGCCACGCCGAGGCAACGCGCCGCGCCGTACGTGCCTGGGGGCTGGAGGTGCTGGCGACCAATCCCGCCGAGTACTCGGGCGCGCTTACAGCGGTGCTGATGCCTCCGGGACACGACGCCGACCGCGTGCGCAAGGCGATCCTCGAAGCCTTCGACATGTCGCTCGGCACGGGCCTGGGCAAGCTCGCGGGCAAGGTGTTCCGCATCGGGCACCTGGGCGACTTCAACGACCTCGCGCTGATGGGCACGCTCGCCGGGGTGGAGATGGGCCTTACGCTCGCCGGCGTGCCGGCAAAGCGCGGTGGCGTAACCGCGGCGATGTCTTACCTCGCCGATTGCCGCGCGAAACCCGCGCGCGCCGCGGCATGAACTCGGTCCTCACGCGCCGCGACGGCGCGGTCGCCACCGTGATCCTCAACAACCCGGAGAAGCTGAACGCGCTCTCCAAGCCCATGTGGATGGCGCTCGGCGAGGCGATGCGCATGCTCGACGCCGACGACTCGGTGCGCTGCATCGTCCTGCGCGGCGCCGGCGAGAAGGCGTTCGGCGCGGGCGCCGACATCAGCGAGTTCGACAACGAGCGCGCCAACTCGGCGCAGGCGAAGCGCTACGGCGAGGACATCGCGGGCACGATGCACTCGATCGCCGCGTGCCGCCATCCCACGCTCGCCCTGATCTACGGCGCCTGCGTCGGAGGCGGGTTGGAGGTCGCGAGCCAGTGCGACCTGCGCATCTGCAGCGAATCGGCGCGTTTCGGCGTGCCGATCAAGAATCTCGGACTCGTCGTTGCCTATGCCGAGATGCAGGGGCTGATCGACGTGGTCGGCCGACCCGTGGCGATGGAAATCCTGCTCGAAGGTCGCATCTGGAGCGCGCGCGAAGCGTACGAGAAGGGCCTGGTGAACCGGGTCGTTCCCGATGCCGAGCTCGAGCGCGAGGCGCTCGCCACCGCGCAGCGCATCGCGGAAGGTGCGCCGCTCGTCGCGCGCTGGCACAAGAGGTTTGCGCGGCGCCTCGCCGACCCGCGACCGCTTTCGCCGCAGGAAGTCGACGAGTCCTACGCCTGCTTCGATACCGCGGACTTCCGCGAGGGCGTGGCCGCGTTCCTCGCCAAGCGCAAGCCGCAGTTCGCCGGCCGCTAGCGACCCGCATGGCTCCTCCGCCGGGCGACGAGGGGCGTCTGTTCCGGGCGCTCTTTGCCCCGCGCGGCGTGGCGCTCTACGGCGCCTCCGGCGACCCGGCGAAAAACACGGCGCGGCCGCAGCGCCTGCTTCGCAAGCACGGCTTTGCCGGGACGATCGCACCCATCAATCGCACGCGCGCCGAGGTGCTGGGCGAGCGCGCCTACGCGCGCCTCGCTGACGCCCCCGGCGAGATCGACCAGGCCTTCATCATGGTGCCGGCCGAGGACGTGCCCGCGGCCTGCGACGAATGTTTTTCGCGCGGCGTTCCCCTGGTCACCGTCTTCACCGACGGTTTCGGCGAAACCGGCGACGCCGGACGCGAGGCCGAGGCGCAGCTGGTGCGCCGCGCGCGCGCGGCGGGCGCGCGACTGCTCGGCCCGAACAGCATCGGGCTGGTCAGCACGTCGCCCGCCACCGTGCTGACGGTCAACGCATCGCTCGACATCGAGCCACTGCCGGTCGGGCCGCTCGCCGTGATTTCGCAGTCGGGCAGCCTGATCGGCTCGCTGCTGTCGCGGGGCGCGGCGCGCGGGTTGGGATTCTCGCGGCTGGTCTCGGTCGGCAACGAGGCGGACCTCTCCGTCGGCGAGCTGATGGAGCTGCTCGTCGACGATCCGCAGACGGGCGCAATCCTGCTTTTCCTGGAAACGCTGCGCGACGCCGGGCGGATCGCCGCGGCTGCCCGGCGCGCCTTCGCCGCCGGCAAGCCCGTCGTCGCCTACAAGCTCGGGCGCTCGAGCGCGGGCGAGGCACTCGCACGGTCGCACACGGGAGCACTCGCCGGGGACGACCAAGCGGCCGACGCGTTCTTTCATGCCTGCGGCATCCTCCGCGTGCGGAACTTCGAAGCCTTGCTTGAGACCGCCGCGCTGGCGAAGGGTCGACGTCCGCCGAAAGGACGGCGCGTCGCGGCGATGACGACCACGGGCGGCGGGGCGGCGGTGGTCGCCGATCCCCTGGGCGCCCTGGGTGCCGAACTCGTGTTGCCTCCGCCCGGGCTCGCAGACGCGATCCGCGCGTTCGGCGTTCGCGTGGCCGAATCGCCCCTCATCGACCTGACTCTGGCCGGCGCGCGAGCAAGCGTATACGGCCCGGTGCTAGAGGCGCTGCTCGCGTCGGACCATTGCGACGCCGTACTGGCCGCCGTGGGCTCGTCGGCGCAATTCCAGCCGCAGGTCGCGGTCGAGCCGATTCTTTCGGCGGCGCGCAAGCATCCGCAAAAGGCGCTCGCCGTCTTCCTCGCGCCCGAGGCGCGCGCTTCGCTCGAGCTGCTCTCGCGGCAGGGCGTCGCCGCTTTCCGCACGCCCGAGGCCTGCGCCGACGCGCTCGCCGCGTTCCTGGCGTGGCGCGCGCCGCGGCCCGCCGCGTCGACCGAGACGGGGATATTTGAAATTCCGCAGGCGCCGACGCAGCGACTGCGCACGCCGGAAGAACCGATCACGATCCCGTTTCCGGTCGCGATCAAGATCGACTCTCCCGACATCGAGCACAAGACCGATGCGGGTGGCGTCGAGCTCGGCCTGCGCAACGCGGCCGAAGCCGCCGCCGCCGCGCGTCGCGTCCTCGAGCGCGTGCATGCGGCACACCCCCGCGCCCGAATCCAGGGCGTCGTCGCCTCCACGATGCAGGCGGGCCTGGGCGAAGCGATCCTCGGCTACCGGCTCGATCCCCAGGTCGGCCCGCTCGTCCTCGTCGGCGCCGGCGGCACGCTCGCGGAGCTCTACCGCGACTTCGCACTGCGGCTCGCCCCGGTGACGCTCGACGAGGCGCGCGAAATGATCGCCGAGGTGCGCGGCTTCGAGGCGCTGCGCGGCTACCGCAACGCCCCGTGCGGGGACCTCGAGGCGCTCGCGCGCGCCGTCGTGTCGCATTCGCAGCTCGCCGCGAGGACCGACGTGCTCGAAGCCGAGATCAATCCACTCATCGTCCGGGCCGACGGCGTGGTCGGCGTTGACTCGCTCGTCGTTCTGCGCGATGGTGCGCGCGCACATGGCCCTGCCGCTTGACACGCTCCAGGCGCGCGCCGCGGGCGACGCGCTGCTCGCGCGCTTCGGCCTCGACCTGGACTGCGCGCTCCTGGTCGGCGACGGCGAGACGGACTGGCTTGTTCGCGTCGAGCGCGGCGTGGTGACACGGGTGCAGAAGGGCCCGCTGATCATGCCGCGCACCGACCTGCGCCTTCGCGCCGCAAGCGAGAGTTGGTCGCGTTTCCTCGAGCGGGTGCCGCCGCCGGGCTTCCATGACCTGTTCGCGCTGCGCCGATATAAACGCCTGCAGATCGAGGGCGACATTCGCCTCTTCTCGGCCTACCTGTTCTACTTCAAGCGGCTCTTCGAGCTGCTGCGCGCAGCGTGACGCCCGACGTCGAGCCGATCACCGGGGGCTACCTGCGACTGGAGCTGCTGGGCCGGCCGCACCGGCTCTACGTCGAGGAAGCCGGCGCCGGAATCCCGCTGCTTTGCCTTCATACCGCCGGATCCGACACGCGGCAGTATCGCGGCCTGATGAACGATGCCGACGTCACGCGCCACTTCCGCGTCATCGCCTTCGACATGCCGTGGCACGGCAAGTCCTCGCCGCCCGAGGGCTGGCAGGTCGAGTCCTACCGGCTGACGAGCGCCGACTACACCCGCATGGTGCTGGAAGTCTGCGACGCGCTCGCGCTCGATCGGCCGGTGGCCCTGGGCTGCTCGATCGGCGGACGAATCGCGCTCGTGCTCGCAATGGCGCACGCGCGACGCTTTCGCGCCATCATCGGCCTGCAGTCGGGCGCAACGATCGAGCCTTACTACGAGCTCGACTGGTTTCACCACCCGCAGGTGAACGGCGGCGAGGCCTGCGCCGCCTACGTGAGCGGGCTCATGGCGCCGACCTCGCCGCCCGCCGATCGCTGGGAGACGCTCTGGCACTACATGCAAGGCGGCCCCGGCGTGTTCAAGGGCGACCTGTACTTCTACCGCGGCGCCGACGGCGACATCCGCGACCGGCTGGGCGAAATCGACACGCGCGTGTGCCCGCTCTACCTGCTGACCGGCGAATACGACTATTCGGTCTCACCGCAGGACACGCAGGCGGCCGCCGCGCGCATTCCCGGCGCGAAATTCTCGGTGATGCCCCGGCTCGGGCATTTCCCGATGAGTGAGAACCCGGCGCTGTTCCTGCAGTACCTGCGCCCGGTCCTCGACGAGATCCGCGGGGGCCGCTAGATGCACGCCGCCGAGCGCTGCGGCGAATACATCGAGCGCTCGCGCGCCGTGCCGCTGCCACCCGAGGTGCTGCACCACGCGAAGCGCGCCTTCATCGACTGGACGGCGGCGCTCCTTCCGGGCGCGGGAGTGCCGCCGGCCACGCTGCTCGAACGCGCGCTCGAGGGCGAGCTCGGCCGCGGTCGCGCGCGACTCGCGCTTGGGCGCGCCGCGTCGCCACGCGCCGCTGCGCTCATCAATGCCTGCGCGGCGCACACGGTCGAAGTCGACGACATCTTCCGCGACGGCA
The DNA here is from genome assembly GCA_050741015.1 of Burkholderiales bacterium. Lineage (GTDB taxonomy): Bacteria > Pseudomonadota > Gammaproteobacteria > Burkholderiales > SG8-39 > JAABQT01. The sequence goes on along the minus strand of JBOIFE010000024.1, from coordinate 24,309 downwards.
TTTACCATCCGGGCGCACCGACCCTCTCGGCGGCGCTCGCCGCCGCACAGGACGTCCACGCAGGCGGCGAGGCTCTGCTGCGCGCCGTCGTCGCTGGTTATGAGGTTTCGACACGCATCGCGGTGGCGATGGGCCGGGCTCATTACCGCTACTGGCACAACACTGCGACGATCGGCGCATTCGGTGCCTGCGCCGCCGCCGCGAGCCTGCTAGGCCTGGATCGCACGCGCGCCGCGCACGCTTTGGCGACAGCCGCCACTTTCGCGGCCGGCTTGCAGCAGGCGATCCGCGGCGACTCGATGTCCAAGCCCGTTCACGTGGGACGCGCGGCCGATTCCGGCCTCACCGCGGCGTACGCGGCGCGCGAAGGAGTGACCGGGGCGCTCGACGCGATCGACGGCGAGGCGGGGCTGGGCCGGGCCATGAGCGACGGCCCGGACTGGACGCGCGCCTTCGCCACGCTGGGCGAGGATTTCCATATCACGCGCATGACCTTCAAGAACCACGCCTGCTGCGGCCACGCCTTCGCCGCCATCGACGGCGCGCTCGCTGCGCAGGCGGCGCTCGGCGTCGCGGCCGGCGACGTCGCGCGCGTGCGCGTCGGCACGTACCGCGCGGCGCTGGAGGTGGCGGGCGTCGAAGACCCGGCAAGCGAGCGGGATGCGCGCTTCTCGCTGAAGTACGTGGTCGCCACCGCGCTCGCGCACGGCAACGTCCGCCTGGCAGCCTTCAGCCGTGCGCGGCTCGAAGACGCGACGACGCGCGCGCTCATGCGTCGCGTGGAGGTCGAGCTCGATCCCGGGCTCGATGCGGCTTTCCCGGCGCAACGCGCGGCGCGCGTAACGCTGGAAGTGCGAGATGGTCGTTGCCACGAGCACTTTCAGCCGACGCGCAAGGGCGACCCGGACGCACCGCTCAGCGACACCGAGCTCGAAGCGAAATACCGGGAGCTGGCGGCCCCGGTCATCGGCGAGGCGGCGGCGCGCGAGCTGCTCGGCCGGCTGTGGCGGCTGGAGTCCGAGCCCGCGATCAGGATTGCGGAACTGCCTGCGCCGGCCGCAGCAGCGGCACGAGTGGCAGGGTAAGCAGGATCGTCGCGCACAGCCCGGCGATCGCCGCGCTGACGCCAAGGCGGTCGCCGAGCAGCCCGACGGCGAGCGGCGCCACGATGCCGCAGACCGAGCCCACCGTGTAGAACAGGCCAAAGCCGCGCGACAGGCGGTCGGGCTCCACGTACTCACCGATCGTCGCGTAGAGCACCGACGACGTCCCCTGCAGTACAACGCCTAGCAGCGGCAGCACCAGCAGCGCTGGAACCGCGGGAAGCAAGAGCACGGCGAAGATGCCAAGCGCGGTGGCGATCTCGGTCGCAACGATCATCCGCGCGATGCCGAGGCGCTCGGCCAGCATCCCGCAGGCAAGCTTGCCTGCCATCCCGCCCACGAGGACGAGCGGCACCGCCGCGGCCGCCCAGCCCACGGGCAGGCCTTTCGCGATGAGCAGGAACGCGACGAAGGTGAGGAACGACGTGCGCGTGCTGGAGTCGAGCACCTCGATCATGCACAGCGCGGCGAATCGCGGGCGGTCGGCGATGCCCCAACCGGTGCTCGCTTGCGCCTTCCCCGACGCCGGCGCGCTCGCATGCCGATCGTGTCGCGACGCGAGTCCCGCCAGCAGCGCGATCGCCACGGCGATTGCCGCGGCGCCGTAGCCGATCACCGGCGCCTGCCAGGAAATACCGGCGACGAGCAGCAGCGACACCAGGCCGCCGAAGGCGAACTTTCCGACGTCGCCGAAGAAGTTGTAGGTGCCGAGCGCGGCGCGCCGACCCGCGCCGGGATAGGCGCGCGAGATCAGCGCGGAGGAAAGCGGATGCTGAACCGAAGAGCCCGTGCCCGCGAGAAAGAGCACGGCGAGGATGGCCCAGAAGCCCTGCGCGAATCCGAGCGCGACGTAGGCCGCGCCCGCGAGAAAGGTCCCGATGGCGAGAAGGCCGCGCTCGCTCGTGCGCTCGGCAACGATGCCCGCGGGGATCTGGAACGCGGCCATCGCCGCGCGATGGGCGCCTCGGATCATGCCGACCTGCGCGAGCGTAAGGCCGAAAGCATTGGCGAGCAGCGGCAGCAGCACGTAGGTCGCGTCGGCGAGGCCGTCGTGCAGCGTGTGGGCGGCGCTGCAGATTGAGAGCGTGCGCTTGTCGTTCGTCATGCGTGCCGTCGAATCGTAGCAGGCGCCGCGAGCGCCGAATTCCCCGTGCTAGACTGGCCCGGCCGTGGCCCACCCTGCGGCGCATGGAGGAGGAGGAGGCTGGTGGCGAAGCTGCTTGAGGTCAAGGACCTGCAGACGCAGTTCCTCACGTCCGCGGGCGTCGTGCGCGCAGTCGACGGCGTCAGCTACGACATCGAGGAAGGCGAGACCGTCGCGCTGGTGGGCGAGTCCGGCTGCGGCAAGTCGGTCTCGGCGCTCAGCGTCATGCGGCTCGTCTCCGAGCCGGCCGGGCGCATCGTCGGCGGCGAGATCCTGTTCCAGGGGCGCAACCTGCTCGAGCTGACCGAGGAGCAGATGCGCGACATACGCGGCCAGGACATCGCGATGGTGTTCCAGGAGCCGATGACCTCGCTCAATCCGGTCCTCACGATCGGCCGGCAGCTCACCGAGGGCCTCGAAATCCACCTGCGCATGGACGAAACGGCGGCGAAAGCGCGCGCAATCGAGCTGCTCGGCATGGTCGGCATCCCGGATCCGGCTCGGCGCCTCACCCAGTACCCGCACCAGTTCAGCGGCGGCATGCGCCAGCGCATGATGATCGCCATGGCGCTCGCCTGTAATCCGAAGCTGATCCTCGCCGACGAGCCGACGACCGCGCTCGATGTCACGATCCAGGCGCAGATCCTCGAGCTGATGCGCGACCTCTCGCGGCGGCTCGGCGTGGCGATGCTGATCATCACGCACAACCTGGGCGTGGTCGCGCGCTACGCCGACCGCGTCAACGTCATGTACGCGGGGCGCGTCATCGAGCGCGGGCGCGCCGCCGACCTCTATGCCGACCCGCGCCACCCCTATACGCTCGGGCTGCTGCGCTCGGTGCCGCGGCTCGACGAGCCGATGCGCGCGAAGCTCGATCCGATCGAAGGCCAGCCGCCGGACCTCACGCGGCTGCCGCCGGGCTGCGCGTTCGCGCCGCGCTGCGCCTATCGGGTCGATCGCTGCATCGAGGTCCCGGCACTCGAGCCGCGCGCGGGCGCGGGGCACCTGTCGGCGTGCTGGGAGGCCGCGCGCCTGGTCCGCAAGGCCGCCGCATGAGCGCCCCGCTGCTCGAGGTACGCGACCTCGTCAAGCACTTCCCGGTCGGCGGGGGAATGTTCGCCAAGCCCCTCGGCGTCGTGCGCGCGATCGACGGCGTGAGCTTCACGCTGCACAAGGGCGAGACCCTGGGGCTCGTGGGCGAGTCGGGGTGTGGCAAGACCACCACCGGACGGTGCATCCTGCAACTCGAGCGGCCGACGAGCGGAAGCGTCCTGTTCGAGGGCGTCGACCTCGTAACCCTGGATGACGCTGCGCTGCGCGCGGTCCGGCGCCGGATCCAGGTGATCTTCCAGGATCCCTACTCCTCGCTCAATCCCCGCATGACGATCGGGCAGATCCTTGCCGAGCCACTCAAGGTGCATGGCATCGTCCCCGATCCAGGCGGCCGCGAATTGCGCGTGCGGGAGTTGCTGGAGCAGGTCGGCCTGCTGCCGCAGCAAGCCGGTCGCTATCCGCACCAGCTATCCGGCGGCCAGCGCCAGCGCGTGGGCATCGCCCGCGCATTGGCCATGGAGCCCTCGCTCATCATCTGCGACGAGCCGGTGTCCGCGCTCGACGTCTCGATCCAGGCACAGATCATCAACCTGCTGGAGGAGCTGCAGGCTCGCCTGGGCCTCACTTATCTATTCATCGCGCACGACCTGTCGGTGGTCCGGCACATCTCGGACCGCGTTGCGGTGATGTACCTGGGCAAGATCGTCGAGATGGCCGACCGGCAGGCGCTCTACGATGAACCGCTGCACCCCTACACCCGGGCCCTGCTGTCCGCCGTACCCATTCCCGACCCGGCGCTGGAGCAAAAGCGCGAGCGGATCGTGCTGCGCGGCGAGGTGCCGAGCCCGCTCAATCCGCCGTCCGGATGCGTGTTCCATCCCCGCTGCCCGATCGCGGTGGATCGCTGCAGTGCGGAAGTCCCGGCACTGCGCGAGATCCGCGATGCGCACTGGGGCGCGTGTCATCTTGCTTGACAGACGGGAATGATCCCCCTTTACTAGCCGTTGGCCGGAAATGAAGAATCCGGACAACCCCCAGCGCAGGGGTCCCCGCCACATCCGAGGAGGAGGTTCGTCATGCTGAAGCGACTCGTGGGCTTGCTGGCCCTCGCGGCCAGTGCGTTTCTCGCGCTACCCCTGCAGGCACAAACGCCGCGCTACGGCGGCGAGCTGATCTTTCCCGTTCCCTCGGAGCCGCCCTCGTACGACGGGCATCGCGAGGAGACGTTCGGCCTGATCCATCCGATCGCGCCGTTCTACAACACGTTGCTGCGCGTCGACCCGACCGACCCGAGCGGCACCAAGCCCTACCCGTCGCTCGCCGAGAGCTGGACGGTCTCGAGCGACGGCAAGACCTACACCTTCAAGATCCGCTCGGGCGTGAAGTTCCACGACGGCTCCGAGATGACCTCGAAGGACATAAAGGCGTCCTACGACAAGATCATTTTCCCGCCCGAGGGCGTGGGCTCGAGCCGCAAGGGACAGTATGCGGTGGTCGAGTCGGTAGAAGCACCGGACGCTACGACCGTGGTGTTCCATTTGAAGCACCCGTCGGGCTCGTTCATCGCCTCGCTGTTGTCGCCGTACAACTTCATCTACAGCGCGGCGATCCTGGCGAAGGACATGCACTGGTACGAGCACCACATCATGGGCACGGGCCCATTCATCTTTGTGGAACACGTCAAGGGCTCGCACATCGTCGGCAAGCGGAACCCGAACTACTGGGACAAGGGCAAGCCGTACCTGGACGGCTTCCGCGCGATCTTCATCCGAAGCTCGGCGGCGCAGGTCGCCGCGATCCGCGGCGGGCGAGCGCAAATCCAGTTCCGCGGCTTCACGCCCGCCGACCGCGACAGCCTGAAGGCGGCGCTGGGCGACAAGATCACGGTGCAGGAGTCGCCCTGGGACTGCATCCTGATGGTCGCCTTCAACCATGACAAGAAACCCTTCGACGACAAGCGCGTGCGCCGGGCGCTGACGCTCGCGCTCGACCGCCACCAGGCCTCGCAGGCGCTGTCGAAGATCGCGATCGTGAAGGAGGTGGCCGGCGTGCAAGTGCCGGGCACGCCGTGGGCGACCCCGCCCGCGGAACTGGACCAGATCGCCGGGTACTGGACCGACATCAACAAGTCACGCGCGGAGGCGCGGCGCCTGCTGAAAGAGGCGGGCGTGCCCGAAGGGTTCTCCTTCACCTTCAAGAACCGCGGCGTCCCGATGCCCTACGAGCCGCTTGGCGTCTGGCTCATCGACCAGTGGCGCCAGATCGGCCTCAACGTCAAGCAGGAGGTGATCGAGCCGGCGGCCTATTTCGGCGTGCTCCGCAAGGGCGACTTCGAAACCGCGATGGACTTCCAGTGCGGCTACATCGTCGAGCCGGACCTCGACATGTACAAGTTCCTGTCGAGCGACCGTAACCCGGCCAATTACGGCCGCTACACCGACCGCGTGCTGGACGACCTGTACGACAAGCAGAGCCAGGCGACCAACCCCGAGGAGCGCAAGAAATACATCCGCGCCTTCGAGAAGCGCGTGCTCGACGAGGAGGCGCACTACATCATGACGCTGCAGTGGCACCGCATCATCCCGTACTCGTCCAAGCTGCACGGCTGGCAGATCACGCCCAGCCACTACCTCAACAACACGCTGGACACGGTCTGGCTGTCCGAGTGACGCGGGCGGTCCCGGCGGCGCGCCACGCGCCGCCGGGCTGAGCCCCGATGCTGCATTACATCCTCAAGCGGTTGCTGCTGATGGTCCCGACCCTGTTCGGGGTCGCGGTACTCATTTTCTTGCTGCTGCGCGTGGTGCCCGGCGACGTCGTCGAGGCGCGCTACCTCACACAGGGCAGCCAGTTCCAGTCGCAGGACCTGATGGACCAGGAGCGGCACAAGCTCGGCCTGGACCAGCCGCTGTGGAAGCAGTTCACGTCCTGGATGGGCGGCGTGCTGCGCCTGGACTTCGGCCAGTCGATGTGGACCGGCTCCCCGATCACCGAAGAGATCAAGCTGCGCTTCGCGCTCTCGCTGCAGCTCGCGCTCATGGCCACGGTGGTGGCAACGCTGCTCGCGATTCCGCTCGGCATCCTGGCCGCGGTCAAGCAGGACACCTGGGTCGACTACGCGGTACGCGTGTTCTCGATCGCGGGCCTCGCGATGCCCTCGTTCTGGCTCGGCATCCTGATGATCCTCGGGATGCTCATCATCTTCCACTGGCTGCCGCCGATGGTGTTCACGCCCTTCTGGGTCAACCCCTGGGACAACCTCGCCCAGCTGATCTGGCCGGCGCTCGCGGTCGGCTACCGCTACTCGGCCGTCGCCACGCGCATGATGCGCTCGGCGATGCTCGAGGTCTTGCGCGAGGATTACATCCGCACCGCGCGCGCCAAGGGACTCTGGCTGAAGCTCATCCTCTCGCGCCACGCGCTCAAGAACGCAATGCTGCCCGTGATCACGGTCGTCGGGCTCGAGTTCGCCTTCCTGCTCGGCGGCCTCGTCGTGACCGAGCAGGTGTTCAACCTGAACGGGCTGGGGCTGCTGTTCGTAGAAGCAATCTCCCATCGAGACTACACGCTCACGCAGGCGCTGGTGCTGATCGTCGCGTCGGTCTTCATCTTCGTGAACTTCGCGACCGATATCGCATACGCGTGGCTCGATCCGCGCATTCGCTACCGCTAGCCATGGCCGTCACCAAGGAAACCCTCGACCAGCTGTCGCGCCCGCGCAAGCCGCTCCCGCGCTGGCTCGGGGCCGCGCTCAGGTTCGCGCGGCGACGTCCGCTAGGCACGCTGGGCGGAGTGATCATCTTGGTGATGACGGTCGTGGCGCTCACCGCGCAGTGGATCGCACCGTACGACGCGTTGATGACCGACTACGCCGCGATGCTCTCGCCCCCGGGCGCGCTGCACTGGCTGGGCACCGACGCCTACGGACGCGACGTGCTCTCGCGCATCATCTTCGGCTCGCGCACGGCGCTGATCGTCGGCCTCGGCGCCTCGTTCATCGGCGCGACCGTGGGTGCCCTGATCGGCGTAGCGAGCGCCTACTTCGGTGGCCGGATCGACCTCGTGGTGCAGCGGGTGATGGACGTCCTGATCTCGTTCCCACTGATCATCCTTGCGCTCGCGGTGGTGGCGATCCTGGGAACGGGGGTCCAGAACGTGATCTTCGCGATCGCGATTCCCATGATCCCGCGCTGCGCGCGCGTGGTCCGCGCGAGCGCGCTCGCGATTCGCGAGATGCCTTATGTCGACGCTGCGCGGGCGGCGGGGTTCAGCAATGCGCGAATCGTCCTCCGCCACATGCTGCCCAATGTGATGGCGCCCTACCTGATCATGCTTACCTCGTTCCTCGGGCAGGCGATCCTGCTCGAGGCGTCGCTGTCGTTCCTCGGGCTCGGCGTGCAGGAGCCGGTGGCGGCCTGGGGTCTGATGCTGCGCGGCGCGGCCATCGACTTTGCGGAGACCGCGCCCTGGATGGCTTTCTTCCCGGGATTTGCGATCAGCCTGGCGGTTTTCGGCTTCAACCTGCTCGGCGATTCGCTGCGCGACGCGCTCGACCCGCGCCTGCGCACGCAGTAGCCTAGATCGCGCCCACCTCGCGCAGCCGCGCGATTTCCTCGGCGCTCGCGCCGAGCAGTCCCCGCAGGACCTCCTCGGTGTGTTCGCCCAGCGTCGGCGGTGGGACGGTGTGCTCGAGCGGGGTCGCGGAGAAACGCATCGGGCTCGCGACCATGGGCAGGGTCCCGGCGACCGGATGCGGCACCTCGATCTTCACGCCGCGCGCCTTGACCTGGGGCTCCTCGAAGACCTGGGCGATGTCGTTGATCGGGCCGTTGGGCACGCCCGCGCCCTCGAGCAGCGCCACCCATTCCTTCTTCGTGCGCTTCGCGAAGATCGCGTCGAGCATGCGCGTCAATTCGTCGCGGTTCTCGACCCGCTTGCCGTTGGTCGCGAAGCGCGGATCGGCGGTGAGCTCTCTGCACCCGGCCGCATCGCAGAACTTCCGGAACAGGCTGTCGTTGCCGCAGGCGAGGATCACGTCACCGTCCGACGCCCGGAAGGGCTGGTAAGGAACGATATTGGGGTGCAGGTTTCCGATCCGGCGCGGCGGCTTGCCGGTCGCGAAGTAGTTGGTATTCTGGTAGGCCAGCAGCGCGATCTGGGAGTCCAGCAGCGCGAGGTCCAAGTGCTGCCCCTTCCCCGACTGCGCGCGATGCACGAGGGCGGCGCAGACCGCGATCGACGCGTACATGCCGGTAATGATGTCGGCCACAGGCACGCCGGCGCGCTGCGGCCCGGCGTCCGGGTCCCCGGTGACGCTCATCATGCCGCCCATGCCCTGGATCATGAAGTCGTAGCCCGGCCGCTCCCGATCGGGGCCGGTGTGGCCAAAACCCGTGACCGAGCAGTAGACGAGGCGCGGGTTGGCCTCCTTCAGCTGCGCGAATCCCAGCCCGTAGCGATCGAGGTCGCCGAACTTGTAGTTCTCGAGCAACACGTCGCTCTTTTCGGCCAGGCGCCGCACGATCGACTGGCCGGCCGGCTTCGACAGATCGACCGTGATCGACTTCTTGCCGCGATTGGCCGAAGTGAAGTAGGCCGAGTCTTTCGTGTCGCGGCCCTGCACATCCTTGATCCAGGGCGGGCCGAATGCGCGCGAGTCGTCGCCCACCCCGGGGCGCTCGACCTTGATGACCTCGGCCCCGAGATCGGCAAGGTTCTGCCCGGCCCAGGGTGCGGCGAGCACACGGGAAAGATCGAGTACGCGGATGCCCGCGAGCGGTCCAGCCATGTCAGCGCTTCCTCCTCACCAGAAGTTTGCCAGCATGCGCAGGGCGAGCGCGAGCAGTGTGAGAGAAAACACGATGCGCAGTTGGCGCACCGGCAGCCGGTGCGCGAGGCGCGCGCCCAGCGGCGCGAGTGGCACGCTCGCCGCCACGACGAGGGTGAGCCCTGGCAGGTAGACGAACCCCAGGCTGCCCGAGGGCAGCCCGTTGACTCGAAGGCCGTTGAGCACGTAGCCGATCGTTCCGGCCACGGCGATGGGAAAGCCATTGGCCGCGGCCGTTCCGATCGCCCGCCGGATCGGGACATTGTGGCGCACGAGGAAGGGAATCGAGAGAAAGGCCCCGCCCGCGGCGAGCACGCTCGAGACTGCGCCGATGCCGGCGCCCACGGCAAAAAGCCCCGCCGGTCCCGGCAGGCTGCGCGTTTGTGTCGGCTGCGAGCCCCGGTACATGTGCAGCGCCGCATAGAACATGAACACGGTAAAGCACAGCGCGAGCGGCCGCGTCGGAATGAAGCCCACGACCAGCGCCGCGCCGAGCGAGCCGACGACGATGCCCGGCGCCATCGAGCGCGCCGCATGCCAGTCCACGCCGCCGTGGCGATGGTGCGCGCGCACGCTCGAGAGCGACGTGAAGACGATGGTCGCCAACGCCGTGGCGAGCGAGAAGTGCATCAGGTGCTCGGCAGGGAACCTGCTTACGGTGAATACGTATACGAGCATCGGCACCATGACCATGCCGCCGCCGATGCCGAGCAGTCCCGCGAGAAATCCGACCACCGCGCCGATCGCGGGGTACGCCCACCAGTAAGCCATCAGCACTCCCCGAGCATGTGGCCCACGAGCTCGGCGAACCCGGTGCCCGCCTCCGCGCGCGCGACGTAGGCCGGCTCGGGCGAGATCCGTCCCGCGAAGCGCGCGATGTTCGCCATGCCGACCGAGTTCGGGAAGAACCCGAACATGGGCGCGTCATTGGGCGAATCGCCCGCGAATGCGATCTCGTCGCGCACCGCCTCCAGGTCGAGCCCGAACGCCTCCGAGAACAGCGTGCGCGTCATGGCGAGCTTGTCGTAGTCGCCGAACCAGCCGTTGACGTGGATCGAGCTGATCTTGGCGGTCAAACCGGCCTCGCGCATCAGCACGGCGACGCGCTCGGCGGCCTCGAGTGGCAGCGGCGGAACGTCCTCGCAATAATCGATCGCGAGGTCCGTCTCGCGATAGGCCTGGTCCGCCGAGACCGCGGTGCCGGGCACCGCGGCGACGATACGCGCGATGATCGCCTCCAGCCGCGCTCGCTTGGCGCGGCGCACGCCTTCGCCCTCGTGATAGCGCTTGTCGAGCCGCCCGTCCCGAAACCGGAAGTAGAACGCGCCGTTCTCCCCCACGACGGCGTCGACCGGCCACATGCGCGCGATGTGGTCGCACCAGCCCGCGGGCCGGCCGGTGACCGCGACCGCGAGGCGGCCGGCCGCGTGCAGGCGCTCGAGGGCCGCGTAGGCCTGCCCGGTAAGACGGCCGTGCGTCGTCAGCGTGTCGTCGAGGTCGAAGAGCAGGCCGCGCAGGCGGCTCGCGCCGCGCAGCTCGGTGAGCGGTTTCATGGGACGGTTGCCGGGGAAGGCGCGATTTTAGCGCGCGAGCGGCAGGTTGACCCGCACCACCACGCCGTCGCGCGCCGCGAGATCGGCGGCCTCGATCGCGCCGCCGTGGAACTCGGCGATGAGGCGCGCAACGTAGAGCCCGAGCCCGAGGTGCGGACCCGCCGCGGCGCCCGAGTCGCGCACCGAGACCATCGAGTCGAACAGGCGCCCTCGCATCTGCGCCGGAAGCAGTGGGCCGAGATTCTCGATCGAGATCTGGACGTGGCGGCCGAGCGCTTCGAGGCGGATCGTGATCGTCGCGCCGGGCTGGGAGAAGTCCACTGCGTTCTCCACCAGCTTGTCGAGCATCTGGGCGGCGAGGTCCGGCGCACCCGTGACCTCGAGCGCGCGCCCAGGCAGCTCGAGCGCGATCGATGTCCCTGCGTAGGCTGTCCGGTAGCCTTCGACACAGCCACGCACGAGCGCCGCAAGATCGTAGCGCTCGCGCTCGGCCACGAGCAAACTTTGCTCGAGCCGGCTCGCCTCGCTCATGCGTTGCAGGATGGTGTTCAGCCGCGCCAGGCCCTGCTCGGCTCGCGCGACGTAGGTCCGCGCCTCCTCGGCGCTGGGCGCGAGCTTGAGGTTCTCCAGCGAGGAGCGCACCACCGCGATCGGGGTCCTCAGCTCATGCGACAGGCGCCCGGCCATGCTTTCGAGGTAGGCGTGGTGCTGGGCGAGTCGAGCAAGCATCGCCGAGAAGCTGCGCGAAAGGTCGCCAATCTCGTCGCCCGCCCCGGAGCCCGCACTGAGCCGCGTCAGCCGCCCGCCCGGATCGATGGCGCTCTCGGCTTCGTCGCGCAGCTGGCGGATGCGATGCGACAAGCGGGTGGCGAAGCCGATCAGGACCGCCGCAGTGCCCGCGAACACGGCAAGCGTGATCACGAGCAGCCGCTCGAGCGCGTCGCTGCGCAGCGCGGCGATCGGGTTGGTCGTCTCCTCGACGACGACCGCGCCCACCACTTCGTCGCCGTCCCACACCGGTGAGGCTGCGGACATGACAATCGCGCGCCCATCAGGCGTGCGCCGCATTCGAGTACCGGGCGTCCCCTGCAGCGCAGACGTGATGTCGCGGCCCGTCGCCAGCACATCGTCGGGTACGGCCTCGGCGAAGTCCTCGCTCGGGCGCTCGATCAACCAGCCGACGGCGCGGCGCCAAAGCGCCGGCCAGAACCCGGGCTCGGGCTCGGCCTGCGGCCGGCGCAGGCTGCCCTCGAGCGCGAGCACCTGGTAGCGGCGATTCACTACCCACAGGCGCGACTGCGTGTGCTGCACGCCGCGCAGAATGGCGGCGATTTCCGCCTGCGCCTGGCGCGCGCGCAGCTCGTCCTCGCGCGCGAGCGGAATCTGCGGCGTGGAACCGGGCGCGAGCTGGCCGTCGCTCTGCGCGAGGCGCTGCAGCTCGAGCTCGGCCTCCTGTCGCATGGCGCTGTCGCGGGCCGGTACGGCGACCAGCAGCTGCGGCCGGTCGTGAAGCGCGGTCGCGACTGCGCGCGCGGTCGCGAGCAGCGCCCGCTCCTGGCCCTCGAGCAGCACGCGCTCCATCTCATCGACGAACTTCAGGCCCGCCCAAGGCAGTGCGAGGAGCACGAGCGAGACGAGCGCGAGCTTCGTGCGCAGGCTGGGCGAGAAGCGCCGCTTCACTCCTTCCAACGGTAGCCCATGCCGTACGCGGTCTCGATGTGCTCGAAGCCGGGATCGGCGACCTGGAATTTGCGCCGGATGCGCTTGACGTGCGAGGTCACGGTGCCATCGTCGACCACCAGCTTCGCCTCGCGCATTAACTGCTCGCGATTCTTGACGTGACCCGCATGCCGGGCGAGCGCGTGCACCATCCAGAACTCGGTCAGCGTCAGCGCCACGGGGCTGCCGCGCCAGGCGACGCTGAAACGCTTGAGGTCGAGCGTGAGGTCGCCGCGCTGAATCGTCTCCTCGGTCGCCCCAGGCTCGCGCGCGAGCTCGGCGCGACGAAACAGCGCGGCAATGCGGGCCAGCAGGTGCGGCAGGCTGATGTCCTTGGTGAGGTAGTCGTCGGCGCCCAGGCGCAGCCCCGACACGACGTCGAAGTCGCTGTCGCGCGCCGTAAGGAAGATGATCGGCAGCGACGACGAAAGCGCGCGCAGCTCGCGGCACAAGTCGAATCCCGCATCGGCATCGCCGGCCAGGCCGATGTCGATGACGGCCAGATCGGGCAGGCGCACGCGCATCGCCGCGAGCGCTTCCGGCCGCGTGCCGTAGGCGCTAACTTCGAAGCCGTGCTTGCGCAGTGCGTCCGCGTAGTTGGCGCGGATGGCGGGTTCGTCCTCGACGAGCGCGATGCGGCGTGGCACGCGGCCAATATAGCGGATCGCTCCCGCGCCGGACGCGCTGCCCCCGGAATGCCAGAATTGTTCGCCGCCTTTCCCGAAGCGCGGCCGCGCTCGGCCCGACCGGGGCGTTTGAATGCAGGCTCAGGAGAACCCCATGCCCGAGCCGCTTCCGGCCGTCACCGCCCGTCACGTCGCCGCCGATCTTCTCGGCTTCATCGCTCGCGCCGTCGCCATCGCGGTCGTGTGCGCCGTCGGGCTCGCCGCGGCGACGCTGCTGCTTGCGCTGCCCGCTCGCGCAGACGAGCCCGGCACGGGCATGCGCTGGCTGGCGCAGGACCTGATCGCCCGCGCCTGGGAGCGCACACTCGCGGGCGAGCGCGAGGTGAGGCCTTGGCCGTGGGCCGATACGTGGCCCGTGGCGAAGCTCTTGGCCCCCACGCTCGGCATCGAGCAGTACGTGCTTGCCGGCGACGCCGGCAGTGCGCTCGCCGTCGGGCCGGGCCATCCCGACGGAACGCCGCTTCCGGGGAGCCCGGGCAACAGCGTGATCGGCGGCCACCGCGACACGCAGCTCGCGTTCCTGCGACGGCTTCGTCCCGGCGATCCGATCATGATCGAGCGCGCCGACGGTGTGCGCATCGCCTTTCGCGTGTTCGAGGCCGACGTGCTCGACCAGGGCGATGTCTGGGTGACCAAGCAAGAGGGTCCGACCCGGCTCACGCTGGTGACCTGCTATCCATTCGACGCGCTTTGCGCCGGCGGTCGCCAGCGCTACGTCGTCTTCGCCTTTGAACGATTGAACCGCGGCGGCAAGCGCGGGACGCGGGGCTAGCCTCCTCCTCTGGCCGCCCTCCCCGCTCGCCCGCTTCGGCTCAGAACGACGCGTAGGTCTTGACGAGGAACTGCACGCTTTTCACATTGCCATCAGGGTCGATCGGAAACGCGACGTCGAGGTGCAGGACGTTCCCCTTCGACGAGCGGTCGCTCACCAGGCGCAGCCCGAATCCGACGTCCCAGAGCCAGCCGGCATCGACGGTGCTTTCGAACTGGCCGCCCCAGGCGCGTCCGCCGTCGAGGAATGCGGCGGCGCCAACGCGAACCAGTCTAAGGACGTAGAGATCGGTGTAGAAGCGCTCCTCGAGGGTGATCAGCGCCCGCCGCGTGCCGCTCTGGTATCGCATCGGAAAGCCGCGCAGCCCGTTGTCTCCGCCGAGCAGCAGCTGATCCTGCGGTCCAGGGCGAACGATCGCGTCGAGCGCCGCGGACGCGTAGAACAGGCTTTCGGCTGTCTGCGGGCGGTAGAACCGCACTGCGCTGTAGTAGAACTGCCGGGTGGCGAGTCCGTCCTCGTATTCTCCGGATAGCGAGAACGACCCCAGCACCTGCCCGCCGTCGCGGAGCTCGAGCCCCTTGCCCACCGACCCCGAGTAGAGCCATGGACTGCGCGTCGCGCCGAGGCCTGTGCTGCTGCGCCCGAGCTGGGTCTGCACGTGCAGGCCCAGCTGGAAGAACTCGGGACGACCGATGACATTCCGGTTCTGGGTCTTGACGTACTTGTCCTCGATCAATTCGTATCGCACGAACGGGTAGGCAAGCGTCTGGTCGGCCGGCAGCTCGGGCGGCGCGGCCTGACCCGGTTCGAGCCGGTAGTGATCCTCGGCGTAGCCGACCCCGGCCGAATAGCGCTGCACCCATCCCTCGCGCACCCCGCTCGACAAGCCGCCGAACACCTCGGCGGACTGGTTGTCGTGCCGGTACTTGGCGACGGCCTCGCCGCCGCTATAGAGCGCATCCAATTGATCGAAGCTGCTTCTCGAGATTCCTGCGGCCCAGGGCGTCTCCAGCGCGTAGAAGGGTTGCGCGAGCGAAATAGCGTGCTTGGACCCATCGGAATAGTCCGCCCGCAGGTAGTCGATCGACGTCTGGTTGCCGAACAGCTGGTGATGCGAGAACTCGACCTCGGTTCCGCTGCGGTCGGGATCGGACACCTCCGAGTAACCGAGCGTCACGCCCGTCCCGAGCAGGTTTTTGTCGCGCAGTGTGACGCCGCCCGAGTTGCTGCCGCCGCTGCGGCTGAAGCTGATGCCGGGCTCCAAGGACCAGGTATCGCGGGTCTTCACCTCGATGTCCACGACACCGTCGTGAACGGCAATCGGCCGGATGCGCACGTCGTAGAGGAAGCTGTTCTGCCGCAGCAGCCGCTCCGACTCCTCGATGCGATCCACGGAGACTCGTTCTCCGCTGTGGAATACGAGCGCGCGCCGGATTACGCCGGGCCGCGTCTTGATGTGCAGCGTGTTCGCGAGGCGGAAGAGCCAGTTGTTCTCCTTGGGATCGTTCTCGTCGAAGATGTCGTCGGTCGTAATCCGGATTTCGCCGATCACCGCGCCGACGGCCTCGAGCGTCGCGAAGTCCGGGACCGGCGCCGGTTTCGACTCGTCAGCAGCAGCCTGAAGGCCCGCGCAGCACAGAACGGCCCCGACCCAGCGCCGCACAAGTTTCGAGGGCGTCATTCGCTCCCGGGCGGACAGGCCTAGGACGACAGAAGCTTCAGGAATTCGTCCGCGGTGCGCGCCCACGTCCACGCGCCGAGGTCCCGGGCCGCGCGCGCGCCGAGGGCGGCGAGCGCGTCCCGATCCCGATAGGCGCGCTCGAGCTGCTCGATGGCCTGGTCGAGGTCGGGTTCCGGCCACGTGGCGACGAGTTCGCCGTCCGCCCCGCGAACATCCGTCGTGCCGCTCGCGTCGATGAGCAGCGCGTTGTCCCGGGTCACGACGTCGGTGTGTCCCGTGACGCTGGAGGCGATGACGGGTCCACCGCAGGCCATGAACTCCATGAGCACGAGGTTGGTCCCGCCCTCGCAGCGATTCGGAAACAGTCCGACGTCGGCGTTCGCATACACGCGCGCCATCGATGCGCTGGGCTGCGGTGGTAGCGTCAGCACGCGCGAAACGTCGATGCCGTTGTCCGCCAGGATCGCGTTCACGGTATCCACGTAAGAGGGCGCCGAATCGGGCGGATTGAAGCGGATGAGCCGGCTCGCGTGCATCGTGTGCACGCTGTAGGGAAATGGGTTGAACCAGGCGTTCACCAGCAACACATCCTTGTGGCGGTCCTGCAGCACCTTGTAGGCGCGGATCGCGATGTCCTGGCCCTTGCGGTACTCGAGCTTGCCGCCCGAGAACACCACGAAGCGGTCGCGCAGGAACTCGCGGCCATCCGGGCGGGATGAAAACACCCGGTGGTCAACGCCCTGCACCACCGTCGACACGTTTTGCAGCCCGTGATCCCTGAGCACCTGCGTGCACCAGGAGGACCCCGTCGCGATCCAGTCGAAGTGCCGGCGTGCATTGTCAATCCAGGCGGGCTTGAGAGCGTTGTCCTCGAAGAAAGCGTAGCCGACGGTCCGCGTCCCGCGCAGGTTCGCGCTCTGGGGCAGCATCTCGTTTCCAGCGATGCATTCGAGCAGGGGCGCGTCGAGCCGCGTGATTCCCGCGTGCGCTGCAAGCCCTGCAAGGCGCTCTCTGGGATAGTGGATGCGGGAGAGTTCGAGCCAGTCGAAGGCGTCACCCACGATTTCCGGGCTGAACTCCTCGGCCAGCAGTCTCGTTTCGGTCCGGCGCGCGAGTTCGCGCGCGCAATACTTGCCGCACACACCCCAGCCAAACACCGAACCGAGCGGGAAATCGATGTAGATCACGCGGACCTCGCGAGCGGAGGCTCGCTCCCCGATGCACCATTCTAGTGGTAATTGCGAATACGCCGCTCGACCGGGGCCGAGCGCGGCGCGGCGTCAAGCGCTAACGCTTGCGCATCTTGCGTATCGCGGCAAGCTGCGCCGCAAGCGTCGACAACTCGCCTTCAACGGCCGCAATCTCTTGCCGGTCCTGCGCCTTGGCCCGTGCTTCCTCGGCGCGCTTCAGCGCTTCGGTCGCCTTCGCTTCGTCGAGATCGACGCCGCGGATGGCCGTGTCGGCGAGCACCGTGACGACCTCAGGCTGCACTTCGAGGATGCCGCCGGCCACGAAAATCAGCTGCTCCTCGCCGCCCCCGGCCGGGATGATCCGCACGGCGCCCGGCTTGATGCGCGTGATCAGCGGCGTATGCCGCGGATAGATGCCGAGCTCGCCCGCTTCGCCGGGCAGGACGACGAATTCCGCCTCGCCGGAGAAGATCGACTCCTCGGCGCTGACGACATCGACGTGAATGGTGCTGGCAGCCATGGGCGCTCCGCGCTACTTGAAGGACTTGGCCTTCTCGAACGCCTCCTCGATCGGCCCGACCATGTAGAACGCCTGCTCCGGCAGCGCGTCGCACTCGCCCTCGACGATCATCTTGAATCCCTTGATCGTGTCCTTGAGGTTGACGTACTTGCCATCCTGGCCGGTGAAGTTCTTCGCCACCGTGAAGGGCTGCGAGAGGAACCGTTGGATCTTGCGCGCGCGGGACACGGCGAGCTTGTCCTCGGGCGCGAGCTCGTCCATGCCGAGAATGGCGATGATGTCGCGCAGCTCCTTGTAGCGCTGCAGCGTCGCCTGCACTGCGCGCGTGGTGCCGTAGTGCTCTTCGCCAATCACGTTCGGGTCGACCTGGCGCGAAGTCGAGTCAAGCGGGTCCACCGCAGGATAGATGCCGAGCGACGCGATGTCGCGCGAGAGAACGATCGTCGCATCGAGGTGCCCGAAGGTCGTGGCCGGCGACGGATCCGTAAGGTCGTCCGCCGGCACGTACACGGCCTGGATCGAGGTGATCGAGCCCGTCTTGGTCGAGGTGATGCGCTCCTGCAGGCGCCCCATTTCCTCGGCAAGGGTGGGCTGGTAGCCGACGGCCGAGGGCATCCGCCCGAGCAGCGCGGACACTTCGGTCCCCGCCAGCGTGAAACGGTAGATGTTGTCGACGAAGAACAGGATGTCGCGTCCCTCGTTGCGGAATGCTTCTGCCATCGTCAGGCCGGTGAGGCCCACGCGCAGGCGGTTGCCCGGCGGCTCGTTCATCTGCCCGAACACCATCGCCACCTTGGACTCGGCCAGGTTGTCGAGCTTGACGACGCCGGCTTCCATCATCTCGTGATAGAAATCGTTGCCCTCGCGCGTGCGCTCGCCGACCCCGGCGAATACCGAGAGTCCGGAATGCTGGGTCGCGATGTTGTTGATCAACTCCAGCATGTTCACGGTTTTGCCCACGCCGGCGCCGCCGAACAGGCCCACCTTGCCGCCTTTGGCGAACGGGCAGACGAGGTCGATGACCTTGATACCCGTTTCCAGCAGCTCTTGCGACGGGCTGAGCTCGTC
The DNA here is from genome assembly GCA_050741015.1 of Burkholderiales bacterium. GTDB lineage: Bacteria > Pseudomonadota > Gammaproteobacteria > Burkholderiales > SG8-39 > JAABQT01. The sequence continues at coordinate 5,993 of JBOIFE010000024.1, read as the reverse complement.
GAACTTCGGCGCCATCTGGTGGATCGAGCGGCGCTCCTCGCTCTTGATCGGACCCTGCTCGTCGATCGGCCGGCCCAGCACGTCCATGATGCGCCCGAGCGTGCCCTGGCCCACCGGGACCGAGATCGGGGCGCCGGTGGCGCTCACCTTCATGCCGCGGCGCAGGCCATCGGAGGAGCCCAGCGCGATGCAGCGCACCACGCCGTCGCCGAGCTGCTGCTCGACTTCGAAGGTCAGCCCCGGCTCGGCGAGGCTGTCCTTGCCGACATCGGCCAGCGTCAACGCATCGTAGATCTTGGGCAGCGATTCGCGCGGAAACTCGATGTCGATGACCGCGCCGATGCACTGGACGATGGTGCCTTGAACTTGTGCCATGGTTCGATTCCTCAAACGGCGGCCGCGCCGCCCACGATTTCCGAAAGTTCCTTGGTGATGCCGGCCTGGCGGTTCTTGTTGTAGATCAGGGTCAGCTCGTCGATCAGCGTGGCGGCGTTGTCCGAAGCCGCCTTCATCGCCACCATGCGCGCCGACTGCTCCGAGGCCATGTTTTCCGCCACGGCCTGGTAGATGATCGCCTCGATGTAGCGCGTCATCACCTGGTCGAGAACCGACTTCGCCTCGGGCTCATACAGGTAGTCCCAAACCGATTCCGGTGCACCCATGCGCTCGCCCGAGAGCGGCAGCAGCTGCTCGAGCACCGGCTCCTGCTTCATCGTGTTGATGAAGCGCGTATAGGCAAACATCAGGCGGTCGAACCGGTCGCCCGTGTAGCCGTCGAGCATGAGCTTGACCGTCCCGATCAGCCGGTCCATCTGCGGGCGGTCGCCGATCTGCACGGTGTGCGCGACGACGTGCGCGCCCAGGCGCTGCATGAAGCCCAGGCCCTTGTTGCCGATGCAGCAGACGTCGATCTCCTCGCCTTCGGCCTTCCACGCCTTGTATTGCCCGAGCACCATGCGCAGCAGGTTCGTGTTCAGGGCTCCGCACAGGCCCTTGTCGGTGGTGATCACGATCAGCCCGACGCGCTTGACCGAGTCGCGGTGCACGATGAACGGATGGCGGTACTCGGGATTGGCGTGACTGATGCGGGCGGCGACGTTGCGGATCTTCTCGCCGTAGGGGCGCGACGTGCGCATGCGCTCCTGCGCCTTGCGCATCTTGGAGGCGGCGACCATCTCCATCGCCTTGGTGATTTTCCGGGTGTTCTGCACACTCCGGATCTTCACCCGAATTTCTTTGGTGCCAGGCACGTGGCGCTTTCGCTAGCTCAGTAGGTCCCGTTCTTCTTCCAGTCGGCAATCGCGTCTTTCAGCGATTTCTCGTCCTCGGCCGACAAGTCCTTCTTTTCCTGCATGCGATTGACCAGCGAGCCGTACTTGCCCTTCAAGTAGTCGCGCATCGAGCGTTCGGCCGCAAGCGCCTTCTTCACCTCGACATCGTCGAACAGGCCGTTGTTGACGGCGAACAGCGTCAGCGCCATCTCCCACACCTGCAGCGGCTGGTACTGGGGCTGCTTCATCAGCTCGGTGACGAGGCGGCCGCGCTCGAGCTGCTTGCGGGTGGCCTCGTCCAGGTCGGAGGCAAATTGCGCGAAGGCAGCAAGCTCGCGGTATTGGGCAAGCGCCAGTCGCACGCCGCCGCCCGTATCCTTGCGCTTCATGATCTTGGTCTGCGCGGCACCCCCGACCCGGGACACCGAGATGCCGGCGTTGATCGCGGGCCGGATGCCGGCATTGAACAGGTCCGTCTCGAGGAAGATCTGCCCGTCGGTGATCGAGATCACGTTGGTCGGCACGAACGCCGTGACGTCGCCGGCCTGGGTCTCGATGACCGGGAGCGCCGTCAGCGACCCGGTCTTGCCCTTCACCTGCCCCTTCGTGAACTTCTCGACGTACTGCGGGTTCACGCGCGCCGCGCGCTCTAGAAGCCGGGAGTGCAGATAGAAGACGTCCCCGGGGTAGGCCTCGCGTCCCGGCGGGCGACGCAGCAGCAGCGAAATCTGCCGGTAGGCCCAGGCCTGCTTGGTCAGGTCGTCATAGATGATGCGCGCGTCCTGGCCGCGATCGCGGAAGTACTCGCCCATCGTGCAGCCCGAGTACGGCGCGATGTACTGCATGGCCGCGGATTCGGAGGCCGACGCGACGACGATGATCGTGTACTCCATCGCGCCGTGCTCCTCGAGCTTGCGCACGACATTGGCGATGGTCGACGCTTTCTGGCCGATCGCGACGTACACGCAGAACAGGTCCTTGCCCTTCTGGTTGATGATGGTGTCCACCGCGACCGCGGTCTTGCCGGTCTGGCGGTCACCGATGATCAGCTCGCGCTGGCCGCGGCCCACCGGCACCATCGAGTCGATCGCCTTCAGGCCGGTCTGCACCGGCTGCGACACCGATTGCCGGGCGATCACGCCCGGCGCCACCTTCTCGATGACGTCGGTCAGCTTCGCGTTGATCGGCCCCTTGCCGTCGATCGGCTGGCCAAGCGAATTGACCACGCGCCCGAGCAGTTCGGGACCCACGGGGACCGAGAGGATCCGGCTCGTGCACTTCACGGTGTCGCCCTCGGTGATGTGCTCGTACTCGCCCAGGATCACCGCGCCCACCGAGTCGCGCTCCAGGTTGAGCGCGAGGCCGAACGTGCTCTTCGGGAATTCCAGCATCTCGCCCTGCATCACGTCCGACAGGCCGTGGATGCGGCAGATGCCGTCGGTCACCGACACCACCGTGCCCTGCGTGCGCATCTGCGCACCCACATCCAGGTTCTGGATGCGGCTCTTGATCAGGTCGGAGATTTCGGATGGGTTGAGTTGCATGACAGCTCCTTGAGCGTGCTGCTTCTATGCCTTGAGTGCGGTTTCGAGCGCACCGAGCTGCGCGCGCGCGGAACCGTCGATGACCTTGTCGCCGAGCACGATCTTCACGCCGCCGATCAGCGCAGTGTCGACGCTGACCCTGGCCCTGACCTTGCGCCCGGTGTGCTTTTCCAGCCGCGCCACCAGGTCGGCGAGCTGGCCCTTGTCGATGTCGAACGCCGATATGACGTCGGCCTCGATCACGCCTTCACGATCGTTCTTGAGCGCCTCGTATTGGTCGCGGATCTCGTCGAGGACGCCGAGCCGGTCGTTCTCGGCCAGCACGCGCACGAAGTTCTCGCCGTCGGCCGGGAGCCTGCCGGCCAGGACGGAGATGAACAGGCCGGCGACCTGTGCGGCCGACAGGTTGGGATTGCTCACCGATGCGCGCACACGGGCGTCGGCGGCCACGCTCGAGAGATCGGCCAGCGCGGCCGACCACTCGGCAAGCCTTCCGGCGCCGGCGGCGAGACTGAAAACCGCGTCGGCGTAGGGTCGTGCAATCGTGCTTGGCTCGGCCATTACAGCTGCTTCTTGATCCCGTCGAGCAGGTCCGCGTGCGCCTTGGCGTCCACTTCGCGGCGCAGGATCTTCTCCGCGCCCGCCACCGCGAGCGCCGCGACCTGGTCGCGCAACTGCTCGCGCGCGCGGGCGACTTCCTGCTGGATCTCGGCCTTCGCCGCCGCCTTTTCACGATCGCCCTCGGCGCGGGCCGCCTGCTTGGCGTCCTCGACGATCTGCGCCGCGCGCTTGTCCGCTGTCGCCAGGATGTCGCTCGAGCGGCCGCGGGCCTGCTCGATCGCCTCCTGCGCCTGGCGCTTGGACGAATCAAGCGCCTGGTGGCCCTGCTCGGCGGCGGCCAGGCCATCCGCGATCGTCTTCTGTCTCGCTTCAATGGCGCGCAAAAGGTGCGGCCAGACGAACTTCACCGTGAACAGGATGAAGGCCGCGAACGCGAGCATCTGCGCGAGCAGCGTGAGATTGAATTCCATGCGTTACCCCGTTGCGGGAAAGGTGGCGCGCCGCGGCTTAGCGGAACGGCGTGGCGAGCGGGCTGGCGAACGCGAAGAACATCGCGATGCCCAGTCCGATGATGAACGACGCGTCGATCAGGCCGAGCAGCAGGAATACCTTGCCTTGCAGCGAGTTCGTCAGCTCGGGCTGGCGCGCCGCGGCCTCGAGGAATCGGCTGCACATGATGCCGACCCCGATGCAGGCGCCGGCGGCGCCCAGGCCGATCATCAGCCCGATGCCGATGCCGGTATAGGCCTGGACCATTGCTAGCAACTGGAGTTTTTCCATTTCAATTTCCTTTCACGGGCGAAATAGGGATTGCGGGTTCAGTGGTGCTCGTGCGCCATTGCGATGTAGACGACCGTCAGCATCATGAAGATGTACGCCTGCAGCAGGACGATGAGGATGTGGAAAATCGCCCAGCCCAGGCCGAGCACGACGCCGAAGATTGTGCCCGCCAGGCCGGTGGCCGCCCACAACCACAGCAGGAAAAACAGGATCTCGCCGGCGTAGATGTTGCCGAAAAGCCGCAGCGAATGCGACAGCGTCTTCGACACGTATTCGACCATGTTGAACAGGAAATTGAAGGGCCACAGCAGCACGTGCTTGCCGAACGGCGCGCAGAACAACTCTTTGATCCAGCCGCCCAGGCCTTTGGCGGAGATCGCGAAGTAGATCGACAGCAGCAGTACTGAAATCGACAGCGCGAAGGTGGCGTTGATGTCGGCGGTCGGAACCGGGCGCCACGAGTGCAGGCCGACCAGGCCGAGCGCGCCCGTGACCCAGTCCACGGGGAGCCAGTCCATCGCGTTCATCAGCGTTACCCAGATGAATACCGTCAGCGCCGCGGGCGCGATGAACTGGTTGCGGTCGCCGTGCTGGAACAGGCCCTTCGTCTGCTCGTCGACGAAATCGATCAGGAGCTCCACGAATGCCTGCCTGCGGTTCGGCACGCCGGAGGTCGCGCCGCGTACAACCCACCAGATCAGCCCGAGACCGACTACCCCCAGCAAGATCGAGGTCACGACGGTGTCGATGTTCAGCGTCCAGAACCCGCTCGCGTCGTGTGGCGAGCGGAAGAACGTGAGGTGATGCTGGATGTACTCCGTGGCGTTGAGTTCTTGTCCGGCTGCCATAGGTTCAGTCGTACTCGCGCACAAAAAACGCCATTCCGAAGATCAGGATCGTCACGCAGAATGCCCCGAAAAACACGGGCGCGACGATCCCGTTGTACGTCTCCATTACCCCCCACAGCAGGAGCACGACGAGGCCGATCTTGACGCTTTCGGCCGCCAACGCGCGAATCAGAACTCCCCCTGCGGACCGCGTACTCCCCATCGACGCCACCACGGCGGACACCCCGCCGGCGCAGATGCTGATCGCGCCGCCCAGCGCCCCGGACAGCGCCCCATCAACCCCGGCCAGCACCGCGCCCAGCACTGCAAACGCTGCAGTCACGACGACCTGCCACCGGAGGACGGTGCGGATCGGCCTGCGCAGCGCCCCGAGCCTGGCGTTCATACGCCCCGAGCCCTGCAAAGCCGCGAGATTCTAGCGTTTTGCACCAACGAAGGTCAACGTGTTGCGCCGCACCACTTGCACCAAGTCATCGCAGCTTCTTGAGCAGCTGATCGAGATGATCGAGGCTCGAATACTGGACGACGATCTTTCCCCTTCCCTTGCGCAACGGCCGGATCTCGACGGTGGTCCCAAGGCGTGTCGATGCTTCCTCCTCGAGCCTGGCCAGATCGCGGTCGGTCTTGCGTTGCGCTCCACGCCTTGCCTGGCCACGCAACCCCTTGGCAACCAGCGCCTCCGCCTCTCGCACGGACAGCCCGCGCGCCGCGATCCGGTTGGCCGCTTCAATTTGCCGTGCGCCTTCAAAGGCGAGCAGCGCGCGGGCATGGCCCATTTCGAGCACTCCTTCCATGACCATGCCTTGCACAGGTTTGGCCAGACGCAGAAGCCGCAGAAGGTTCGTCGTCGCGCTCCGCGAGCGCCCCACCGCGTCGGCTGCCTGCTCGTGCGTCATGCGGAATTCGTCGACCAGGCGCTGCAGGCCAGCGGCCTCCTCCATCGGATTGAGGTTCTCGCGCTGGATGTTCTCGATCAGCGCCATGGCGAT
>JBOIFE010000023.1:0-2405 GCA_050741015.1 Burkholderiales bacterium | reverse complement strand
CCGCGCACGTGCAGCTCGTAGATCACCATGTCGTGCCAGGGCACCTCGGGCGACCGGTCGCCGCCCCAGGTGAACGCCGGGTCCACGACGCGGCACTTCGGCATGCAGGGTGCGCTGTCGCGCCGGTCCGGCGCGAGATCCTCGCGCTTGCCGCCGACCGGGTAGCCGAACAGCGCGTCGCTCCAGCGCAGCCCGCCGATCAGTTCGCGCGCGTAGGGATCGGCGAGCAGCTTCGCCGGGTTGAAGCGATGTCCGTCCAGGGGCCGGTACGACCCGTGCACGCGATAGCCGTAGGGGAGGCTGGGCCGGGCCTCGGGCAGGTAGCAGTGCCAGACGTTGTCGGTGCGCTCACGGACCTCGATGCGCTGGCGCTCCCGGCGCCCGCCCTCGTCGAACAGGCACAGCTCGACGCGCTCCGCGTGCTCGGAGAACAGCGCGAAGTTGACGCCTTCCCCGTCCCAGGTGGCGCCGAGCGGCGCGGGCGCGCCGCGCCAGACGGCGCCGAAGGACGGCGCGTCCGCCATCAGTCGCCGCCGCGCGGCCACCAGCGCTCGAGCAGCCCGGCGGCCCATTTCTGGCCGCCGATGCCGAACGCGAGCGCGAGCCCGAGCACCACGCCGCCGAGCAGGATCAGGAAGCTGTGGCGCACGATGTCGCCGCCGATGCTCATCTGGTCGAGCGCGATCAGCACGACGAAGGCGAGGATCGCGTACTGCGCGATCTTGCCGAGCAGCTCGCCGTCCTTCAGGCCGATATTGGCGCAGTAGGTCGACACCGTGCCGGCGACGAAGAGTGCGAAGTAGGCGCCGAACGCGAGGATCAGCAGAGCGACGATGACCTTCGGCACGAACAGCACCACTTGGCCGAGCAGGTCGGTGATGTAGCTGAGGCCCAGGCCGTTGAACGCGATCACCAGCGCGATGAACACGACCAGCCAGTACACCAGCACGGCGAAGATGTCGGTGGTGTCGCTCTTGATGCCGCCCTGGCGCAGGAACCCGTCCACGCCCGCGCGCTCGGTCAGCACGTTGAAGTTGATCGCGCGCAGGCCCCTGGCGACCGTGAAGCGCGCCAGGCGCGCGAGGCCCCAGCCCACGAGCAGCACCACCACGGCGAGGCCCAGCTTGGGCAGGAACACCCCGACCTGCGTCAGGATGGCGCGAATCGGCTCCAGCATCACGTTGAAGTTCATGCGGACCTCCCTTCAGTCGTCGTCCCAGCGCGCCAGGATCCCGTGCAGCGGGATCCCGACCCAGCCGGGGCGATGGTTAAGCTCGTAGCGCAGCTCGTAGAGCGCTTTTTCCAGCTCGAACAGCGCGCGCAGCTCGCGCGTGTCCTCGAAGTCTTCGTACAGTCCGCTGCCGCGCACGGACTCCGCGTAGGCGCCGAGGAAGGCGCGGCGCGCACGCGCCTCCCAGTCCGCGGCGAACGGCGCGAGCCGGTCGTGGTCGGCGTGGCCCTCGAGTGCCTGGCGCAGCGCCGTCGAGCGCGCGTAGTTGAACGAGCGCAGCATGCCCGCGACGTCCTTCAGCGGCGAGTGCTTGTCGCGCCGCTCCTCGAAGCTGCGTGCCGGCTCGCCCTCGAAGTCGATGATGAGGACGTCCAGCCGCTGCAGCAGGACCTGGCCCAGGTGGTAGTCGCCGTGATAGCGCGTCTTCAGCAGCGCGCCGGCCGGCAGGCGCACGCGGTCGATGCGCGCGGCGAGCGCCTTCCTGCGCTCGAGCAACTCGGCGGCGTCCTCGCGTGCGGGCGAAGTGAGCTGCCCGCGGCGCGCCTGCAGCAGGTCGAGCGCCGCCGCGGCGCCCGTGCGCACGGCCGCTTTCCAGGCTTCCAGGTCGCGCTCGGCGGCCGGCACCGGGTCGAACGCCGGGTCGCCGGTGCGCGTGGCGAGCGCCCGGTGCAGCTCGCCCGTGCGCGTGCCGAGCGTCTGCACCAGCGCCAGGTACACGCCGTGCGCGTCGCTCGGCGCCGGCGCCGAGCGGCGCTGCTCGAGGAAGCGCTCCAGGTAATCGACCGTGTGGCTCCAACCGTCGCCCTGGTTGGAAACGTAGGCCTGCAGCAGCGCGAGCGTCATCGGCGCGCCGCCGGCCGGCGTGTACTCGATCGCGCCGGCGACCGGAACGCAGTTGGGAAACTTCAGCTTCTCGGTCAAGTGGCGGCCGACCTCGAACTCGGGGTTGACGCCGTCGCGCACCCGCCGGTAGCCCTTGAGGAACAGTCGCTCGCCAAGCGTGACCACGGTATTGCTGCTCTGCGCCTTCGGCCGCCCGACCGGCAGGATCGCGACGTCCTCGCAGGCGATCTCGGCGAACGCGGCCGTCGAAAGGAAGCGCAGCGTGCCCTGGGCGCCCGCGATTTCGCTTCCGGCGGCGATCGCCTCGACCACGGCGCGGACGAACCCCTCG
>JBOIFE010000022.1:0-1796 GCA_050741015.1 Burkholderiales bacterium | reverse complement strand
GGCTTGATCCTGCCGTACTGAAGCACGCACTTGCCTCACTTAACCCATTTTCCGAACACGGGCCCGACGCGTGGCGAAGCTGAACCTCCTCCTCCTCCTGGTTCTCGTCGTCTGCGCGCTCGGGCTCGTCACTTCCCAGCATCGCGCCCGCAAGTTCTTTTCCGAGCTCGAGCGTGCCGAGCAGCGCGCGCGCGACCTCGACGTCGAGTACGGCAAGCTCCAGCTCGAGGCGAGCACCTGGGGGCTGCACGCTCGAGTCGAGCGCGTGGCCGCAGGCTCGCTTGGCATGCACACGCCGGATCCGCGCCGCGTGCGCGTGATCGGCGTGCCGGAGACGCCGTGAGCGCGACCGCCGGCGCGCTGGTGCGCCTGCCGGTCTGGCGCGCGCGCATGGTGATGGCCGGGCTGCTCGGTGCGTTCGCCGTGCTGGCCTGCCGCTCGGTCTACCTGCAGGCGATGCATACGGCGTTCCTGCAGGAAAAGGGCGAAGAGCGCTACAGCCGCCTGCTCGAGATCCCGGGCACGCGCGGACGCGTGCTCGACCGCAATGGCGAGGCGCTCGCGATATCGACTCCGGTGCAGTCGATCTGGGCGATTCCGGGCGACACGCAGCCGAGCGCCGCGCAGCTGCGGCAACTGGCGCAGCTGCTCGGCACCGATGTCCGCGACCTGCGCGGGAAATTCGAGGACCGTTCGCGCGACTTCGTGTACCTCAAGCGCCAGATCGCGCCCGAAATCGCCGACCAGGTGGCGCGGCTCGGCCTGGACGGCGTGTACCAGCAGCGTGAATACCGCCGCTACTACCCGGCCGGCGAAGTCGCCGCGCACCTCGTGGGCTTCACGGGCGTGGACGGCGCCGGCCAGGAGGGCATGGAGCTCGCTTTCGAGTCGACGCTCGGCGGCGTGGCCGGCAGCCGGCGCGTGATCAAGGATCGCCGCGGCCACATCGTGGAGGACCTCGAGTCGATTCGCGCCGCGCAGGACGGGCATGACCTGGTGCTGTCGATCGACGGCAAGATCCAGAGCCTGGCCTACGCCGCGCTGAAGGCGGCGGTGATCGAGCACCGCGCGCGCGCCGGCGCCGTGATCGCGCTCGACGTCAGCACCGGCGAGGTGCTGGCGGTCGCCAACGTCCCCTCGTTCAACCCCAACAACCGGGCCCGGCTCTCGGGCGCGCAGCTGCGCAATCGCGCGCTCACCGACGAATTCGAGCCCGGCTCCACGCTCAAGCCCTTCACGATCGCACTCGCGCTGGAGTCCGGGCGCGTCACGCCAGACACGCGCGTACAGATCGGCAGCGGCGGCATGCGCGTGGCGAGCCACACGATCCACGACCCGCACCCCGAGTCCGTGCTCACGGTGGCGCAGATCATCCAGAAGTCCTCCAACGTCGGCGCGGCGCGCATCGCGCTCTCGCTGCCGGCCGAGGACATGTGGCGCATGTTCGAGCGCGCCGGATTCGGCGCGGCGCCGCAGCTCGGCTTCCCGGGCGAGGCCGCGGGCGTCGTGCGGCCGTTCCAGACCTGGCGCCCGATCGAGCAGGCGACCATGGCCTCTGGCCCTGGCATCTCGGTCAGCCTGATGCAGCTCGCGCACGCCTATACCATGTTCGCGCGCGACGGCGAGCTGGTCCCGATCACGCTGCTGAAGTCGCCGACCCCCGCGCCGGGCACGCGCGTGATCTCGGCCCAGACCGCGCGCGAGATCCGCGCGATGCTCGAGCTCGCGGTGCAGCCCGGCGGCACCGCGCCGCGCGCGCGCATCATGGGCTGGCGCGTCGCCGGCAAGACCGGCAC
>JBOIFE010000021.1:0-3574 GCA_050741015.1 Burkholderiales bacterium | reverse complement strand
GTCGGGGGCCGCGCCGGCGCACTACGGTCTGGTCGCGGCCGCGTACGGGATTTTCCTCGTCTACGCGCTGGCGCTCCCCGAGCTCGGCTTTCGCCTCGCGACCGTCGCCTTCGTCGCGGCGCTGAGCGCGCTGCTCGATCCGCCGCGGCGACCGGCGCACTGGCTGCGTGTCGCCGTGCTCGCGTTCGCCACCGCGCTGGTCGCCTGGCTCGTGTTCGAGCGGTACCTCGACGTGCTGCTGCCGCGCGGGCGCTGGACGGACTTCTAGCCCGTGTTCGAGCTGCTCGGCCACAGCCTGGCCGCCATGATGGCGGCCAAGTACCTCGTGCCGCTCGCGCTGGGCACGCTCGCGGGCGTCATCGGCGGCGCGCTGCCGGGGGTCACCATCACGATGACCGTCATCATCGTGCTGCCGTTCACCTTCGGACTGGATCCGCTGCAGGGCCTGGCGGCGATGACCGGCGTCTACGTGGGCGGCTCGGCGGGCGGCCTGGTGACGGCGGTGCTGCTCGGCATTCCCGGCACGCCCTCGGCGGTGGCGACCACGTTCGACGGCCACCCGATGGCGAAGAAGGGCGAGCCGGGCCGCGCCCTCTGGCTCGGCGTGTGGGCGTCGTTCTGCGGCGGGCTGCTCGGCGGCGTGTTCCTCATCTTCGCCACCGGGCCGCTCGCGAGCTTCGCGCTCGCGTTCGGTCCCTGGGAATTCTTCTCGCTGTTCATCCTCGCGCTGTCGATGGTCGCGGGCCTGGTCGGCGACTCGGTGCTGAAAGGGCTGGTCGCCGGCGCCCTCGGCCTTGTCGTCACGGTCCTCGGCAACGACCCGATCCTCGGCGCGCCGCGCCTCACGCTCGGCATCGAGTTCCTCGAGGGCGGCATCCCGTTCCTGCCGGTGCTGATCGGCGTCTTCGCGTTCGCGCAGATCATGCAGGACGTCGAGCGCATGGGCGGGCCGGGCGGCGCCGCTTCGGCGATCGACCGCTCGCTGAGCCTCTCGGTGTCGCACACCAAGGTGCTCTGGGAGATCCTGCGCCGGCCGTTCCTGCTGCTGTGGACGTCCTTCATCGGCGTCGTCATCGGCGTGCTGCCCGCGATCGGGGGCAGCGCCGCCAACATGATGGCCTACGACCAGGCGAAGAAGCTTTCACGCTATCCGGAGCGCTTCGGCACCGGCGTCCCCGAGGGCATCGTTGCGTCGGAGTCGGCGAACAACGCCAACGTGGGCGGGTCGCTCGTCACCATCATGGCCTTCGGCATCCCGGGCGATGCCGTGACTGCGGTGATGCTGGGCGCGCTCACGATCCACGGCATCCAGTCGGGTCCGCTGTTCATCTCGCAGCATCCGCGCCTCGCCTACGGCATCTTCGCTGCGTACCTGCTCGCGCACCCGATCATGGTGCTCGTGATCGCGCTCGGTGCGCGCTGGATGCTGCGAATCGTCACGGTGCCGAAGTCGGCGCTGTTCCCGGTCGTGCTCGTGTTGTGCACGGTCGGCGCGTACGCGCTCGGCAACTCGATGTCGACCGTCTACGTGCTGCTGATCTTCGGCGTGTTCGGCTACCTCATGGTGAAGCTGCGCATCCCGCTCGCGCCGTTCATCCTCGGCGTCATCCTTGGCGACCAGATCGAGATCAACCTCGTGCGAGCGCTGATGACCGACCCGAACCCGTGGCTATTCCTGACGCACCCGATCTCGGGCACGCTGCTGTTCCTGTCGGTCGCGTCAGTGGTCGCGGCGCTTTGGCAGCGCCGGCGCTCGGCGCGGCGCGCCGCCGCGAACGCGGACGAAGACGCGGATTTCTAGCGTGGACGAGCCCCGGGATATCTTTGCGCAGCCGCGTCGAGTCACCGACCTTCGCGACTGCTACTTCTATCACACGATGGAGCTGCCCGGTCACGGCCTCGTCCAGGGACAGTGGGACCTGCGCGGCCGCCTCGAGGACTATCTGGGAGGCGTGCAGCTCTCGGGCAAGCGCGTGCTCGACCTGGGCACCGCCTCCGGCTTTCTCGCCTTCTCGATGGAGCAGCGCGGCGCGGAGGTCGTCGCCTACGACCTCTCGGAACGCGAAGCCTGGGACGTCGTGCCCTTCGCGGGGCTCGACCTCGAGGCGCTGGAAGCGAAGCGCCGCGCGCATATCCGGCAGCTGAACAACGGGTTCTGGCTCAGCCACCAGGCGCTCGCCTCCCGCGTCCGGCTCGTGCACGGCTCCGTCTACGCGATTCCGCGCGAGATCGGCGCCGTGGACGTCGCCGTGCTGGGCTGCATCCTGTTGCACCTGCGCGATCCGTTTCTCGCGCTGCAGGAAGCCTGCCGCGTCGCGAAGGAAGCCGTCGTCGTGGTCGAGCGGCCGCCGGACCTGCACATGCTGCTCGGCGGCGCGCTGGCCGCGCTCGGGCTGCCTGCGCCGTCCCGATTCTTCTGGGGCACGCCGTACGTGCAGTTCCTGCCGCGCGACCGGCAGCGCGGCCCGAACGATACCTGGTGGCGGCTGCCTGCCGCCACGGTGCTGGAGTTCCTCGCCATCCTCGGCTTTGGAGACGCGCGGCTCCGCTATCACACCGAGCGCTGGTCGGGAAAGCGGAGAGTCCTGTACACGGTGGTTGCGCGCCGCACTCGTGAGTAGCCTGCGCTGGTATACATTGGCCCGGTATGGCGCCCCAGACACGAATCGAACGTGCGACCTGCCCCTTAGGAGGGGGCCGCTCTATCCACTGAGCTACCGGGGCGCGCCCCGGATTTTACCTCCTTGAGACCCCTCCATTCCGCTGCACCGCGCCGGCTGCTCTCGGCCACCGACGGGGTGATGCTCGTCATCGGCATGGTCGTCGGCGCGGGCATCTTCAAGGCGCCGTCGATCGTCGCGGGCAGCGTGGGGAGCGGCGCCGGGTTCGCGCTGGCGTGGCTCGCGGGCGGCGTGGCGTCGCTCTGCGGGGCGCTGGTCTACGCCGAGCTCTCCGGCCGCTTTCCCGAGACCGGGGGCGAGTACCGCTTCCTCGAGCGCGCGTACGGGCGCGGCGCGGCGTTCGTCTTCGCCTGGTCGCGCATGTCGGTGGTGCAGACCGGCGCGATTGCCGCCGTCGCGTTCGTCTTCGGCGACTACGCGCAGCAGCTGCTGCCGCTCGGCCCCGGCGGCCCGGCGCTCTATGCCGGCCTCGGCGTGGCCGCGCTCACGGTGCTCAACGTGGCCGGGACGCCGCAGAGCCGGACGCTGCAGAAGGCGATGGGCGTGCTGCTCGTCGCGAGCCTGGTAGCGATCGCGATCGCGGGACTGCTCGCGCCCGCCGCGCCCGTCGCGCCCGCGGCGGCGCCGGCCGATGCGAGCGGTCCGGGATTCGGCCTGGCGATGATCTTCGTGCTGCTGACCTATGGCGGCTGGAACGAGGCCGCCTACCTCGCGGGCGAGGTGCGCGAGCCACGGCGCGACATGCTGCGCATCCTCGTCGGCGGCATCGTGGCCGTCACCGCGCTCTACCTGCTCGTCAACCTGGGCTACTACCGCGCGCTCGGCCTCGCCGGCCTGCGCGACTCGCCCGCCGTGGCCGCCGATGTGGTGCGCCGCGCCGCGGGCCCGGGCGC
>JBOIFE010000020.1:0-2900 GCA_050741015.1 Burkholderiales bacterium | reverse complement strand
GGCGTAGTCCATGAAGCTGCCGGTGAGGAGCTGGCCGCTCTCGTCGTAGACCGCCTGCTCCATGAAGATATGCCCGGCGCCCTGCGTGATGCCGCCGTGCATCTGGCCGTGCGCGAGCTGCTCGTTCAGCAGCACGCCCGCGTCGTCGCAGGCGAGGTAGGAAACGATCTCCACTTCGCCCGTCTCGGGCTCGATCTCGACCTCGGCGATGTGGCAGCCGTTCGGATAGGTGCCCGGTACCTTGGGCCGCTCCTTGAAGTCGAGGTCGAGCTTGCCCGGGTGCTTGTGCGCGAGCGCGCTGATCGAGATGCGGCGGTCGGTCCCCTTGATGCGGTACTGGCCTTCCGCGAACTCCAGGTCTGATTTTGCGCTCTCGAGCTCCTCCGCCGCGAGCTCAAGGCCGTTCTGCACGATCTCGCGCGCAGCGAGCAGCACCGCGCTGCCGATGCCGTGCGCCGTTCGCGAGCCGCCGGTGGGATTGGCCACGAGGTTCGTGTCGGGCTCGGAGGTCTTCAGCCGCACCTTCTCCATCGGGATCCCGAGCACGCCCGCGGTGATCTGCGCGAAGACCGTCTCGTGCCCCTGTCCGTGGTTGTGCGAGGCCGTGTGCAGCGTGACGCCGCCGTCTTCGTCCCAGTTGACGACGACCTGGTCGTAGGGGGCGAAGCCGCCCGGGGCAGTCGCCTCGATGTAGGTCGAGATGCCGCGACCGCGCAGCTTGCCTCGCCGCTTCGAATCATCGCGGCGCTTCGCGAACCCATCCCAATCGGCTTCCTTCTTCGCCTGCTCGAGCAGGCCGGGGAAATCGCCGCAATCGTATTCGAAGCCGGTCACCTGCTTGTAGGGCATCTTCGATTTCGGGATCATGTTCTTTCGGCGGAATTCGGCCGGGTCCATCTTCAGCTCATGCGCGGCCTGGTCGACGAGCCGCTCGAGCGCGTACGAGGCCACTGGCCGCCCCGCGCCGCGGTAAGCCGCGGTCGGGATCGTATTGGTGAGCACGAGCCGCCCGCGCACGTGGATCGCCTGCACGTCGTAGACGCCGTTGATGACGTTCACCATGCCGATCGTGTTCACGACCGCGCCGGTGAAGGCGATGTAGGCGCCCATGTTGGAGAGGTAGTCGAAGCGCATGCCGAGGATGCGCCCCCCTGCATCCAGCGCCATCTCGGCCGAGTGCACGATGTCGCGCGCCTGCTCGTCGCCGAGGAAGACTTCGGAGCGCGTGCCGACCCACTTCACCGGCCGCCCGAGCTTCTTCGCCGCGTAGAGCAGCGTCGCGTATTCCGGGTACGCGTTGAAGCGCACGCCGAACCCGCCGCCGACTTCTTCCGCCACCACGCGCACCTTCTCCGGCGGCACGCCGAGCACGGCCGACACCTGGGCGCGCATCGGGCCCACGCCCTGCGTCGTTGCGTGCAGGTAAAACATTTCGGTCTTCGGGTCGTAGGAGCCCATCGCCGCGCGCGGCTCCATCGGATTCCCGACCACGCGCGTGTGGTAGCCGCGCAGCTTCACGACCTTCGCCGCCTTCGCGAAGGCGGCGTCGGCCAGCGCCTTGTCTCCGCCGCTGAAGTCGAGGACGAGATTCCCGGGTGCAACACCGTGCAGTTGCGGCGCGCCCGGGGCGATCGCCGCTTCCGCGGTCACGGCCGAGGGCAGCTCCTGGAAGTCGACGAAGATGCTCTCGGCCGCGTCCTGCGCCTGCGCCGCGGTCTCGGCGACCACGAGCGCGATCGGCTCGCCGACGTGGCGCACCTTGCCCTGCGCGAGGCTCGGCCTCAGCGCCTGGCGCTGCTCCGAGCCGTCAGTCCATTTGAAAGGGGCCGCCGCGGGGATCGGCTTCAGGCCCGCCGTGGCGAGCTCCTCGCCGGTGATGACTGCGACGACGCCCGGCATCGCGAGCGCCGCCGAAGCGTCGATCGACCGGATCTCGGCGTGCGGATGGTCCGAGCGCACGAACCAGGCCCAGGCCTGCTTCGGAAGCGTCCAGTCCGCGACGTAGCGCCCGGCGCCTTTGAGCATGCGGGCGTCCTCCAGGCGTCCCTGGTGTCCGTACTTCTCCATGCGGGGATTCCCTTCTAGCTGTGCGACAGCGCCACCATCAGGCTGCAGGGCGCGTAGTCGAGGATGGCGGAGCCGACCGACCCCTTCCACCAGCGCGCGGCGAACGAGGTCTTCTGGTTGTGGCCGAGGACGA
Organism: Burkholderiales bacterium; assembly: GCA_050741015.1. Taxonomy (GTDB): domain Bacteria; phylum Pseudomonadota; class Gammaproteobacteria; order Burkholderiales; family SG8-39; genus JAABQT01. The sequence continues at coordinate 700 of JBOIFE010000020.1, read as the reverse complement.
TGAGGTCCGCGCCGAGCTCCTTCGCGGCCCGGCAGATCTCCTCCACCGGCTCGCCGACGGCGAGGTGGCCCGAGGCCGTGAAGCCCTTTTCCTTCAGGTTGGCGATGCCCTCGTCGAGCACCGATTGCGTGCGCTTCTTTTCCTCCTCCAGCAGCTCCTCGGGCACGAACCCCTCGGTGAGGAAGAGGCTCGGCGGCATGCTCGCCACCGCCAGCAGGTGCGTCTCCGCCCCGAGGAAGTTGGCCAGCTCCGCGCACTCCACCAGCGCGCGCTTGCCCTCCGCCGAACCGTTGTATGCGAGCAGGATCTTGCGGTATTTCATGGCCGCCCTCCTTGCTTCGTTTTCTGCGGGGATTATAGCCGCCGCTCCGCGCGGATAGAATCCGTCCGATGCTCGATGCTTCCCGCAGCGACCTGACCGCCGGCGTGGCCGGCAGCGGCACCATGGGCCGCGGCATCGCCCAGGTGCTCGCCCAGTGCGGCGTGCGCACGCGGGTGTTCGATTCCAAGCCCGGTGCGGCGCAGGCGGCCATGGACGCGATCGCAAAAACGCTCGCCGGGCTGGTGCAGAAGGGGCGGGTTTCCCAAGCGGACGCGGACAGCACGCTCGCGCGCATCGAGGTCGTCGACGCGCTGGACGCGCTGCGGCCCTGCCATATCGTGGTCGAGGCGATCGTCGAGCTGCTTGCGCCCAAGCAGG
>JBOIFE010000019.1:0-1580 GCA_050741015.1 Burkholderiales bacterium | reverse complement strand
ATCTGCCGCTCGCGGTGCAGGATGGCGACGTTGGCCGGGCTGAGCCGCGCGTGCTCGGCCACGTAGTCGACGATGCTGCGCTTGGGTTTCATGGAGATCGCCGGAAACAGTACGAGAAGCCGCCTCGGCTTGGCAAGCACCGGGGTCCCCTTGCGTGTTGCGCGCTTGCCTTCTAGACTGCATTCGCCATCGTACGACGTGAACTATATTTCCTGAGGAGGAGAGCATGCTGAACCCAGTCCGGATCGCCCTTGCGGGCGCGATTGCCGCCGGCCTTGCGATGAGCGCCCCGGCTTCGGCCGAGCAGAAGATCAAGATCGGCTTCATCAGCACGCTGTCGGGCCCCGCCGGGGTCATCGGCAAGCACATGAAGGACTCGGTCGAGCTCGCGCTCGATCACCTCGGCCACAAGATGGGCGGCGTGCCGGTCGAGGTGGTCTACGGCGACGACCAGTTCAAGCCCGACGTCGGCGTGCAGATCGCCGAGGAAATGCTGAAGAAGGAACACGTCGACATCATGGCCGGCATCATCTGGTCGAACGTGATGATGGCCGTCGTTCCGGTCGTCACCGGCGCCGGCAAGGTCATGGTCGGCACCAACGCCGGCGCGAGCCCGCTCGCGGGCAAGGCTTGCAACCCGCAGTACTTCTCGACCTCGTGGAACAACGACGAGTCGCCCGAGGCGATGGGCAAGTTCCTGCAGGAGCAGAACGTCGACGACCTGTACGTGATGGCGCCCAACTACCAGGCCGGCAAGGACATGGTCGCGGGCCTGAAGCGCTACTACAGGAACAAGATCGTCGAGGAGATCTACACCAAGCCGGGCCAGCAGGACTACCAGGCCGAGATCACCCAGCTGCGCGCCAAGAACCCGAAGGCGGTGTTCGTCTTCTACCCCGGCGGCATGGGGATCCAGTTCGTCAAGCAGTACGTCCAGGCCGGCCTGCGCGACAAGATTCCGCTCTACTCGGTGTTCACGGTGGACGAGACGACGCTGCCCGCGCTGAAGGAATCGGCGCTTGGGCAGTACGAGGCGCGCTTCTGGAGCCCCGACTTCGATTCGCCCGCGAGCAAGCGCTTCGTGGCGGACTTCCGCAAGAAGTATGGCTACACGCCCTCGTTCTACGGCGCGCAGAGCTACGACGGCATCATGCTGATCGACTCCGCGGTGCGCCTGAACCATGGCAGCCTCGCCGACACCAAGGCGGTGGTGATGGCGATGCGCAAGGCCGACTTCGACTCGATCCGCGGGCCGTTCAAGTGGAACGTCAACCAGCACCCGATCGAGGACTTCTACCTGCTGCGCGCCGAGAAGGCCGCGGACGGCCAGGTCGAGATGCGAATCCAGCGCAAGGTGTTCGAGCAGCACAAGGACGCCTACTACCAGGATTGCCACATGCCGTGGTGACCCGCGCGGGTCGGTTCCTTCAAGGGCGCGGCGCCACCGCGCCCTTTTTTGTGCGCGCCGGACGATGAACTACGGCATCCTCGTCTTCGAGCAGCTGCTGAACGGCGTGCAGCTCGGCGTGACGCTGTTCCTGATGGCGGCCGGGCTGACGCTCGTGTTCGGCATCATGAAC
>JBOIFE010000018.1:0-16059 GCA_050741015.1 Burkholderiales bacterium | reverse complement strand
GCCCGAGATAGTTGAAGCCGAACTCCTCGAACAGCGTCGAGGGCGTGACCATGCCCTTCACGTGCTCCTCGGTGCGCCGCGCGAGCTCCCACACGCCCACGCGCTTCAGCACGTGCTCGCTCGCGCGCCGCGCCGTCGCGTACATGCGGCCCGAGAGCAGCCGCGCGAGGTAGTTGGTCAGCGCCCCGACCGGCGGCGAGATCGACATCTCGTTGTCGTTCAGGATCACGAGCAGGTCGACGTTCATCGCGCCGGCATTGTTCATCGCCTCGAAGGCCATGCCCGCCGACATCGCGCCGTCGCCGATCACCGCGACACACTTGCGCTCCTCGCCCTTCGCCTTCGCGGCCACCGCCATGCCGAGTGCAGCCGAGATCGAAGTCGAGGAATGCGCCGTGCCGAAAGTGTCGTAGGGCGACTCGGCGCGCCGGGGGAAACCCGAGATGCCGTCGAGCATGCGCAGCCTGGCCATCGCCTCGCGCCGCCCGGTCAGGACCTTGTGCGGGTAGGTCTGGTGCCCGACATCCCACACGATGCGGTCCTCCGGGGTTTCGAACACCTTGTGCAATGCGATCGTGAGCTCGATGGTGCCGAGGTTGGACGAGAGGTGCCCGCCGGTCTTCGACACCGAGTCGAGGACGAACGCGCGCAGCTCCTCGGCGAGCCGATGCAGCTGCCGCCGGTCCAGCGCGCGCAGCTGCGCCGGGTCGTCGATGGTCTTCAGCAGCTCGAACATCGCCGGATTGTAGTCGCGGTCGGGAAGCTCTTCGGTCAGCGTCGCCATGGCTAGAATTTGCGCAGCACGATGAAGTCGGCGAGCTCGCGCAGCCGACGCGCACCCGCGCCGAGCGGCGCGAGCGCCTCGTGCGCATTTTGCCTGAGCTCCTGCGCGAGGTCGCGCGCCCGCGCGAGCCCCAGCACCGAGACGTAGGTCGGCTTGCCCTGGCGCGCGTCCTTGCCCGCGGTCTTGCCGAGCGTCGCGCTTGGTGACTCGGCGTCGAGCACGTCGTCCACCACCTGGAACGCGAGGCCGACGGTCTTCGCGTACTGGTCCAAGCGCGCCTCGACCCCGGGGCCGGCCTCGCCGCAGGCCGCGCCCAGGCGTACCGCGGCGCGGATCAGCGCCCCCGTCTTGTGGATGTGCATCGACTCGAGCTCCGGCGGCTCGAGCGCCTTGCCCGTCGATTCGAGGTCGATGCTCTGGCCGCCGGCCATCCCGCGCGAGCCGGCCGCGGCGGCGAGCAGGCCCAGCATCGCAAGCTGGCGACGCGGGTCGGCGGCGAGCTCGTGTTCCGCGAGCAGCTGGAAGGCGAGCGACTGCAGCGCGTCGCCCACCAGCATCGCGGTCGCCTCGTCGAACTCCACGTGCACGGTCGGCTTGCCGCGCCGGAGCACATCGTCATCCATGCAGGGCAGGTCGTCGTGCACCAGCGAGTAGGCGTGGATCAGCTCGACCGCCGCGGCGACCACCTCGAGGCGCTCGCGGGGCGCGCCCGAGGCCTCGCCGGCGGCAAACGCAAGCAGCGGCCGCACGCGCTTGCCGCCTTCGAGCACCGCGTACCGCATCGCCTCGTGCAGTCGCGCCGGGGCAAGCCTGGGCACGGGCAGGACGCGCGCCAGCACGGCCTCCATGCGCGCCTGGATCTCCCCCCGCCAGGCGGCGAAGCCGGGATCAGCCGCCGTCACCGGGCTCGGGTTCCAGCGCGAGCTTCTTCAGGACTTCGCCTTCCAGCACGCGGACCTGGCGCTGGGCCGCGTCCAGGCGCTCCTGGCAGAAGCGAGCGAGCTCCAGGCCCCGCTTGTGGGCCTCCAGCGCCTGCTCCAGGGAGAGCTGGCCGCCCTCCATCTGCGCGACGAGCTTCTCCAGCTCGGCCAGGGCCTTCTCGAAGCTCGATTCCGCCGCCTTTGCCATGGCGCGCAGTTTGCCGAGCGGAACCTAGCCGGTCAAACCATCCCTAAGGTAGAATGCGCGCGATTTTTTCGCACCCGCGCTGGACCCCATGTCAGACCTTCCGCGATTGCCCCAGCTCAAGCCGGCGACCTGCCAGCTTCCGGTCTCCTGGTACTTCGATCCCGAGGTGCTCGCCGCGGAAAGGCGCGCGATGTTCGACGCCGGCCCGAACTACGTCGGGCACGAGCTGATGGTGCCGGCCGCGGGCGACTTCCATACGCTCGCCTGGATGGACCATGCGAAAGTGCTGGTGCGAAACGCGGGTGGCGTCGAGCTGCTGTCGAACGTCTGCCGCCACCGGCAATCGATCATGCTGGAAGGGCGCGGGCACGTGGAGAACATCGTCTGCCCGCTGCACCGCTGGACCTACGACCTGCGCGGCGAGCTGCTCGGCGCGCCGCACTTTTCCGAGAGTCCCTGCGTCAAGCTGGCCTCCACGCCGCTCCAGCGCTGGAACGGGCTGCTGTTCCGCGGCCCGGCCGATCCGTCGCAAGCGCTCACCGGCCTGCAGACGTTCGCCGACTGGGACTTCTCGGGCTACGTCCTCGACCGCGTCACGGTCGAGGACTACGGCTTCAACTGGAAGACCTTCGTCGAGGTTTACCTCGAGGTCTACCACGTCGATCCCTTCCACCCGGGCCTGGGCAACTTCACCGACTGCAATGCGTTTCGCGTCGACTACGGCGAGGACTGGTCGGTGCAGGTCGTGCAGGCGAAGCAAAGCTTCGGCCGCCCCGGAACGCCCGTCTACCGGAAGTGGCACGAGGCGTGCCTGCAGCAGCTCGATGGCGCGACGCCGAATCAGGGCGCGATGTGGATGTCCTATTTCCCGGGACTGACGCTCGAGTGGTACCCGAACGTGCTCGTGGTGAGCCACCTGATCCCGCGCTCGCCGACCTGCACCACGAACGTGGTGGAGTTCTACTATCCCGAGGAAATCGCGCTGTTCGAGCGCGAGTTCGTCGAGGCGCAGCAGGCGGCGTATGCCGAGACCGCCAGGGAAGACGAGGAGATCTGCCTGCGCATGGATCGCGGCCGGCGCGCGCTGTGGGCGCAGGGCCTGGACGACGCGGGTCCGTACCAGTCGCCCATGGAGGACACCATGGTGCACTTCCACGAATGGGTGAAGCGCAGGCTCGGCCGATAGGCCCGCTCGTCTCAGGCGACGAGCTCTCCCGCCATCCCGGCTGGCGGGTCTTTGACTGCCGGCACGACCTGCTCAAGCCGGAGCTCGGCGAGCAGCAGTACCGCGAGGGCCACCTTCCCGGCGCACTCTTCGCGCACCTCGACCGTGATCTCTCCGCGCTGAAGAACGGGCGCAACGGCCGCCACCCCCTGCCCGACGCGAATGCGTTCATTGCCTGGGTCGGCGCGCAAGGCCTGAAGACCGCCGACACCGTCGTCTGCTACGACAGCGGATCCGGCTCGATGGCGGCGCGGCTTTGGTGGATGCTGCGCTGGATCGGGCATGAGTCCGTCGCAGTGCTCGACGGTGGCTTCGCCCGATGGCTGAAGCAAGGCCGGCCCTTCACGGCAGAGGTGCCGGTGTTCGCGCCGACGATCTATCCGGGAAGGATTCGCGCGGCGATGTCGGTCGACGCCTCGTACGTCGAGACGCACCTGCGCAATGCAGTCATGATCGACGCGCGCTCACCTGCGCGCTGGCGAGGCGAGGCCGAGCCGATCGACCGGGAGGCCGGGCGCATTCCGGGCGCGCGCAACCGCTTCAGCAACGACAACCTGACGCCGGAAGGCGTGTTCAAGCCCGCGGCACAGTTGAAGAGGGAATTCGACGCGGTGCTCGCCGGGCACCCGCCCGGGGATAGCGTCAACAGCTGCGGCTCGGGCGTCGCCGCCTGCCACAACCTGCTCGCGATGGAAGTCGCGGGCCTGCCGGGCGGCCGGCTCTACGCGGGCTCCTGGAGCGAATGGATCGCGGACCCCTCGAGGCCGCGTGAGCGCGGCTGACGCCCTCCTCGTCCTTCATTTCGCGATCGTCGCCTTCATCACCGGTGGGCTGATGCTGACCTGGATCGGCGGCGCGCTCGGCTGGCGCTGGGTGCGAAATCCATGGTTTCGTTACTTGCATCTCGCGGCGATCGGCGTCGTTGCGCTGGAGGCGCTCATCGGCTGGAGCTGCCCGCTCACCGCCTGGGAAGACGCGCTGCGAGGCGGCGGGCCGGCGGAATCGTTCGTCGCACGCTGGGTGCGGTGGCTCCTGTACTACCGCGCACCCGAGTGGGTTTTCGCGGCGGCGTACCTGGCATGGGCGGCCGCAACCGTCGTCACGCTGCGGCTCGTTCCGCCGCGCCGACCGGGCTGATTGGCCCCTCGACGCTCGGGCACGCTACTGGTCAGCGTGTGTATACCAGTAAGCGCGCACCCGCCGCTGAGCGATGACTGGATCCGCTCCCGGCGCTCCTGATGGATGGGTCGCGCACAGCGCTTCGGCGTCGGCGGCGCTGACGCGCACGGCGACGCCTTGCGTCACCGTCACCCTGGTGCGGGAGAACGTCGCGGTCGTCTCGGCGGTGATGTCCCACAGGGTGCTGGCGCACAGCGAGTCGCTGCTTGCCGCGCCGGCTTGCGGCAGCTGGCCCGGCGCGCAACTCAGGTCCTCGGCGTTGGACAGATTGAGTTCGGTCAACTTGATCACCCTCACCGAGACGCAGGTGGGCGCGGGTTCGAGGTGGGTGATGTACTCCGGCGTGCCGTCGCCGTCGACGTCGGTACACAAGATGTTGGCCACCCCGCACGGATGGGGCACGGCATTTCCCGGGTCGACGATGAATTGAGGCGTGCTGATCACCGTTTCGATCGCCTGCTGGGCGGCGTCAAGCGCTTCAGCGCGAGATTGCATGTTGCCGACCACCTTGAGGTTCGTGTTCGTCGTGCCGAGCGAGCTGGCGGCAAGCAGCGACATCACCGCCAGCAGAATGAGTGCGATGACTAGCGTCGCGCCGTCCTGTATGCGAATTTGCGCGTTCACGGCCGGTCGCGCCTGCCGGCGGGATTCACGATCCGCACCAGCGTGCTGTAGACATGCCGGCGGTACGCGTCGTTCATCGGTCCCACGGTGATGGCATTGCCTGCCGCATCGTGACCCAGGGCATAGACCTTCGTATCAACGTGGCCGGGCGAGACGTCCGGGCTTCGCGCCAGGACGTGGAGCTGCGCGGTCACGACGTTGGTCCAGCTGCTGACCGCCGTGCACGCCGCGCAGCCGGGAAAGTGGTAAAGGCTTGGGTCGGCCGTGTAGGTGTCGGGCTCGCCGTCACCATCGTCGTCGATGCCGTATTCAATGGCCATCTCCTCGATTCCCTCGACCAGCGGCTCTTGCACCATCGTCGCGCCCACCAACTGCAGTCGCATGAGCGTGGGGATGTTCTTGCCCGCGCCATTATTAGCGTCGATAAAATAGACGTTGACCTCATATTCGCGGAGCGCGGCGGGTGTGGCGCAGTCCTTGCGCAGCAGCGGGAATGCGGTCGCGCCGAACGTTCCCACGAGGTACGGGCCCAGGTCGCTGTTGCACAGGGAGACCTGCAAATACGGCTTGCCGGGCATCGGCGGCTCGCAGCCCGCCACGCCCGCGACGCAGGTCTTGACGCGACGCACGACCAGGACATCGGCGTCCGCCTTGCGGTCTGCCGGCAGGCAGGCGGGTGCTGCCTCGCCCCGGTCATAGCCCTGGACGTGGAGCGGCATGGCCGCTGCCCACTCCGCGGCCACGGTCGAACACGGGTCGGGCAGGGCCGCCGGAGCGGCGAGCGCATCCACGTCGAGCTCGCCGTAGTACCCGGCGACCCGCAAATCATCGGACAGAAGCTCCACGGCATAGCGCCCGTTCTCGAACAGGCGGCTGTTGCGCTCCAGCTCGTTGCGCGCCGAGTTGCCGTTCGAAAGCACGACCAGCAGGGTCCCCACCAGCATCAGGCCGATTGCCATCGAGATCATGAGTTCGACCAGCGAGAAGCCGGCGGCGCGGCTCATGGGGTCACGCACAGCCCGGTGACCGGATCGTTCTGCAAGCAGCCGATCGTGACGCGGGCGATCAACGCGCGCCGCATCCGCTCGTCGCCATACAGCCCCTGGCCGCAGTGGATGGACGCAGGCGCCTCGGTGGGCGCCAGCCCCTGCCAGGTCACGGCGATGACGAACTCGCGCGGCATGGTGCCGACGACGTTGGCAACGCAACCGCGCGCGTCGATCATGCCGCCGACTTGCTGCCCGCCCGCCGTGCTTTCGGCGGCCCCAAGCAGCGAATTGTTCCATTCGCAAAGGTCGAATGCGGCGCCGGCGAGGCCGGTGCAATCCTGGATCGTATTGCCGGCGCCCAATGCCCCGGCGGTGACGTAGTTCATGGCGTCGCTGCGGCCGGCGTTGACGCGGTCCACCATGTCCTGCAGCAGCAGGACTGCGTGGGCCCTGTGATACGACTCCGCCTGCGCCAGCTGCAGGCGTACCTGGAGCGCCGCCACGCCGAGCAGGCCGAACGCGAGGATCACGATCGTAATCAGCACTTCGATCAGGGTGAAGCCGCATTCGCGGTTCAGAGGCAAGGCTCCTGCCTTTGCACCGGGCGGCCGCTCAAATCGATGCTGATGCAGCTGGGGTGCGGGTTGCGGCCGCCGTTCGCCACGAGATTGAACGAGGCGCCGCCGGTGCTGGCGCGCCCCGCGCCGTTGTAGGTCACGCGGCTGGGTCCGGTGATGACGACCCGGGGCAAGCGGTCCTGGCGCCTCACCACCTCGCCGCTGAAATCGATCAGGGTCCAGCCTGCCGACCAGCTTCCACCGGTGGGGACAAGGCTGACCGTCGTATTGCGCGTAACCGCTTCGCTGCGCGCCAGCACCAGGTCCGACCACACCTCGAAGCTCGCGCTCTTCACCGCCTGCGCCAGGAAGATGTCGTGGAAGCTGGGGATCGCCACGCCGGACAGGATCACCAGCACCGCCAAGGCCACCATGACCTCGGTGATCGTGAATCCGCGGCCTGCCGAGCGTGAGGGCTTCACCATCCCGCCTGGCCGTCGCGCGCCCTGCCGCCCTGGTGATCCAGCGTGAGCGCGCCGTCGGCGACCTGCGCCGAGCCCGCGATCGGCGTCGCAGTGATGAGATACGAGGGCGGCACGGTGGGCGCTGCCGGCCCGATGGTCACCGCATAGAACCGCGATACGTCGGCCGGTACCGCCAGATTGAGCGCGTTGAGCGCACCTGCCCCGCCAGCGTATCGGCGCGCGTCGAGCAAATATTGCTGTTCGCGGACGGCCATGTCGAGCATGAAGCTCTGGGCCGCGCTCCGGCGGCCCTTGCGCAGGTGGTCCTGGTAGGACGGATAGGCGATCGTCGCGAGGATGCCGACGATGGCCACGGCGATCAGCAGCTCGGTCAGCGTGAAGCCCGCCGCGGCAACTCGCGCCTGCTTCACTCCCCTGGTCGACGAGATCGGGCAACGTGATCTCATGTCTGTCCTCGTGCAAGATGCACGCGTGCTGTCATGCTTCTTGCTCTGTCCAAGTCAATCTAGCAGATCGATCGCGCGCAGCCCATGATTAACGCTGCGCGCCGTGACGGAATCCACGCTGGGCGGCGGCGATCGATGCGAGAAGTATTTCTCGCGTCGCGGCGCGGCGACGAATCGCGCGCGCTCCGCGCATCGTGCAGCGATGGCGCGGCAGCCGGAACCCGGTAGCTCAACAATACTAAGGGTCAGCGCAACGACGCTAAGAAGTCTGCTGAACGTCGCCGCATTCCGGTTGAGTGATCCAGTTCACGTTGTCGCGGCGCACACTCGTTCGCGCTCGAATTCGCCGGTCGTGCCGCAACGACCGCGCTATGCGCTGCTCCTCTGGCGAATCCTGCTTGCGTGCCGTCGTGGCGCGACGACTTTGCGGCTGTGACTTTTGCGCGCTCGTTCGAGCAACTGATTGATCGCCATTGAGGGCGCCGGCTGGCACGGCCCGTGCGTCGCTTGCGGGTCGGGAGGTACTGCCATGAACACGAAGTTGCTCTATGCCTTGCCGGTCGCCGGCCTGGTCGGCTTCACTCTGCTGCACACGCAGACTGTTTCCTCTCAGACAAGCCGGCATTCATCGTCCCATGCACGCGACCCCGGCGTGCGAGACCCCGACGGCCCGGCGGACGCCGGCGGGCCGATCGCCGGATTGAAGGAGGGCGAGCTCGCGTTCTTCAATGCGGGCCTGGGCGAGTTCGTGGAAGCGGAAGATGCCGGCGATGGCCTCGGGCCGACGCTCAATATGAGCAGTTGCGGCGGTTGCCACGCGCAGCCGGCCATGGGCGGAAGCAGTCCCAAAACGAATCCCCAGGCGTCTTTTGCCGGAAGGAACAGCATCCCGTCGTTCATCACGCCGAGCGGACCGGTGCGCGAGGTGAGGTTCATCAGGAATGCCGACGGAACGCCGGATGGTGGCGTCCACTCGCTGTTCACCATCACCGGTCTGCCGGGCGCGGACGGCTGCACGCTTGCGCAGTCCGATTTCGAGCGCGAGCTCGCCCGGCACAACGCGATCTTTCGCATCCCGACCCCGGTGTTCGGCGCGGGCCTGATCGAGCAGATCCCCGACGCGACGATCCTGGCAAATCAGGCAAGCGGCGCACCCGAGAAGCGGCAATTCGGGATCCGCGGGCGGGCCAATTTCGCGCTGTCCGGCCGGACCATTTCCGGCCAATCGAACAACAACGGCAACGATGGCACCATCGCCCGCTTCGGCTGGAAGGCGCAGAACAAGTCGCTGCTGCTGTTTTCCGCCGAGGCCTACAACGTGGAGATGGGCATCACCAGCGAGCTATTCCAGACGGAGCGCGATGAAACGCCCTCCTGCCAGTTCGCGACGGTGCCCAACAGCGTCACCGACACCACCAAGGCCAATGCGCTCGACGCGATCAGCGCAATCGAAAAGTTCGCTTTCTTCCAGCGCTTCCTCGCGCCGCCGACGCAATCCCAGGACAAGCCGGGAGGTTCGCAATCCATCAACCGGGGCCGCAGCCTGTTCACCTCCGTCGGCTGCACGCTGTGCCACACGCCCATGATGCAGACGGGCAATTCCGCGGTCGAGACCCTGCGCAACCGGCCGGTCAATCTCTACTCCGACCTGCTGGTCCACGACATGGGACCCGGACTGGCCGACGGCATCTCCCAGGGACAGGCGGGCCCGCAGGAATTCCGCACCGCGCCCCTGTGGGGCCTCGGCAAGCGGATATTCTTCCTGCATGACGGCCGCACCACCGACCTGCTCGAGGCGATCGGGCAGCACAAGAGCGGTGGCAATCGCGCAGATGGCGCGTCCGAAGCGAACCAGATCGTCACGAATTTCGGCCGTCTGCAGGAGAGCCAGAAGCAGGACATGCTCAACTTTCTGCGCTCGCTATGAGCGCTTGCAACTGCTCGCGCAACCGCGCCAAGGCCTCGGGTTCGCCGCGCAGGCGCAGCGTCGCGCCCTCGCGGCCGGCGCGCTCCTCGAGCACTTCGCAGGTGGCGAATATCTCCCCGCGCAGCTTCTGCGCGGTCCACGGCAGGAAGAGTTCGGCCTCGATCTGGCGCCGCTGGAAGAACGACACGATCGCCTCGCGCAATTTCGCGACGTCGCCCGCGAGTCGCGCGCTCATCACCAGGCACTCGGGATAACGCGCGCGCAGCGCCGCTTCGTCGCCGCCGCGATCGATCTTGTTGAAGACCAGCAGCCGCGGCACGCCGCCCGCGCCGATCTCGGCGAGGACCTGCTCGGTCACCGCGAGCGGGCGCTCGAAACCGGGCTCGCTCGCGTCGACCACGTGGACGAGCAGCGAGGCCTCGAGCGCCTCGTCGAGCGTCGACTTGAACGACGCGACCAGACCGTGCGGCAGGTTCTTGATGAAGCCGACCGTGTCGCTGACCAGCACGCGCGGCACGCTCTCCGGCTGAAGGGCGCGCACGGTGGTATCGAGCGTCGCGAACAGCTTGTCCGCGACCCGCGCCTCGTTGCCCGTGAGCGCGCGCATCAACGTCGACTTGCCCGCGTTCGTGTAGCCGACCAGCGCGACCCGCGCCAGCCCCTGGCGCTCCTGGCGCCGGGCGCGCTGCGTGCGGCGCTCGAGGTGCATCGCGTCGAGTTCCTTCTGCAGCTCGGCGATGCGGTCGCGCACCTTGCGCCGGTCGAGCTCGCTCTGCGATTCGCCGCCGGCGCGCCCGCCGACGCCGCTGCGCTCGCGGCTCTGCGGGCCGGCGAGCTTGGCCGCCTCGCGCATCCTCGGCGCCATGTAGCCCAGGCGCGCGATCTCGACCTGCGCCCGGGCGGCGCGCGACTTGGCGTGCCGGTGGAAGATCTCGAGGATCACCATCGTGCGGTCCATCACCTCGCGGCCGACGGCCTTCTCGAGGTTGTGCGCCTGCGACGGGGAAATCTCATGGTCGACGAGGACGAGCTCGGCGCCGTCCTGCACGAAGTCGTGCAATTCCTGCCGCTTGCCCACGCCGAGGTAGGCCGTCGCGTCGATGCTCCGGCGCTTCTGGGTGAACGTGGCAACGACCTCGAAGCCCAGCGTCTTCGCGAGCTGGCGCAGCTCGGCCAGCGAGGCCTCGAACTCGGCGTCGCTGGCACCGGGCAGTTGCACGGCGGCGACGACGGCGCGAACCGGCTTGCGCGCGACTTCCTGGGTCATGGGGCGCTGCTAGAGAATGCAGCCGTAGTGCGCCGATGACACCAGGCGCGAGTACTTGTCCAGCACGGACCCAGGCCGCAGCGGCGGGCCGACGCGGGATTCGTCGCGGGACGCGAGCCGCCGCGCGATCTCCACGTCGTCCACCTCCAGCGTCAGCGTCCGCGCCCGCGGGTCGATGACGATCGTGTCGCCTTCTTGCACCGCGCCGATCGGCCCGCCGCGCGCGGCCTCCGGAGAGATGTGGCCGACCAGGATGCCGTGCGACACGCCGGAGAACCGGCCATCGGTGATCAGCGCCACTTGCCCGCCGAGGCCCCGGCCCTGGAGTTGAATCGTGAGATGGACCATTTCAGGCATCCCGGGCGCGCCGGCGGGACCGACATTTCTCACCACCACGACGCAGCCGGGCTTGACCTCGCCCGCGCGGATCGCCGCCAGCGTATCGGCCTCGCTTTCGAATACTCGCGCCGGGCCGCGGAAGGCCCCCTGCTTGAGCGTCTTGCCGCTCAGCTTGAGCAGGGCGCTTTCGGGCGCGAGGTTGCCCTTCACCACGCTGATATGGTTCCCGGGCGCCGCGATCGGCCTTGACACCGGAAAGACGATGTCCTGCCTGCCCAGCGCATCGAGCGACGCGACCTCGCGCAGGTTCTCCGCGAGCGTGCGGCCGGTCACCGTCATCGCGCCCCCGTGCAGCAGCCCGTTTGCGAGCAGTTCCTTCATCACGATCGGCACGCCGCCCAGCGCGTGCAGCGAGACCATCGCGTAGGGCCCATGCGGCTGCAGGTTGCCGATCAGCGGCACGCGCTCGCCGATCGCCTGGATGCGCTCGATCGTGAGTGGCACGCCCGCCTCGCGCGCAATCGCGAGCAGGTGGAGGTAGAGATTGGTCGATCCGCCCATCGCGTAGGCGGTGACGATCGCGTTCTCGAACGCATCCATCGTCATGATGTCGCGCGGCCGCAGGCCCGAGTCCATCAGGCGGTAGAGCGCGTCCACGGTCGCGTGCACCTGCGCCTTCACGTCGTCGTGGATGTCGCTCGCCGCGGTGTAGTCGGCAGGGTGCGACGCCCCGCGCGGCAGCATCATGCCCATCGCCTCGGCGATCGTGCTCATCGTATTGGCGGTAAACATCGCGCCGCAGGTCCCGCTGCCCGGCATGATGCATTGCTCGAGCTGCTTGAGCTCGCGCTCGCCGATGCGACCCACCTCCTGCGCGGCCTGCGCCTCGGCAAAGTCCATGATCGTGAGGTTATTGCCCTTGGCCGACCACGGCGCGAAATCGACGCGCCCGGGCGAGCTCGTGCCCGGGTACACGACCAGGCCGAACGCGTTCGTGCGCGCGAGCGGCATCATCGCCGCCGCGCCGCTCTTGTCGCAGCCGGAGATGACGACCATCGCCTGCGCGTGCTGCGCGTAGTGGCCCGTCTCGATGCAGTCGGCCATCAGGTCGCGCGACACCAGGCTGTAGCCTGCGTTCGGCGTGCCCTGCGTGAGCGCGTCCGACACCGCGGGCGTGCCGACCAGCAGCCCCTGCCCGCCGCGTGCGGCAATCGCCTCGATGACGAGCTCGGCCACCCGGCGCACGCGGTTGTTGCATCGGTGCGCGTTGGTGTACGGGCTCGCGACTGTCACAACCGCGTTGCGCTTCGCGGCTTCGCCCGGGTCGAAGCCGGCGGCGCGCAGCTCGAGCCTGCGCAGGCCCTCGCCCGCGCTGTTCCAGTAGCTCTTGCCGGTGTCTTCCATGCTGTGTCGCTCAGCGCACCGACGCGGCCCACGCGAAGAGCGCGTTGAACACCGCCTCCCGCACCTCCAGCCGCGACAGCACCAGGTCGTGCAGCCCGCCCGGGAAAGCGAGCACCGACGCTTTTTTCCCGAGCGTTCGCCCCCACTTCGCGATATGCCGCCAGTTCAGGACCACGTCGGCCTCATCCGAGTGCATCGTCAGCACCGGACACGGGAGCTCGAGGCCCGCGCGCACGCGGGCGTGCCCCGCGAGGATCGCGCCCACCCAGCCGAAATAGACCGGGAAGCCCTCGAGCGGCTTCAGTCGCAGGTCGTAGTCCCACTCGCCCCCGAAGTCGCGGTGCAGGCTGCGGCCGTATTCGCGGCGCAGGCCCTTGGGGTCCTTGAGGAACGGAAACGCTCGTCCGAGGAGCGCCGCGACCCTGAGCTGGGCGCGCTTGAACGCGGGCACGTTCCAGTCGAAGAACGGGCTGTTCAGCCACAACGCCTGCACCTGCCCGCGGCGCTCTCCCAGCGCGGCGTACAGCGCGCAGGTCAGCCCACCGGTCGAATGGCCGGCGAGGAGAACCGGCGTGCCGATCACCTCGAGCGCAGCCGTGATGTCCGCGCGGTATTCGGTGAGGTCACTGCAGAAGTTTGGATGCTGGTGCGGCAGCAGCGAGCGGCCGTACTTGCGCAGGTCGAGCGCGTAGAACGCGTAGCCCTCGGCCGCGAAGCGCTCCGCCATGTGGCGCTGGAAGAAGTAGTCGACGAACCCGTGGACGTAGAGCACCGCACCCCTCGGCGCCGCGCCGGCCGGCAAGCGCACGAGCGTGGACGCGACGGGCCCGTCGTAGTCGTTGGGGAACGAAAGCGTCTTCGCCTCGTACCCGGGCAGCAGCCGGTCCTTGCTCCAGTCAGCCATGGCGCGCCCTATAATCTGCCACGTTGTGCCGACCCTGCCCCAGTCCTTGATTCGCACTGCAAGCGCCGCGTAGTCCGTAGTCCATGGCACCCGAGTCTAGCCTCGCGCTCGCGGATGAGGCCGCGACACGGCGGCTGGGCGCCGCACTCGCCGCGGGAATCGGCCCGGGGCGCGTGCTGCATCTCAAGGGCGAGCTCGGAACGGGCAAGACCACCCTCGTTCGGGGCCTGTTGCGTGAACTAGGTCACGCCGGGCGGGTCGCGAGCCCGACCTATCCACTGGTTGAACTTTATGTGGTTTCAAGCTTAAACTTGTATCACTTTGATTTTTATCGCTTCAAAGATCGGAGCGAATGGCAGGATTCTGGCTTTCGGGAATACTACGGTCCGGCGTCGGCCTGCGTGGTCGAATGGCCGGAGCGCGCGGGCGGCCTGCTGCCGCCGGCGGATCTCGAACTCGCGCTCGATCTCGCGGGCGCGGGCCGGTGCGCCGTACTGAGCGCGGGCACGCCGCCCGGCGAGGCCTGGCGGGCGCTTTCGTTGCAGCGCTACTCCTCGGCGGCCTGACCGCCGCGCACGCCCAGATCTACGCGGCACGCCTGTGGCCGGCGCGCGACTACACGCGCGTCACCTTTGAATCGAAGCACGCGCTCAACTACACGCTGTTCACGCTGGACAACCCGACGCGGCTCGTGCTCGACATCCAGAGCGAGCAGGCCGAGGGCGCGGTGACCGCGCTGCAGGACAAGGTCGCGCAGGACGACCCTTACGTCTCGGCGCTGCGGGTCGCGGTCAACCGGCCGGGCGTGACGCGCGTCGTGCTCGAACTGAAGGCCGAGGTGCGCCCGCAGGTATTCGCGTTGAAGCCCGTGGCCGACTACGGAAACCGGCTGGTGCTCGACCTGTACCCGGTCGTTGCGCCCGACCCGGTCGCGGCGCTGCTCGAACTCGACGGCAAGATCGGTTCCAGCCCGGGCGCGCCCGCCCAGGACGGCAAGCCGAGCGTCGCACGGCTGGCGACGATCGTCGTGGATCCGGGCCACGGCGGCGAGGACCCCGGCGCGCACGGCCGCCGCGGCACGCTGGAGAAGAACGTCACGCTCATGATCGGACGGCGCCTGAAGGCGTTGATCGACGCCGAGCCCGGCATGCGCGCCGTGCTCACGCGCGACGGCGACTACTACCTGCCGCTCGGCGCCCGCGTGCAGAAGGCGCGCAACGTCAACGCCGACCTGTTCATCTCGATCCACGCCGATGCCTTCAACCAGTCGCATGCGCGCGGCTCCTCGGTCTTCACGCTCTCGCAGCGCCCCACGTCGGCTGCGGCCGCGTGGCTGGCGAAGCAGGAGAATGAATCGGACCTCGTCGGCGGGGTCAACCTCGACAATCGCGACCCCTACCTCAAGCAGGTGCTCGTCGACTTGCAGCAGACTGCGACCTACGACCACAACCGCAAGCTCGCCGGCGCGGTGCTCGACGAGCTCGGCAAGATCAACACGCTGCACAAGGGCCGCGTCGAGCGCGCGGCGTTCGCGGTGCTGAAGGCTCCCGACGTGCCGTCGATCCTGGTGGAGACCGCGTTCATCTCCAATCCCGAGGAAGAGCTGCGCCTGCGCGACGACGCCTACCGCGACAAGATCGCGCACGCGATCCTCGCCGGCATCAAGCGCTACTTCGGCGCGCACCCGCCGCGGCCGCAGGGGCCGCTCGCGCACGCGGACTAGCGGTCGCGCCTCGCGCGCCAGACGCGGCGCGCGATCTCGGCGGCCATCGGCAGCACCGAGACACAGACGACGAGCACGAGCGCGAGCACGAGGTTGTCGCGCACCACGGGCAGGTTGCCGAACCAGTAGCCGGCGAGCGACAGCGACGAAGTCCAGAGCAGCGCGCCGCCCGCGCTGAACGCGAGGAAGCGCGCGTAGCCCATCGCGCCCAGGCCCGCGACGAACGGCACGTAGGTGCGCACGATCGGCACGAAGCGCGCGGCCACGATCGCCGTCCCGCCGTGGCGCTCGTAGAACGCGTGCGTGCGCTCGAGGTGCCGGCGATTCAGCCAGCGCGCCTGCTCCGAACGGAACAACCGCGGCCCGAGCCAGCGGCCGATCCAGTAGTTGACGTTGTCGCCGCACAGCGCGGCCGCCACCAGCAGCGCGATCACGAGCCCGACGTCCAGGCCGCCCGCGGCGGCGAGCGCCCCGGCGACGAACAGCAGCGAGTCCCCGGGCAGGAACGGCGTCACCACCAGGCCGGTCTCGCAGAACACGATGGCGAACAGCAGCGCGTACACCCAGGGGCCATGCTCGGCGACGAACTGCGCGAGATGGGCATCGAGATGGACGATGAGATCCCACAGCGCGGCGAAGAGCTCCATGCAGCGATTCTATATACTCCCCGCATGGGCGCGATCCGCGTCATGCCGGAGCTGCTGATCGGCCAGATCGCGGCCGGCGAGGTGGTCGAGCGGCCCGCGTCCGTGCTGAAGGAGCTGCTCGAGAACAGCCTCGACGCGGGCGCGGGCGAAATCCAGGTCGCGCTCGAGGCGGGCGGCGCGCGGCGCGTGCAGGTCGACGACGATGGCGCCGGCATCGCGCGCGACGAGCTTGGGCTCGCGCTCTCGCGGCACGCGACAAGCAAGATCGCAACGCTCGCGGACCTCGAATCGGTCGCGACGCTCGGCTTTCGCGGCGAGGCGCTGGCGTCGATGGCGGCGGTGGCGCGCGTCGAGATCGTGTCGCGCCCCGGCGGCGCGTCGCACGCCTGGTCGGTCACCGCCGAAGGCGGCCCCGCGCGCGAGCCGCGCCC
>JBOIFE010000017.1:0-3384 GCA_050741015.1 Burkholderiales bacterium | reverse complement strand
CTCTTTGACGGGACGACGAATTCCGCTATAATCACCGACTCATCACCGCGGGAATAGCTCAGTTGGTAGAGCGCAACCTTGCCAAGGTTGAGGTCGCGAGTTCGAGACTCGTCTCCCGCTCCAGACTCGGCTAGGAAGGTCACGTGCCCTTCCGGCCTCCGTCGCATCCCCGGGCGGGATGGCAGAGTGGTCATGCAGCGGCCTGCAAAGCCGTGGACGCCGGTTCGATTCCGACTCCCGCCTCCAATCGACTGTCCCGCAGGCTCGCCCGGGTGGCGAAACTGGTAGACGCAGGGGACTTAAAATCCCCAGGCCGCAAGGCCGTGCAGGTTCAAGTCCTGCCCCGGGCACCCCGGCTAGGCCGGCGCGAGGGTCAGGCGGATCCGATTGCGGCCGAACAGGTAGGCGTAGTCGCGGGTGGTCGCGAGCTCCTTGGTGAGCAGCACGCCGAGGCCGCCGACCTTGCGCAGCTGCAGCGTAATGTCCGGGGACTCATCGCGCAGGCGCGCGTACGGATTGAAGGGCGGGGCCTTGTCCTCGTACACTAGCTGGACGGTGTCGCCCGAGCGCGAAACCGCGACCCAGACGGGGGCGTCGCAGTCGCCCCGGTGGCCGTGCTTCACGGTGTTCGTGAACAGTTCCTCGACGACCAGATTCAGGCGAAGGCAGGGCGCCCGGGCCATGCCGGCCCGCGCGCAAAAGCCCTCCAGGAAGGCCTGCATGGGGCGCAATTGGTCCAGCCGTGCAATAAACTGTTCGACTCGGGCGTAGTTCACGCGTTTACCGGATTGTCCGGAGCATTATAAAATCCCTGTCATTGTGCGGGAGGACTTATGCGCCACCTAGTCGCGGTAGCAATTCTTGCGTTGGCGGTCACGGGATTCGCCCGGGCCGAGGATGTCGGCCAGTTCAAGTTCGTCAAGGGAACGGTCCACGTCGATCGTGACGGCAAGCACCTGGCGGCCGCGGTCGGCATGCCCGTCCACCAGGCCGATACCGTCGTGACGGGGTCGGACGGCTCCGCCGGCATCACGTTCAGCGACAACAGCCTGCTCTCCACGGGCCCGAACAGCGTGCTCGTGGTGGACCGCTACAGCTTCGACACCACCACCCACGCGGGGCATTTCGACACTTCGTTGAAAAAGGGCACGCTGGCCGTGGTATCCGGCAAGATGGTGAAGCAGACGCCGGGCGCCATGCGCGTGCGGACGCCGTCGGCAATCATGGGCGTGCGCGGCACCGAATTCGTGGTGCAGGTGGACGAGCCGACCAAGAAATGAAATGGGGGCCGTGATCGTCGCGCTCGTCGGGGCGCTCATGGTCTTCCTGCACCATAGCCCGCTCGGCGACGAGCTGGTCGTCGTGATGCCTTCGGCCGACGGGCACCTCGGCAGGGTGGTGGTCGAGCGCGGCAACGAGCGCGCGGAGTTGAATGGCCCGTACGCGGCGAGCCGCATCGTGGCCGGGGGTGCGCCCGTGGCCGAGCGCCTGCCGGAAAGCCAGATCAAGGCCGAATTCGCGTCGGTCCTGCAGGCGCTGCCCGACCGGCCAAAGAGCTTCCTGGTCTATTTCCAGGAGGGCACCGACGAGCTGACGCCCGAGTCGCGCGTCGAATTCGGGAAGATTCTCGCCGAGCTTCGCGAACGCGCCTCGCCCGAGGTCGTGGTGATCGGCCATACCGACCGCGTAGGCAACCTGCAGTACAACGACAAGCTGTCGCTGCAGCGCGCGGAGCGCGTGCGCGTGGAGCTGGTCAAGCTTGGCATACCTGAAGCCCGCATCGAAGTCGCCGGCCGCGGCGAGCGCGAACCGCTAGTCGCCACGGACGACGAGGTCGCCGAGCCCCGCAACCGGCGCGTCGAGATCAACGTCCGCTAGCTCGGGATCCTCGGTCGCCGAATTCCCGGGGCCATTCCAACGCACGCAAAGCAGAGTGAGGTCGTCGGACGGCTCCGCGGCGCCGACGAAGCGCCCCACGTCGGCCCTGACTGCAGCGAGGATGCCGTGCGGCTCGGCATCCCCGGGCAGCGCCGCCAGCACATGCTGCAGCCGCGCCGCGCCGTACAGCTCGCCGGCCTCGTTCATCGCTTCGGTCACGCCGTCGGTAACGACGCAGATCCACTCGCCCGGCGCAAGGGTCCGGTACTCCACCGGATACGCATAGGCTTCCATCACGCACAGGGGCGGCCCACCCGCGTGGACGAGGCGCTCGATGCTCCCGCCGGGGGCTCGGGCGAAGGGCGGCTCGTGTCCGGCATTGCTGAACTCGAGCGTCCCCGTGCGCACGTCGAGCATCGCGGCGAACGCGGTGATGAATAGCGATTCGGGATTCTCGCTCGACACTTCCGCGTTCGCGCGCACCATGAGGCCGCCGACGTCGTCTGCGCGGCGCGCGGCGCTCTTCAGGAGCGTCTTGGACAGGGCCATGAACAAGCTCGCCGGCAACCCCTTGCCGGAGACGTCGGCCACGATGAAAAACAGTCGGCGCGAATCCACCATGAAGCAATCGTAGAAGTCGCCGCCGACCGTGCGCGCGGGCTCGAGCAGGGCGTCGAGCGAGAACCGCGGCTCGCGCGCGAACAGCTCGCGCGGCGCCGGCAGCAGGCCCATCTGGATTCGCCGCGCCGACTCGAGCTCGCCGCTGACGCGCGCCGCCTGGTCGCGGAGCCGCCGGCGCTGCTCGTCGGCTTCGCTGAGCGCCTCGGCCAGCACGACGCCGAACACGACGGTCGCGCCGATCGCCGGCCACGCGATGTCGAGCAGCAGTCCCTCCTGGCGGAAGCCCGCAATGCCCAGCCAGGCGAGCAGGCCCATTGCCAGCACGTAGAGGCCGATCGAGGCCCCGACGCCCAGGGTCGGAACCGTGAACGCGAGCATCAATGCGGTCGCGGCGAGCAGCGCGAGCTCGAGTGCGTGCAGGCTGGCCGGCCGGCGCAGGAACGCGCCGTCGAAGATCTGCTCCAGGATCTGCGCGTGGATCTCGACGCCGGGCACGCGCTCGCCGAGCGCCGTGGTCTGGAAATCGAGCAGCCCCAGTCCCGTGACGCCGACCAGCACGAGCTTGTGATCGAGCTTCTCCCTCGGCACGCTGCCGTCGAGCACGTCCGCCGCCGAAACAAAGCGCGAATTGTCGTGCGGTCCGTAGCGGATCCAGAAGCGGCCGTCGGCATGCGCCGGGATCGCGACGTCGCCGACGCGGATCTCGATCTGGTCGCGATCGACGCCAACGATGGCCAGCGGCGCGCCGGACGCGACTCGCAGCATCTCGACGCTGAGCGCGGGCACGATCACGTCCTCGACGCGAGCGACGCCGAGCGCGCGGCGAATGACGCTGCTTTCCGGATCGACGCTGAGCAGGCCGCGCCCGGCGGCCGCGGCGTCGAT
>JBOIFE010000016.1:0-14410 GCA_050741015.1 Burkholderiales bacterium | reverse complement strand
GCCTATGAAGGCTTCTGCGACGCGGTCGACCGCGGCCGCGACACCTGGCTCGACCCTTATGCGTCCGAGCATCCCGGGGAGTTCTTCGCCGTGCTGAGCGAGACCTTCTTCACCGAGCCCGCGCAGACGCGCCGGCGCTATCCCGAGGTCTACGGCCAGCTCAGCCTGTTCTACCGGCAGGACCCCGCGGCGCGCCTCAAGCGATGAAGACCCTGCTGATCGTCTACCACAGCGCGGGCGTGAAGAACGCGCAGATGGCCGAAGCCGTGGCGCGCGGCGCGACGTCCGAGGATGGCGTGATCGTCATCGTCAAGCGCTGCGCCGAGGCGGGGCCGGAAGATCTGCTCGGCGCCGACGGCCTGATTCTCGGCACGCCCGAGAACTTTGGCTACATGTCGGGGATGATGAAGGACTTCCTCGAGCGCGTGTTCTACGCCTGCGAGGGCAAGGTCGAGGGGCGTCCTTGGGCGCTCTTCGTCGGCACGGGCCTCGACGGCGCCGGGGCGGTCAGCTCGGTCGAGCGCATCGTCACCGGCCTGCGACTGAAGAAGGTCTCGGAGCCGATCGTCGTGGTGAAGGAGCTCAAGCCCGAGCACGTCGCAGCGCTCGAGGAGCTGGGGCAGGCGATGGCGACGGGGCTCGCCACCGGGATCCTCTGATCGTACGGTGGATTCTGATCGTACGGTGGGCCTTCGGCCCACCCTACAGCGCAATGCGCGGCGCACCGGGGGCCCCCGGCGCCACGCGCCCATCGTCCTCAGGCTTGCCGAGCACCTGCTTCACGGGCACCACGCCCGCCCAGATCGGCAGCGCGTAGTCCTCGTCCTCGTCGATCGGTCCGCCGGTGCGCACCTTGGCCACCGCCTCCTCGATGTGCATGCCGAAGACGCTCATCGCCTTCAGCTCCTGCTTGTTGACCGGTCGCAGGTTCGCCCAGTGCCCCGGATAGACGCGCTCGACGAACTTCTCCATCTTTGCGATCTTCTCGGCCGGGTCCTCGACCTTGTAGGGCTTGCCGAACAACATTGCCGAGCGGTAGTTCACCGACATGTGGAAGCCCGAGCGCGCCACCACCAGGCCGTCGAAGTGCGTCACCGTCAGGCACACCGGCGGGCGTTTCTCCAGCGCGAGCAGCATGCGGCTCTTGGACGAGCCGTGCCAGTACACCGCGTCGCCTTCGCGCCAGTAGGCGGTCGGCGTCACGTAGGGGTGGCCGTCGATCGCGTAGCCGAGGTGGCACACGAATCCCGCGTCGAGGATCGCATTGACGGTGTCGCGGTCGTAGCGCGCGCGCTTGGGCAGCCGCTTGATTCGGGTGCGGGCGGTCGGGCTGAAGTCCTTCACTCGTGGCTCCCGGATTGAACATTCATCCTAGCACCCGGGCGCGGCGGATTCGCGAGCCACACCAGCATCGCGAGCGCGAGGAAGAGCACGCCGGAGAGCCAGAACAGGTCAATCGTGGAAAGCATGCGCGCCTGCAGGTCCAGCCCCTGGTCGATGCTCGCGAGCGCCTGGTCGGGCGTGAGGCCTTGCGCCTGCAGCGCGCCGAGCGCCGCCTGCGTGCCCGGGTCGCCGCGCATGACGTGCTCGGCGAGCTGCGCGCGGTGCATCTTCGTCCGGTCGTCCCACAGCGTGATCGCGAGCGAGGCGCCGGCCGCGCCGCCGATGTAGCGCAGGAAATTCTGCAGCCCGGTCGCGCCGGGCATCTTCTCCGGCGTCATGCCCCGGAGCGCGAGCGCCGTCAGCGGCAGGAAGAACATGACGTTGGCCGCGCCCTGGATGAACATCGGCCACGCGATCGTCTGCCAGTCGACCTGCAGGTTGAAGTCCGCGCGCATGAACGACACCACCGCGAAGATGACGAAGCCCAGGCTCGCGACCAGGCGCGCGTCGACCAGGTGCAGCGTGCGCCCGATGACGGGCGCGAGCACCAGCGCAAGCAAGCCGAAGGGCATCATCATCAATCCGGCCCAGATCTGCGTGTAACCCATGTAGGTCTGCAGCCACAGCGGCAGCACCACGATCGCGCCGAAGAACACCGCGTAGCCGACCGAGAGCGTGAGCGTCGCGGTCCAGAAGTCGCGGTCGCGCAGCAAGTGCAGGTCGACGATCGGGTACGCGTTGTCGATCAGCTCCCACGCGAGGAAGAGCAGGAATGCGGCACCCGCAACGCAGCCGAGCGCGACGATCTGGCCCGAGGCGAACCAGTCGAGCTCCTTGCCCTTGTCGAGCATGACCTGCAACGCCGCGACCCAGACCACGAGCAGCGCGAGACCGACGACGTCCACCGGCACGCGCTGCGTCGGCGTCTCGCGCTCGCGGTATAGCAGCCAGATCATGCCGCCGGCGAGCAACCCCACCGGCACGTTGATGTAGAAGATCCAGGGCCAGGCGAACTGCTCGGTGATCCAGCCGCCGATGATGGGGCCGGTGATCGGGGCGAGCGTCGCAGTCATCGCCCAGACCGCGAGCGCCGTGCCCGCGCTTGCCTTGTCGAAGGTCGCCAGCAGCAGCGACTGCGACACCGGCACCATCGGCCCGGCGACCAGCCCCTGCACGACGCGAAACGCGACCAGCGTCTCCAGGCTGTGGGCGAGCCCGCACATGAGGGAGGCAGTGGTGAACAGCAGCACCGAGGCGACGATGAGCCGTACCTGCCCGAAGCGCCGCGTAAGCCAGCCGGTCAGCGGCATCGCGATCGCCTGCGCCGCGGCGTACGAAGTGACGATCCAGGTACCTTGCGTCGCGCTCACGCCGACGTCGCCCGCGATGGTGGGGACCGAGACGTTGGCGACCGTGATGTCGAGCACGACCATGAAGGTGGCGAGCGCGAGCGTCACCGCGCCGAGCAGCCGCTCGGCGCCCTCGAGCGGCGCGGGCGCCGGCGCGACGGCGCTCACCGATGCCGGGCGATGATCGCGCGCACGCGCGCCTCCGCGCCCGCCTCGGAAACGCTGAGCGACTGCGTCGCATAGGCGGGGGTCGACCCCGCCACCGCGGCGAGCTGCGAGCCGCTCGTGTCGTGCGTGTCGACCTCGACGTTCATCGACAGCCCGACCCGCAGCGGGTGCGCCTTCAGCTGCCCGGGGTCGAGCGCGATGCGCACCGGAACGCGCTGCACGACCTTGATCCAGTTGCCCGTGGCGTTCTGCGGCGGCAGCAGCGCGAACGCCCCGCCGGTGCCGGCGGACAGCCCCGTCACCGTGCCCTTGTACTCGACCGTCCCGCCATAGAGGTCCGCGGTCAGCCGCGCAGCCTGGCCGATGCGCATGTCGCGCAGTTGCCCTTCCTTGAAGTTCGCATCCACCCAGAGGTCGGCGAGCGGCACCACCGACATCAGGCGCGCCCCCGGCGCAACGCGCTGGCCCACCTGCACGGCGCGGCGCGCCACGGTGCCCGCCACCGGCGCCGGTATCGTGGTGCGCGCGAGCGCGAGCCAGCCCTCGCGCAGCTTCGCCGCCGCGATCTTCACCGACGGCTGCTCCTCGAGCGTCACCTTGTCGGTGAGCACGCGGTGTGCGATCAGCGTCTCGCGCGCGGCGGCGAGCGAGGCGCGTGCGGCGTCGGCCGCGGTGCGCGCCGTCTCGATTTCCTCGCGCGACACCACGCCCTGCTGCGCGAGCGGCGTGCGCCGCTCGAGATACTCCTCGGCGCGGCGCAGCTCCGCCTCGCGCACGCGGACCATGGCTTCCAGCGACTCGTTGCCGGCGTACAGCGTGCGCGCCTCGCGCACCGCGCGCGCGAGGTCAGCCTCAGCCTGCGCCAGCGCCACCTCTGCGTCGGCCGGGTCGAGCCGCACGAGCAGCTGGCCGGCCTCGACGCGCTGCGTGTCGTCGGCCCCGATGGCGATCACCGTGCCCGCCACCTGCGGCGTGACCTCGACCAGGTTGCCGGCGACGTAGGCATTGTCCGTGGTCTCGCGATATCGCCCGACAATCTCCCACCACGCTGCCCACGCGCCGCCCGCGACCGCGAACGCGACGAGCAGCAGTACGATCGCGACGCTGCGCCTAGCCACGGTTGTCGAGCATCCGCTGCAGCAGGACCTTCAGCTGGTCGAGCTCGGCGCGCGTGAAGCCGCGCAGGTGCTGGTTGAGCACCTTGGCCGCGACCGCCGGCACCTCGCCTGCGAGGCGCCGACCCGCGGCGGTGAGCTCCAGGCGCTGCACGCGGCGGTCGTTGTCGTCGCGCACGCGCCGCAGCAGGCGCTTGGCGGTGAGGCGCGCCACCATGCGCGTCATCGAGCCCGTGTCGTAGTCGTAATCGCGCGCGATGTCGGCCGCGCGGTCGCCGCGGCCGTGTGCGATGTAGATCAGGATCGAGCATTGGGCCGCGGACACGCCCCATGCCGCCACGTCGCGGTCGACCGCGGAGAAGATCGCGGCGCGCACCCGCGTGACGAGATAGCCGACGCTCTCCTCGACGCGGTAGGTTTCCGCCCGGTACAGGCCCATCCTCGTTCCCTCGAACACTGCCGAGGCAGCAAACTACCTGCCTAGGCAGCTAATGTCCAGCCGCGGGCCGCTTTCGCGGTAGACTCGCGTCCGTCATGTCCCGCGACGCGCTCGCCGCCTACGAGGCCCTGACCGGGGGCCTGTCCCGGCCCCTGCGCGTGGACGCGCTCTGCCGGCTCGCCGGCGAGCGCTTCCCGGGGCTTGTCCCCGGCGCGGCCGAGCTCGCAGCTGAAGCGCCCCTGCCCCAACGCGAGAAGAAAGGACTTGAAAAAGCGCAAGGGCGCTTCCTCGCCGCCGTACTCTCGGACCCGCGCGCGGGCACGCACCTTTGCCGCTCGATGCTGCTGCCGCGCGAGGAGTCGCGCGAGCATCTGGCGCAGTTCGAGGCCAAGGGCGAGCTCGAGCTGGCCGGCGCGCGCCTGCGTCGCCAGGGCAAGGCTGCCGCGCTGACGATGCGCAACCCGCGGTATCTCAACGCCGAAGACGAATCGACGCTGGAAGGCATGGAGACCGCGGTCGACGTCGCGCTTCTCGACGCGAAGAGTGAGCTCCTGGTGCTGCGCGGCGACACCGTCACGCACACCAAGCACGCGGGCAAGCGCGTCTTCGGCGCCGGCATCAACCTGACGCACCTCTACCAGGGCAAGATCCGCTACCTCTGGTACATCCTGCGCGACCTCGGCCTCGTCAACAAGCTGTATCGCGGCCTTGCGCTTCCAAGCGTGCACCCGGAGGAAGACAGCATCGAGAAGCCAGTGGTCGCGGCCGTCGAGAGCTTCGCGATCGGCGGGCATTGCCAGATCCTGCTGACCATGGACTACGTGATCGCCGCGGACGACGCCTACATGACGCTGCCCGCGAGGAAGGAAGGCATCATCCCGGGCGCCGCGAACCTCAGGCTGCCGCGCTTCGTGGGCCCGCGCGTCGCGCGCCAGGCGATCCTCGCCGGGCGACGGCTGGATTTCGACTCGCCCGAGGGGCGCATGGTCTGTGACGAAGTGGTCCCGCCCGGGGAAATGGATCAGGCGATCGAGCGGCTGATCGCCCTCCTCACGGATTCAGGCGTGGTGAGCGCCGCGGGCAATCGGCGCGCGCTGCGCTCCAGCGAAGAGCCGCTCGATCAATTTCGCAGATACATGGCGGTGTACGCGCGCGAGCAGGCGCAGTGCCACTTCAGCCCGGCGCTGATCGCCAACCTCGAGAAGCACTGGGACGCGGCGAACCGCCGCGGCTGATCAGGCGTTCAAAAAATCCGCGACGATCGCGATCTGGTCGTCGTGCAGCAGCGTCGGCGCGTGGCCGATGCCGGGTAGCTCCACCAGCTTCGCCTTCGGCCCGCGCTGCGTCATCGCCTCGGCGGTCTGCCTCGACAGCAGGTCCGACTCGGCGCCCCGGATCAGCAGCGTCGGGCAGCGCACCGCGTCCCACTGCGACCATAACTCGATATCGCCCTCCGGCATCTGCTGGCGAAAGGGCTCCGCGATCTTCGGATCGTAGTGCAAGCGCCAGCTGCCGTCGTCGTTCTTCCTCAGCACCACTTCGGTAAGAAAACTCCACTCGGCGTCGCTGTGCGGGCCGAAGGGCGCCGACACCGCGCGCACCAGCTGTTCCGCCGCCTCGACCGACGGAAAGCTCGGCGCCCTCCCAACGTAGCTGCCGATGCGCTCGATCGCTGCGTGCGCGACCACCGCGCCGGCCTCGTTCAGCACCAGTCTCGCAACCGGCGAATCCTTCTGCGCCGCGAACGCCATGCCGATCAGCCCGCCCATCGACGTCCCGACCCAGCGCACGCGCTCGACGTCTAGCCGCGCGATCAGTGACACCATGTCGGCGACGTACTGCGGGATGCCGTAGAGCATCGGCTCGGCGAGCCAGTCCGAGTCGCCGCGACCGACGACGTCGGGGCAGACCACGCGGTAGCGCCCGCAGAGGGTGCGCGCCAGGTTGTCGAAGTCGCGCGCGCAGCGCGTGAGCCCATGCACGCAGATCACGACCTCGGTGTTCGCCGGATCGCCCCATTCGCGGTAGGCCATGCGGTGCAGCCCCGCGGGCGAGGCGCACTGCACGTGCCGCTCGCGCACGAGCGCGCCTACGCCGGCGGCCGGTCCCCGGTCCACTTGTCCACCAGCCGCCCGGCCTCGATCGCGGCGCCGCCTTGCGTTCCGTCCTTGTCCCACTGCACTTCCACGCGCAGCTCCTCGAACGCGCGCGTCGCCTCGACGAAGGCCGGGAACGGGATGCCACGAGCGATCTCGAATCGGTATTCCAGCTCGCCCGGGCGGTGGTGCTCGGTATAGGGCTCGGCGTCGATGTCGCGCACCATCAGCCAGCGCACGCGCTCGCGAAAGTCCTCGAAGCGCCCCGCGTCGCCCTTGACGCGCACCACCGCCGTGTAGGGCATCAGGCGTCGTACTTGAAGGACAGCGACAGCCGCGTCCTGAACTGCGTCACCTTGCCGTCCTCGACCTTGACGTCGAGCTTGGTGACTTCGGCGATACGCAGGTCGCGCAGCGACTTCGAAGCCGTCTTGACGGCATTCCTCGCCGCTTCCTCCCAGGAATTCGGGCTGGTGCCGATGACCTCCGTGACCCGGTAAACCGCGCTGCCGCCTTTGGCCATGAGCTGCTCCTCGAAGAAGTTGGGCGGGACGATCCCGCGCGGCCAGTGTACGCCGGGCGCGCGCCCGCGGTCAGCCCCCGGCGGAGAGGCGCTCGAGGTCGGCGGCGATGCCGGGCGCCGCATCGTCGGGCCGCACGAGCAGGCGCGCCCGTCCCTTGCCGTCGAAGACGAACACGCCCCCACTGTGGCTCACTGCATAGTCGCCATGGGCATCGGGCTTGTCGCGCGTGTAGCTCACGCGGTAGCGGCGCGTCAGCGCCTCGATCGCATCCTCGTCGCCGCGCAGGCCCGCCATGCCGGGGCCGAACGCGGGCACGTACTCGGCAAGCCGCGCCAGGCTGTCGCGCGCGGGATCGACGGTGACGAACAGCACCTGCACCGCGTCGCGGCGCTCGCGCATCGCCGCGCGCGCCGCCGCCAGTCGCGCCAGCGTCGTCGGGCACACGTCGGGGCAGTTCGTGTAGCCAAAGAAGAGCAGGACCACCTTGCCCCGATAGTCGGCCGCGCTCACCGCGCCCCCGTTGGCCGCGGTCATCCGGAACTCGAGGTCCGGGAGGAGCCCCGTGACCTGCTTGGCGTGCCAGCCGGCGTCGCCCGGCCCGCAGGCGGCAAGCGCGAGCGCGGCGGCGAGGATCAGGCCGCGGCGCATTTCGGCGGGCTCGCCCGGTCGCGGTCGGCGCGCATCCAGCGGCCGATCAGGATCAGCACGGCGGCGACATGCATCATCGAGGCCGGGATCCAGATCATGATGCCGCCGATCCCCTGGTCCTCGCGCGCCGTGAAGTCCCAGACGCGCCCGCAGATCGCGTAGACGTCGAAAATATCGTGGTCGGCGAGCGCGATATGCGCGCCGAGCCAGATCTGAGGCGGAATGGCGAGCAGCGCGAGCCAGATGCGCAGCCCGAGGCCGACCGGCGCGCCCTGCTCGCGCGTGCGCGGGTCGAACAGCAACGCCCAGAACAGCAGCCCGTCGAGCAGCATGCTCCAGTTCATGAGCGCATAGCGCGGCGCGCTCAGCATGGCGTCGAAGTGCACGGCGGGCTCGAGCCAGAAGAAGATCAGCCCGACGAACAGCACCGGCGCGACCAGCGCGTTCTGCAGCACGCGGTAGGTCGCGCGCGTGACCGCGTGGCGCCAGACCGGCACCAGGTACCGGTCGGCGAAACCGGCGGGCAGGCCGCGCGCGAGCGTCGGCAGCGGCTGCGAGAGCGCGACCAGGAACGGCCCCAGGTGGTGCAGCACCAGGTGCTGGATCCGATGCACGAAGAACATGTGCTGGGAAAGAAAATCGAACCTCGTCTGCATGACGAAATACACCAGGCCGCAGCCAAGCAGGAAGGCGAGCGTGCGCGCCCCATGCGGCCGTTCGGCGCGCGGCGTGCGCGTCAGCCCCGCGACATAAAGCACGGCCGACCCGGCGCAGAGCGCGAATACCGCGGGCGAGAATTCCCAGGGCTGGAGGAACGCGGTGGCTTCGCGCACCGCGGAGAGGTCCATTTGTCATGGAGTATGCCCGTCCGCGGGAGGTTCCGCGCGGTTCGCATCGGCAACAAGCCAGTAGCGCGCCCGGTGCGCGCGCTCGATCTCCGCCGACGCCCCGCCTGGCGCGAGGCGCACGGTGACGGCGCCGTCGCGGTCCGTGCGCAGGAGCCGCACGCCGGCCGCGGCGTAGCGCGCGGCCACCTCAGCGGCCGGGTGGCCGAAGCGGTTGCGGTAGCCGGTGGAGGCGACTGCAAGCTCGGGGCGAACGGCGCCGAGAAACGCCACACTCGAGGAGGTCCGGCTGCCGTGGTGCGGAACGAGGAGCACGGCGGAGCGTATCCCACCGGCCCGCGCCAGCGACTCCTCGCCGGCGCGCTCGATGTCACCCGCGAGCAGCATGGCGCGGTCGCCGGCGACGACGCGAAGCACGCAGCTCTCGTCATTGCGGCGTCGTGCCGGCGCGCCGGGGTCGGGGCCAAGGACCGCGAAATGCACGCCGTCCCAGGTCCACGCCTGGCCGCGCGCGCAGCGGCGCGCCGACGCAGCGAGCGACAAAAGCGGATCCGTCTCGGGGATCGAGTGCAGGACCGTGTCCACCTCGAGCGCCTCGAGCACCGAGCGCGCGCCGCCGGTGTGGTCGGTGTCATCGTGTGACAGCACCAGCGCATCCAGGCGCGGCACGCCGAGCGCGCGCAGCGCCGGCAGCACGATGCGCTGGCCGCTGTCCGAATCGGGACCGAACGCGGGCCCCGCATCGTAGAGCAGCGAGTGATGCGCGGTACGCACGAGCACAGCGAGCCCCTGCCCGACGTCGAAGGTGGTGATCCAGGCCTCGCCCTCGGCCGGCGCCGGTGCCGGGAGCGCGACCGCGGGGAGCATCAGGCAAAGCCCCGCCACGCGCCCGGGGATGCCACGCGGCAGCAGCAGCCAGACCACCCCGACGAGCGCCGCCAGCGTCGCCCAGAGCGGTGGGACGTGCTGCTGCCACAGCGCGCCCGGCAGCGCCGCGCACCATTCGAGGTAGCGGAGCAGCAGGTCGACGAGCCATTGCGCGAGGTGAAGGATTCCGTCGACCGGTACTAACGCAGCGAGGAGGGCAAGCGGCGTGATCACGACCGAGACGAGCGGAATCGCGAGCGCGTTCGCAATCGGCCCCGCGAACGAGACCTGCGAGAACAGGAACAGCGCCGCGGGCGCGAGCCCGACCGTGATCGCCCACTGCACGCGCAGCCACTGCAGGGGCCGGGGCTCGGGCGCCGTCCACCCCGCGCCGACGTGGAAGATGAGCGCCACCGCACCGAATGAGAGCCAGAACCCGGGCTGCAGTACTGCCCAGGGGTCGAGCGCGGTCACCGCGGCGAGCGCGAGCGCAAGCGTGCGCGCGGGCGAGGCGACGCGGCCGAACCAGAGCGCGAGCGCGACGACCGTAACCATGTAGAACGTGCGCTGCGCCGGCACGGCGAAGCCCGCAAGCAGCGTGTAGCCGAGTGCGGCGAGAATCGCCGCGACGGCGCCCGCCTTGCGAGCGGGCAGCGTGAGCGCAAGGCGAGGCACGCGCCGCCAGAGCGCAGCCACCAGCGCCGCGCACATGCCCGAGATCAGCGTGACGTGCAGGCCCGAGATGCTCATCAGGTGCGTCACGCCCGTGCGCGCGAAGAGTCGCCACTCTTCGCGAGAGATCGCTCGCTGCTCCCCGACCGCGAGCGCAGCGAGGATCCCCGCCGCGGGCGTATCCCCGAGCGCGGCGCGAAACCGCTCTCGCACCGCCTCGCGTGCGCGCGCGATCAGGTCAGGCAGCGCATGCCGCTCACCAAGGCGCCGCGCCGGGGCCCCGTCGTGCACGTATCCGGTGGCGCCGATGCCGCGTTCGAGGAGCCAGGCCTCGTAGTCGAAGCCGTGGGGATTCAGGTTGCCGTGCGGCCGCTTCAGCCGGAGGGTGAAGCGCCAACGCTCCCCGGGATGCACGGGCGGCGTCGACTCGCCGTACCAGGAAATCAGGAGCCGGGACGGCAGGCGGTCGGCGGCACCTTCGGGCTCGAACTCGAAGCGCTGGCCGCGCTCGGTCGCCGCGGGCAGCCCGGCCACCACGCCGGCGACCTCGAGATCGACGCCTTCCAGCGCGGGCTCGAGGCGATCGGCGAGCCGCAGATGCGCGAATCCCGCCGCCCATAGAAAGCCCACGACGAGCGCCGCGGGAACGAACAGCGCGCGGCGCCATCCCGCGAGCGCGACGGCGCAGGGCGCCAGCAGCAGCCAGGCGGGTGCGGGCAGCGCCGCCTGCAGTTGCAGCAGCAGCACGCCTGCGGCGAACGCGAGGGCGGCAGCGGTCATCTAGAATCAACGCACCGGCCTCGCGTCGGATGACCGCATGCCCCCCCGATTTCTCCGCCGCTGGGTTCCCGACGCCGACCAGGTGCGCCGGCAGCGTTGGCTCGGCGCGTTCGGCCGGCTCCTCGAGCGGCCGAACCTTTGGAGCCTCAACCGCGACTCCGTGGCGGGCGCGGTCGCGATCGGCCTCTTCGCCGGCCTGGTGCCCGGCCCGCTGCAGATGCTCACCGCCGCGCTGATCGCGATTCCGCTGCGACGCAACCTGCCGGTCGCGCTGGCGGTCACGCTCTACACCAATCCGTTCACGATCGTGCCGATTTACGCGCTCGCCTACGCCTACGGCAGCCTCCTGCTCGGCCGCGGACTGGCGTGGCACGACGTCGAGCCCTTTGAGGTGGACTGGGGCCACCTCGTCGACTCGACGCTGCGCCTGGCCAACTGGGCGATCGCGCTCGGCAAGCCGCTGGCGGTCGGGCTCGTCGCGCTGGCCCTGACGCTCGCCGTGCTCGGCTATTTCATCGTCCAACTCGGTTGGCGCGTGTCTGTGCGGCTCGCCTGGCGCGCGAGGAGGAAGCGCCGGGAACAGGCGCCTTCGCGCCGCGTCAGATCCGCAGCGCGGCTAGGCCGGCCAGCACGGCGAGCGTCGCGGCGACGCGGCGCGCCGTGATGCGCTCGTTCAGGAATGCCGCGCCGATCGCGGCGGCGAAGACGACCGACGTTTCGCGCAGGGCCGCGACCAGCGCAACCGGGGCCCGCGTCATCGCCCAAAGCGCGATCGCATACGCGCCGGCCGCCAGCGCGCCGCCGCCCAGCGTGCGGCGCCAGGCGCGACCGAGATGCCTCGGCACTTCCGAGCCGCGCATCAACATGCCGAGGGACGTGATCACCCCACCGTTCAGCACGAAGAACCAAAGCGTGTACGCGACCGGCGCGCCGGAGGCGCGCGCGCCCTTGGCGTCGATCAGCGTATACGCGGCGATGACGACGGCGTTGCCGAGCGCGTACGCGAGCGAGCGGCGCTGTGCCGAGGCGTCGTACGCCGAGTGCGTGGCGAAGGCGAGGATGCCGGCGCTGATCAGCAGCACGCCCGCGGTCTCGGCCCAGGGCAGGACCTCGCCGAACACGGCGACGCCCGCGATCGTCACGATCAGCGGCCCGCCGCCGCGCATGATCGGGTAGGAGAACGACAGGTCACCCCAGCGGTACGCCTCGGCGAGCAGCCAGAAGTAGGCGATGTGCACGACCGCCGAGGCCGCGATCCAGGGCCAGGACGCCGCCGCCGGCACGCCGGCGAACGGCACCGCCGCGAGCGCCACGAGTCCGCTTCCCGCCGCGAGCCCGATCGCGTCGAGCTGCTTGTCGCCACCGGACTTGAGCATCGCGTTCCAGGACGCGTGCAGCAGCGCTGCACCGAGCACCGCCAGCGCGACCGGCAGCGGGATTTCCATTCAGCCGCCTAGCAGGTGCTGCAGGATCGGATACGCCCGCTCGGCCGCCGCGCGGCCTTCGTCGATCGCCTCGCGCGCGCGGTCGAAGTCCATCATCGAGAAGTCGGGCAGGATCGGCGTGACCAGCACGTCGGCGGGCTCGCCCGAGAGCCGGCTGCGCCCGACGCGTTCCTGCATGATGTCGAAGCTCGCGAAGAACACGCCGAGCGCGGAGGGCATGTCGGGATGCTCGCGCGTCGCGGCGCCCGCGCGCGGCTCGCGCGCAGGAAGAAACCGCGCCCACCAGACCGGGCGCGACGCAGCTTCCGCCCGCTCCTTGTCGCGCGCCTGCTCGCGGTAGTAGCCGAATTTCGCCCACCCCAGGTCAACCGCGATCACGACCTCCGCGCCCAGTGCGCGGCACATCGACACGGGCACGGGATTGACCAGGCCGCCGTCGACGAGCAGCTCGCCGTCGCGCAGTACCGGTGCGAACACCCCGGGAATCGCGACCGAGGCGCGCACCGCATCGAGCACCGGGCCCTCCCGCAGCCAGACTTCGCGACCGCTGCCGAGCTCGGTGGCCACGGCACCGTAGGGCACCGGCAGCGCGGCGATGTCCTGCAGGCCGAAATGCGTGCGCATGAATTCGAACAGCCGGCGGCCGCGAATCAGGCCGCCACGCCAGGTGAAGTCCATGAGGCCGAAGACATCGCGCCACCCGAGCGAGAGCGCCCAGTCCTCGAGTCGAGCCAGTTCGCCGGCCGCGTAGGCCGCGCCCACCAGCGCCCCCATCGACGTACCGCAGACGACGTCGGCGCGGATGCCGCGCTCGTCGAGCGCGCGGATCACACCGACGTGCGCCCAGCCGCGGGCGCCGCCCGCGCCGAGCGCGAGGCCTATTTTCGGTCTGCGCGCGCGGGCTGTCCGCATTTGCGCGTGCTCATGCGAGCCTTCCGTGCAGGTCGTGGGCGCCCGAGCGCTCGATCAAGACCTCGCAGAATTCTCCGGCCCGACCGCCGCGGAAGCGCACCGTGCCGTCGATCTCCGGTGCGTCCGCCGCCGAGCGCCCGACGCCCGGCGCATCCACCAGCACCTTCATGGTCCGTCCGACCTTCGCGCGCAGCTTTCGTTCGCTGATCGACGCCTGCGCGTGCATGAACCGGGCGCGGCGCGCTTCCTTCACGGCCTCGGGCACGGGATCGGGGAGCGCGTTTGCGGCTGCACCCTCGACCGGCGAATAGGCGAAGCAGCCGACGCGGTCGAGCTGCGCCGCCTCGAGGAACTCGAGAAGCTGCTCGAATTCGGCGTCGGTCTCGCCGGGAAAGCCGACGATGAAAGTGCTGCGTACCGTGATGTCCGGGCAGAGGTTGCGCCATTGCCCGAGGCGCTCGAGCACCTTCTCCGCACTCGCGGGCCGCTGCATGAGCTTCAGGATGCGCGGGCTCGCGTGCTGGAACGGCACGTCGAGGTAGGGAAGGATCTTCCCGTCGACCATCAGCGGGATCACTTCGTCGACGTGCGGATATGGATAGACGTAATGCAGGCGCACCCACACGCCCAGTTCGCCGAGCGCGTCGCACAACTCGCCCATGCGCGTCTTCAGCGGCCGGCCGCGCCAGAACCCGGTCCGGTACTTCACGTCGACGCCATAGGCGCTCGTGTCCTGCGAGATGACGAGGATCTCCTTCACGCCCGAGCGCACGAGGTTTTCGGCTTCCCGCATCACCTCGCCGATCGGCCGCGAGTCGAGGTCGCCGCGCATCGACGGAATGATGCAGAAGCTGCAGCGGTGGTTGCAGCCCTCGGAGATCTTCAGGTACGCGTAGTGCGACGGCGTCAGCTTGACGCCCTGGGGCGGCACGAGGTCGGTGTAGGGGTCGTGGGGCTTGGGCAGGTGCGCGTGGACCGCGCGCATCACGCCCTCGGTATCGTGCGGCCCCGTCACCGCGAGCACCGCGGGGTGCGCGGCCTGCACGACGCCTTCCTTCGCGCCCAGGCAACCGGTGACGATGACTTTGCCGTTCTCGGCGAGCGCCTCGCCGATCGCGCCGAGCGACTCCTCGACCGCGGCGTCGATGAAGCCGCAGGTATTGACGA
>JBOIFE010000015.1:0-8208 GCA_050741015.1 Burkholderiales bacterium | reverse complement strand
CGTCTCGCGGAAGAAGTACTTGAAGGCGTCGAGCGGCTTGGTGGACCCCAGCCACGTGAACTTGTTCGGCCGCAGGTCGACTTCGGGCCCGAAGTGCGCCTTGTGCGTCTCGCGGATCTTCGAGTTGATGCCGTCGGCGACGACGACGAGGTCGGAATCGGCGAAGGGCTCGAGCCCCTCGACCTCGGTCTGGAAGCGGATCGCGACGCCGAGCTCGCGGCAGCGGTCCTGCAGGATGGCGAGCAGCGCGTTCCGCGAGCAGCCGCAAAAACCGTTGCCGCCCGTGCGCAGCGTCCGTCCCTTGTAGACGACGTCGACGTCGCCCCAGTAGGCGAAGCGGCGCCGGATGCGCTCGTAGCTGACCGGGTCGTGGGCCTTGAAGGTGTCGAGCGTCTGGTCGGAAAACACCACGCCGAAACCGAAGGTGTCGTCCGGGCGATTGCGCTCGAGCACCGTGATGTCCCAGCGCGGCCAGGCCTTCTTCGCGAGCAGCGCGAAGTAAAGGCCTCCCGGACCACCGCCGATTACCGCGACTTTCATTTCAATCTTCCGGAATCACGGCCGTTGCTTCAATCTCCAGGCGCGCCGCGTCCTCGATTAGCGCGCCGACCTGCACCACCGCCATCACCGGGTAGTGCCGGCCGATCAGCTCGCGGTAGGCGGCGCCGACCTCGCGGATCGAGGCGAGGTACTCGGCCTTGTCGATCACGTACCAGGTCAGCCGCACGAGGTGCTCGGGCCGGCCGCCGGCTTCCGCCAGCACGTCGAGGATGTTCCGAAGCGCCTGGCGGAACTGGCCGGCAAACGCCTTTTCCTTCCACTCGCCCTGGCCCGTGTAGCCAATCTGCCCCGCGATGTAGACGGTGGTGCCGCCCTTCACCGCGATGCCGTTGGAAAACCCCTTGGGCCGCGCCCAGGAAGGCGGTTGCAGGATCTGCATCATGGGCTCCTCAGCTTGAAGCGCTGCAACTTGCCGGTCTCGGTGCGCGGCAGCGCTTCGACAAACTCAATCGCGCGCGGATACTTGTACGGTGCAATTGCGTTCTTTACGTGGTCCTGAAGCTGCTTCGCCGTCGCATCCGACTTTTCGTTCCCCGGCTTCAGTACGACGTAGGCCTTGACGATCGTCCCGCGCTCGGCGTCGGGCACGCCGACCACGCCGCACTCGGCCACCGCGGGATGTGCGAACAAAGCATCTTCCACTTCCGGCCCGGCTATGTTGTAGCCCGCCGAGATGATCATGTCGTCGGTGCGCGCCTGGTAGAAGAAGTACCCGTCCTCGTCCATCGCGTAGGCATCGCCGGTCAGGTTCCAGCCGTTCTGCACGTAGTTCCGCTGGCGATCGTCGGCAAGGTAGCGGCACCCAGTGGGGCCCTTCACCGCGAGCCGCCCGACCTCGCCGGGCTTGCAGCGATTGCCCGCTTCGTCCAGCACGGTCGCGTGATAGCCGGGAACTGCATAGCCGGTCGCGCCGCGACGCACGCGCTCGGGCGTATGCGAGATGAAGATGTGGATCATCTCGGTCGAACCGATGCCGTCGATGATCTCGATGCCGCTCGCCTCCTTGAACAGCTGGCGCGTGGCGTCGGGCAGCGCTTCGCCCGCGGAGACGCACTTCTTGAGCGACCGCAGGTCGTAGCCGCCCACGAGGCCGGCCATCGCGCGGTACATGGTCGGCGCGGTGAAGCACACGGTCGCCTTTTCGCGCTGGATCGTCTCCAGCAGGGTATCGGGCGCGAGCTTCTCGATCAGCACGGTCGATGCGCCCACGCGCATCGGAAACGCGAGCATGCCGCCGAGGCCGAAGGTGAAGGCGAGCGGCGGTGTGCCGCAGAACACGTCGTCCTTGGTCGAGCCAAGGATCGAGCGCGGAAAAGCATCGCACATCGCAATTACATCGCGGTGGAAATGCATCGTCCCTTTCGGCTTGCCCGTCGTCCCCGAGGTGAAGGCGATGAGCGCGGTGTCCTCGGCCGCGGTGTCGACGTTCGCGAATACCTGGGGCGCGCGCGCGGCCAGGCGCTCAAGCGAGCCGGGGGCGTCGTCGTACCAGTAGATGATGTTTTTCAGCGTCGGGCAGGCCGGGCGCGCGGCTTCGAGCTCCGCCGCGAGCCGCTTGTCGCACAGCGCGTGCGTCACCTCGGCCTTGGTGACGATTTCGGTGAGCTCTTTCGCGCGCAGCAGCGGCATCGTCGCCACGCACACGCCGCCCGCCTTCATCACCGCGAACCAGCAGGCCGCCATCATCGGATTGTTGGGGCCGCGCAGCAGTACGCGGTTGCCGGCCTTGAGGCCCAGGTCGCGCACCAGCACGTTCGCGATGCGGTTCGCCTGCGCGTAGAGCTCGGTGTAGGTGCAGCGGCCGTCCGCGGCGCGGATCACGTTGCGATGGCCGAAGCCGCGCGAGACCATCTTGTCGAGCAGCTCGGTCGCGCAGTTCATCTGCACCGGGTAGCGGAACTCGGGCCGCTCGAACAGGAGCTCGGGCCACTGGCTCCTCGGCGGCAGCTTGTCCCGCGCGAAGCTGTCGACGTGCGCCGACTTCGTCTTCATTTCAGCAGCTCCCGCGCGATGATCACCTTCTGGACTTCGGTTGCGCCCTCGTAGATCCGCAGCGCGCGCACTTCGCGATACAGCCGCTCGACGGGGTGCCCGCGCTGCACGCCGAGGCCGCCGAGGATCTGCACTGCGTCGTCGATCACGGACTGCGCGGCTTCGGTGGCCTGCATCTTGGCCATCGCCGCCTCGCGCGTGACGCGCGCCTTCTTCACGTCACGCAGCCATGCCGCGCGGTAGGCGAGCAGCGCCCCCGCGTCGATCGCGGTCGCCATGTCGGCGAGCTTCGCCTGCGTCATCTGCAGGTCGGCGAGGCGCTGGCCGAACATCTTGCGGTCCTTCGCGCGCGCGAGCGCCTCGTCGAGCGCCCGCCGCGCGAAGCCGAGCGCCGCGGCCGCCACCGTGGTGCGGAAGACGTCGAGGTTTCGCATCGCGAGCTTGAATCCCTGCCCGGCCTCGCCGACGAGCGCGCCCTTTGCGCCGCGGTACTTGACCGTCGCCATCGGGTGCGGTGCGACGATCTCGATGCGCTCGGAGGCGTCGACCTCGGATGCGTCCACGACGAACGCGCCGATGCCCTCCTCCGACTTTGCGAACGTCACGTAGAAGTCGGCGATGCCGCCGTTCGAGATCCAGGTCTTGGTCCCGTCCAGCACCCAGGCGTCGCCCTTGCGCTTCGCCGTCGTGGTCATCGCCTGGACGTCGGAGCCGGCCTCCGGTTCCGACAGGGCGAAGGCGGCGATGGCTTCGCCGGCGGCGGCCTTGGGCAAGTACTTCTTGCGCTGTGCGTCCGTGCCGGCGAGAACAATGGCTCCGCTGCCGAGGCCCTGCATGACGAAGGCGAAGTCGGCGAGGCCGGCGTGGTAGGCGAGGATTTCCCGGATCAGGGCAATGGATCTGACGTCCGGTTGTTCGTTGACACAGTAGGCGAGGTAGCCAGCTTTCCCAAGATCCTTGACCAACTTCCGGCAGATCGCGTCGGCATTCTCCCCGTGCGCATGCTCCAGGCTTGCCGAAGCCCAAGTTTCCACCCCCCGCGATAAAGCCGCGTGGGGTGGATCGAAGAAAGGCCAATGCAGGTGGGCGAAGCGGTCCATCAGTCGCCTTCGAAACTCGGCTTCTTCTTGGCTGCGAAAGCTTCGTAGGCTCTTTGGAAGTCCTTCGTCTGCATGCAGATCGCCTGCGCCTGCGCTTCCATCTCGATCGCCTCGTCGACGCCGACGTTCCACTCCTGGTGCAGCATCTTCTTGGTGATGCCGTGGGCGAAGGTGGGTCCCGAGGCAAGCGACCGGGCAAGCTCCAACGCCGCCGGCAATACGGGGTCGACGACCTTGTTGAAGAATCCCCAGGCGAGCCCCTCCTGCGCGTCCATCGAGCGGCCGGTGTAGAGGAGCTCCGAGGCCCGGCCCTGGCCGATCACGCGCGGCAGCAGGGCGCAGGCGCCCATGTCGGCGCCGGCGAGGCCGACGCGCGTGAAGAGGAACGCGACCTTGGCGTCGGACTCGGCGTAGCGCAGGTCGGAGAACAGCGCGAGCAGCGCGCCGGCGCCGGCGCACACGCCGTCCACGGCGGCGACGATCGGCTGCGGGCAGGCGCGCATGGCCTTCACCACGTCGCCGGTCATGCGCGTGAAGTCCAGCAGCTCGGGCATCTTCATCTTCGTCAGCGGCCCGATGATCTCGTGCACGTCGCCGCCCGAGCAGAAGTTTCCGCCCGCGCCCGTCAGCACCACCGTCTTCACCTGCTGGTCGTGCGCGAGCGCGCTGAACAGTTCGCGCAGCTCGGCGTAGGACTCGAAGGTGAGCGGGTTCTTGCGCTCGGGGCGGTTGAGCGTCAGCACGCCCACCTTGCCCTCGACGCGCCACAGGAAGTGCTTCGGCTGGATCATGCGGAGTTCTCCAGGGTGGCTTGCTTCAGGCGCGCGAGCAGCTGCATCAGCGCGTCGGATTCCTTGCGCGACAGGCCGCCGAGCAGCTCGACGACCCAGGCTTCGTGCGCGCGCGCCATCTCGGCGAAGGCCTTGGCGCCGGCGCGCGTCAGGCGCACGCGCCAGGCGCGGCGGTCGGCGGCGTCGTCGACCCGCTCGACCTGTCCCTCCTTCACCAGCTGGTCGACGATGCCGGTGACGTTGCCGCCGGTGACCATCAGCAGGCGCGAGAGCTCGTTCATCTTCAGCCCCCGCGGATGGCGCTCGAGCTGCGACATGAGGTCGAAGCGCGGCAGCGTGGTGTCGAAGCGCTCCCGCAGGCGCGAGCGCACCTGGCGCTCGATCAGCTGCGAGCAGGTCAAAAGGCGCAGCCACAGGCGCAGCGCGCGGTGGTCGTCGACCGTGGCGCGCGTCTCTCGATCCATCACGGTTGAATCCATCAGGCCTGAATAGCTCAAGCCTAAAGTATCTGCCGGCCGCCGGCGCCTGGCAAGCTCCCCCGTCAGGCCAGCGCGCGCCAGAGGAACGACGCGCCGCCCGCCAGCACGATCCCGTCCATGACGGCCGTGTGCAGCTTGAGCGGCACGTGCGCGAGGATGCGCCGCGCGATGAACGCGCCGGGCGCGGTGCAAAGGCCCACCAGCACGCCGCCAAGCACGAGCTCGCCGTTCAGGCGCGACACGCCACTGAAAAGCGCGACCTTGGCGAGTCCCATGGCCACCGACACGACGGCGTCGGTGCCGATCAGCGCCGCGCCCTGCAGTCCCGCGGCGAGCAGCGCCGAGATCAGCAGCAGCCCCACGCCGGTCATGCCGCCGTTGATGAAGCCGAAGCCCGCGCCGGCGAGCGTGACGCCGCGCGGGCCCAGGCGCCAGCCGCCGCGCGCGAGCGCACGGCGCACGGGCACGCTGAGGATGAAGAACACGCCCAGCAGCGCCGCGATCCAGCGCGCCTCCAGCAGCGTGTAGCCGTAGGCGCCCACGAAGCTGGCCGGCAGGCCGAGCAAGAGCACCCGCCGCGCGTTCGCCCAGTGGATCTCGCGCCGGTACGCCACGACGCGGCTGCCGTTGGCGAACAGCATCCCGACCGCCATCACCGGCACGATGTTGGCCACCCCAACGACCGGCACGAGGAAAATCGGCACGACGAGCCCCGTGCCGTAGCCCGCGAGCCCACCGAGGACCGAGCCCGCGAGCGCGACCGCCGCGATCAGCGCGAGCTGGACGGCGCCGACGTCAGCGAGGTGGAACGCGGTTCCCATTCCGGGATCGCCTCCTGCAGGAACTGAAGCACCACCACCTCGTCGCGCCGCAGCGCGCCGCCCGCACTCGCGCGGCGCGGGCCGCGCGAGACCGGGGGCTGCGGCACCGTGCGCCCCAGCAGGTAGGCGTGGATCAGCGCCGGGTGCAAGTAGTACTTGCGGCACACGGCGCGCGTATTGCCGAGGCGCTCGGCCACCTTGTCGACCGTGCGCACGATGTTGCGGTCGGCCTCGCGGCGGCTCGCCGCGATGCCCGCCGCGCGCAACTCGACCGCCGCCAGCATCGTGCCGCCCCAGGTGCGGAAGTCCTTCGCCGTCAC
The DNA here is from genome assembly GCA_050741015.1 of Burkholderiales bacterium. Lineage (GTDB taxonomy): Bacteria > Pseudomonadota > Gammaproteobacteria > Burkholderiales > SG8-39 > JAABQT01. The sequence goes on along the minus strand of JBOIFE010000015.1, from coordinate 2,144 downwards.
GTCGCGGCCGCTTGCTTCGCGCAGGTATTCATTGACGTCGTCCGAGGTCACCGCCTCGCGCTTCCCGGCCGCGTTCCGGTACTGGAACATCTCCTGCCCGGGCAGGTCCTGGCAGCGCTGGATGATGCGCGCGAGGCGCGGCTCGACAACCGAGATCGAGTGCTCGACGCCGCTTTTTCCCCGAAAGGTGAACCGCAGCTCGTGCCCGTCCACCTTCACGTGGCGGCGGCGCAGCGTGGTGAGGCCGTAGGAGCGGTTCTCGCGCGCGTACTCGTCGTTGCCGACGCGGATCAGCGTGCGGTCGAGGAGCCGCACCACCGTGGCGAGGAGCTGCTGGCGGTCCAGCTCGTCGCCGCGCAGGTCGCGCTCGACGCACTCGCGCAGGCGCGGCAGCGCCTCGCTGAACTCGAGCATGCGGCGGAACTTCGACTGGTCGCGCGCCTCGCGATAGCTCGGGTGGTAGCGGTACTGCTTGCGGCCGCGCGCATCGCGCGCCGTGGCCTGGATGTGGCCGGCCGAATCGGGACAGATCCAGACGTCGGTCCAGGCCGGCGGAATCGCAAGCGAATTGAGGCGCTTGCGCGTCGCGCTGTCCGCGATGCGCACGCCCATCGGCGTGTAGAACGCCCAGCCTGTGCCCGAGCGCTTGCGCGTGATGCCCGCGAGTCCGTCGGTGACATAGGTGAGGCCCGCGCGCCTCGCCGCAGTGCGGTGCTCGCGCGACACGCGCCCTAGGCCTTTCTCAGGAAATCGAAATCGCAGCCGTGCTCGGCCTGCAGCACGTGCTCCATGTAGAGCTTCGCGTAGCCGCGCGCAGGAACGGCGGCCGGCGGCTTCCAGGCGCTCTTGCGTCGCGCGAGCTCGGGCTCGGCGACCGCGAGGTCGATGCGCCGCTCCTTCACCGAGAGCCGGATGCGGTCGCCGCTTCGCGCGAGCGCGAGCGGCCCGCCCGCCGCCGCCTCGGGCGAGACATGCAGCACGATGGTGCCGTAGGCGGTGCCGCTCATCCTCGCGTCCGAGATACGCACCATGTCCTTCACGCCCGCGCGCGCGAGCTTCGCCGGGATCGGCAGGTAGCCCGCTTCCGGCATGGCATAGCCGGACTTCGGCCCCGCGTTCTGCAGCACCATGAAATCCTCCGCCGTCACGTCGAGCGCCGGGTCGTCCACGCGCGCGGCGAGCTCATCGAGCGAGGAGAACACCACCGCGCGCCCTTCGCGCTCGAACAGGTTCGGGTCGGCCGCCGAGCGCTTGAGGATCGCGCCGTTGGGCGCGAGCGACCCGAACAGCGCCACCAGGCCCCCGACCTTCGACAGCGGGTCCGTGAGCGGCCTGACCACGGCGCGATCGACCCACGCGCCCTGCTCGTGCGCGAGGCGCTCGCCGAGCGTCTCGCCCGTCACCGTGAGGCAATCGAGGTCGAGCAGCGGCTTGAGCTCCCGCAGCACCGCCCCGATGCCGCCCGCCGCGTACAAGTCCGACATGTAGTTCTGGCCGGTGGGCTTCAAGTCCACCAGCACGGGCGTCGAGTCCGAGAGCTCGTTCAGGCGCTTGAGGTCAACCTTGACCCCGGCGCGACCGGCGATCGCGGTGAGGTGCACGATGGCGTTGGTCGAGCCGCCGATCGCGAGCAGCACTCGCAGCGCGTTCTCGACCGACTTCGCCGTGACGACCTGCGAGGGCCGGATCGGGTGCTGCGCCAACTCGACGGCGCGCCGGCCGCTCGCCTCGGCGGCGCGCAGCCGGTCCGCGTGCACCGCGGGGATCGCCGCGCTCCCCGGCAGCGCCATGCCGAGCGCCTCCGCGATCGAGGCCATGGTCGAGGCCGTGCCCATCACCGCGCAGGTGCCGGCGGTGGTGGCGAGGTTGCCCTCCACCTCGGCGATGCCCTGCTCGTCCACCTTGCCCGCTCGGTGCATCGCCCAGAAGCGGCGGCAGTCGGTGCAGGCGCCCAGGCGCTCGCCATGAAACGACGTCGGCATCATCGGGCCGGCGAGGAGCTGCACGGCCGGCACGTCGGCGCTCACCGCGCCCATCAGCTGCGCGGGAACGGTCTTGTCGCAGCCGCCGATCAGCACTACCGCGTTCATCGGCTGCGCCCGGATCATCTCCTCGACGTCGATCGCCATCAGGTTCCTGAACAT
>JBOIFE010000014.1:0-5770 GCA_050741015.1 Burkholderiales bacterium | reverse complement strand
TCGTCGCCGAGCCGCGCAACGACGCGCACCGGCTGATCAAGGAGTGCATGCTGGCGGCCAACGTCTGCGCGGGGGCGTTCCTCGCGGCGCGCGGCCAGCCGGCGCTGTACCGCGTGCATGAGGTGCCGGCCGAGGAGAAGGTGCGCGCCCTGCGCGAATTCCTCGCCGAGCTCGGGCAGCAGCTGGGCGGCGGCGACCAGCCTCGACCCGGGGACTATGCGCAGTTGCTCGAGCGCATCAAGTCGCGCCCCGACTTCGCGCTGCTGCAGACCATCCTGCTGCGGTCCCTGAAGCAGGCGGTCTACACGCCGCAGAACGTCGGCCACTTCGGCCTCGCGTTCGATGCCTACGTGCACTTCACCTCGCCCATCCGGCGCTACCCCGACCTGCTCACGCACCGCGGCATCAAGGCGGCAATCGCCGGGCGGCGCTACGAGGGGGTGGATTGGGACGCGCTCGGGCGGCACTGCTCGGAGACCGAGCGGCGCGCCGACGACGCCAGCCGCGACGTGGAGAGCTGGCTCAAGTGCCACTACATGCAGGACCACGTGGGCGAGACCTTCGTCGGCGCGATCACCGGCGTGACCGCGTTCGGCGTGTTCGTCACGCTGGACGAATACTTCGTCGACGGACTGGTGCACATCTCCGAGCTCGGCCGCGACTACTTCGAGTACGACGCCACGCGCCACGTGCTCTTGGGCAGCCGCACGAAGAAGCGCTTCCGGCTCGCCGACCGCATGAAGGTGAAGCTGGTGCGCGTGGACCTGGACAGCCGCAAGATCGATTTCGTGCCGGCGTGAAGCGCGTGCGGGAGCCACGGGTCGTCTTCGGCTTCCATGCCGTACTCGCTCGCCTGCGCGCCGATCCGGCATCCGTCCTGGAACTCTTTGTCGATGAGACGCGCCATGATGCGCGCATCAAGGATGCCGCCGTCGTCGCGGAGCGTGCCGGCGTCAAGGTCATGAAGGTGCCGACCAAGCGCCTCGACGGCTTCTACGGCGGCGGGCGGCACCAGGGCATCGTGGCGCGGGTGCAGGTGAAGGACCTTGGCCACAGCCTCGACGAGATCCTCGAGCAGGTGCAGGGGCCACCGCTCCTATTGTTGTTGGATGGCGTGACCGATCCCCATAACCTTGGCGCATGCCTGCGCGTGGCGAACGCCGCGGGCGTGCACGCGGTCGTCGCGCCGAAGGACCGCGCCGCGGGCATCAGCGCAGCGGTGTCGAAGGTGGCGAGCGGGGCGGCCGAGAGCACGCCCTACCTCATGGTGACGAACCTCGCGCGCACCATCGACGAGCTGAAGGAGCGCGAGATCTGGATCGTCGGCACCGACGAGCGCGCGGAGCAGACGCTGTATGACGCGAACCTGCCGCAGGCGATTGCGTGGGTGCTGGGCGCTGAAGGCGAGGGGATGCGGCGCCTCACGCGGGAGAAGTGCGACTTGTTGGTGAGGATTCCGATGGCGGGGACGGTGGCGAGCCTCAACGTCTCGGTGGCGGCAGGCATTTGCCTGTTTGATTCAACGAGGCGCCGTATCGGGCGAAAAGATAGGTAAAATCTTGCGGCAGCAACGTTTTCTGACCCGCAGGGCGTTGCCGGCACGCGATTCTTGGTGGCACTATGGGTCTGTAACCGGAGGTCAATCGTGGGCCAGGAACGAAGGTTCTACCGCCTCACCTCTGAGGGGCGCGCCCTGTGGGAGCGTCGCGAGAGCCTGCCGTTGCCCGTGGAGTTCCGCCGAGTGCTCGGGATGGTCGACTTCAACGGCTACCCGGAGGTCATCCACACTTACCTGGCGCGGTTTCCCACCCAGGACGTAGACCGCTGGCTCACCGAGTTCGAGGCGCTGCGGCTCATCGAGTCGATATCGGCCGCCGACGTGAAACTCGACGAGATCTCCAAGAAGTCGCCCCCGCCGGTCGAGGTCGAGGATGTGCGCGATACCGCGCCGGAGGTCTCGTTCGCGGACATGTCGCTGACGCGCCTCGGCGTGTACGTCGCCTATGATCGCGTCGCGAACCGGCCCACTTGCGACAAGTCCCCGAGGGACACCGTGGCCCTCGTCGTCGAGGATGACCCGGACCAGCTCGCGCTGGCGGTACTCAGGCTCACCTCGGCGGGCTACGCCGTCAGGACCGCCGCAAGTGTAAAGGCGCTGTTCGAATCCTTGCAGCAGGGCGTGCCGGACGCAATTTTCCTGGATATCGGGCTGCCGGACGGAGATGGATTCGAGGTGCTGACCACGTTGCGCCAGCATCCAGCGTATGCGCACGTCCCGATCATCATGCTCACGGCAAGAAAGGAAGCCGAAGAGGTGGCCCGGGGGCTTGCGCTCGAGGCGGATGGCTACATCACCAAGCCCTACGGCAGGAATACGCTCGACTACGCACTGCGCTACGTGCTGAAGCAGGCGCCGCCCAGCAGCCAGGCGGCCGCCGCGCCCCGGGGGCGCCGCAGCGCCTGAGGCGGTCGCCTCCGCGCCCAGCAAGTACCCAAGCCGCGGATATTGCAGTACAATCCGCGCCCTTCCTTGCCCTACCACTCCGCATGAGTGGATGGCTCAACCCATGAGGAGACCCTGAGCATGCGGCATTACGAAATCTGTTTCATCGTCCATCCGGACCAGAGCGAGCAGGTGCCGGCGATGATCGAGCGCTACAAGGGCGTCATCGCCCAGCGCAACGGCATCGTCCACCGGCTCGAGGACTGGGGCCGGCGCCAGCTGACCTACCCGATCCAGAAGGTTCACAAGGCGCACTACGTGCTGATGAACCTCGAGTGCGACCAGGAGACGGTGGACGAGCTGGAGCACTCCTTCAAGTTCTCCGACGCGGTGCTGCGGCACCTCATCCTCAAGATGACGAAGGCGGTGACCGCGCCCTCGCCGATGATGAAGGAGGAGAAGTCCAAGTCGATGATGGAACGCGCGCCCGAGGCGAAGACCGCCGAGGCGAGCGCGGACTGAACCGGGTCCGGATCGACGGGCAGCTCTGCGAGCTCGGCGCCCTGCGGCTTACGCCCGCTGGCGTCGCGGTCATCGAGTTCCGCCTGCGACACGACTCCGAGCAGACCGAAGCGCGCACGAGCCGCAAGGTGAACGCCGAGATTCCCGCCATCGCCTTCGACGCCGAGGCCCGCCTGCTGGCGGGTCGCGCGCTCGACACTGCGCTCGTGGTCGAGGGGTTCCTCGCCGCCCGCAGCCGGCGCTCGAAAAAGCTGGTGCTCCACGCGCAGACCATCGAATTCAAGGAAAACGAGAGATAGGAGAGACGTCATGCCCCCGCCGCGCAGAGGCAAAGGAAAAGGTAAAGGCAAGTTCAGCAAGGACAAGAAGGACCGCGGGCAGCGAGCCCTGTTTCGCCGCCGCAAGTTCTGCCGCTTCACCGCCGACAAGGTGGAGTGGATCGACTACAAGGACATCGAAGTGCTGAAGGACTTCGTCAACGAGAACGGCAAGATCATCCCGGCGCGCATCACCGGCACCGCGGCTGGCTACCAGCGCCAGCTCTCGGCCGCGATCAAGCGCGCGCGCTTCCTCGCGCTGCTGCCGTACACCGACCTGCACTGAGGACGCCCCGGCCATGCAAGTGATCCTTCTGGAGAAGGTGACCAACCTGGGCAACCTCGGGGACGTGGTCAAGGTCAAGGATGGCTTCGCGCGCAACTTCCTGATCCCGCAGGGCAAGGCCAAGCGCGCGACCGAGTCCAATTTGAAGGCGTTCGAGGCGCGCCGCACGGAGCTCGAGAAGGCGCAGGGCGACGCGCTCGCCCAGGCGCAGGAGCGCGGCACCAGGCTCGAGAGCCTGATGCTGCAGATCGTGCAGAAGGCGGGCGTGGACGGGCGGCTGTTCGGCTCGGTCACCAACGTCGACATCGTCGACGCGCTGAAGAAGCAGGGCCACGACGTCGAGCGCTCGCAGGTGCGCATGCCCACGGGGCCCTTGAAGCAGGTCGGCGAGTATCCGATCCAGCTGCAACTGCACACCGATGTCATTGTCACGATCCATGTCGCGGTGCTCGGCGAGAGCTGACAGGATGTCCACACGATAGCGACAGCTTAACCACAGCTTGTGCACACGGGCCGCCGCGCGCGGCCCGTTGCTTTTTCCGCATTTGCGGTACAGTCCGCGCATGGCGCTTCCGCAACCCGCAACCAGGAACGACATCGGCGACCCGCAGCTGGTCGCGCTGCGGCTGCCGCCGCACTCGGTCGAGGCCGAGCAGTCCGTGCTCGGCGGCCTGTTGCTCGACAACCAGGCCTTCGATCGCATCGCGGACCTCGTTTCCACGGCCGACTTCTACCGCGACGACCACCGCCGCATCTGGCGCCACATCACGCGGCTGATCGAGTCCGCGCGCCCCGCCGACGTGGTGACGGTCTCGGAGTCGATCGAGGCGAGCGAGGACAAGGACCGCACCGGCGGCGCGGCCTACCTCGCGCAGCTGGCGCAGAACACGCCGAGCGCGATCAACATCCGCCGCTACGCCGAGATCGTGCGCGAGCGTGCGGTGCAGCGGCGCCTCGCGCAGGTGGCGACCGAGATCGCCGAGAGCGCGCTCAGCCCCGCCGGCAAGGATGTCGGGCAGATCCTCGACGAGGCCGAGTCGCGCATCCTCGAGATCGGCGAGTCGGGCACGCGGCACGGGCAGGGGCTCGAGGAGATCAAGCCGGTGCTCGCGCGCGTGCTCGAGCGCATCGACTACCTCTACCACCGCGACAGCCCGTCCGACGTTACCGGTGTCCCGACCGGGTTCAACGACCTGGACTCGAAGACTGCCGGGCTGCAGCCGGGGGAGCTGATCATCGTCGCGGGCCGGCCGTCGATGGGCAAGACCGCGTTCGCGCTCAACATTGCCGAGCACGTTGCGCTGCACACGCTGCTGCCGGTCGCGGTGTTCAGCATGGAGATGAGCGGCACCCAGCTCGCCACCAGGATGCTCGGCTCGATTGCGCGCGTGGATCAGCACAAGATGCGCACCGGCAGGCTGTCGGACCAGGAGTGGCACGACCTGTCGGAGGCGATGGGGCGGCTGCACGACGCGCCGGTCTTCATCGACGAGACGGCGGCGCTGAACTCGCTCGAGATCCGCACCCGGGCGCGGCGCCTGTGGCGCCAGTTCGGCGGCAAGCTCGGGCTGGTGGTAGTCGACTATCTGCAGCTCATGTCCGCGTCCAACGCCAAGGCAAGCGAGAACCGCGCCACCGAGATCTCCGAGATGTCGCGTTCGCTCAAAGCGCTCGCCAAGGAGCTCAAGGTGCCTGTGATCGCGCTCTCGCAGCTCTCGCGCGCGGTCGAGCAGCGCAACGACCGGCGGCCGATGATGTCGGATCTGCGCGAATCGGGCGCGATCGAGCAGGACGCCGACGTGATCCTGTTCATCTACCGCGACGAGGTGTACTCGCCCGACAAGCCGGAGGTCAAGGGGCGCGCCGAAGTGATCATCGGCAAGCAGAGAAACGGACCGATCGGCAAGGTCGAGCTGACTTTCCTCGGTCAGTTCACGCGCTTCGAGAATTTCGCCGCACCGGGAACGTTCTGACGCCGGTCACCGGGGCGCCGGGAACGGCCCGCGGCTATCGGCCTTCGCCGAAAAAGCGGTTCAGCTCGGCGTTGCCGATGACGCCGGCAAAACCGTCGAATTTGCCCTCCCGCTCGATCTGCGTTGCCGCGGCGATGAAAGCGTGCATGGCCACGCGCGCCAGCGTGCCGCCGACGCTGATGCGGCGCACGCCCATCGCCGCGAGATCGCCGACGGTATAGCCCAACGG
>JBOIFE010000013.1:0-26843 GCA_050741015.1 Burkholderiales bacterium | reverse complement strand
GACATCGCGGGACTGCGCCGGATTCTGACCCGCTCCCGTGTCATTGCCGTCGTGGGATTGTCCGCGCAATGGCATCGTCCGAGCTACTTCGCCGCCAAGTACATGCAGGAGCACGGCTACACCCTCGTCCCCGTGAACCCGCGCTACCCGGAGGTCCTCGGCCGGAAATGCTACGCGTCGTTGCGCGACATTCCGGGCAAGGTGGACATCGTCGACTGCTTTCGCAAGACCGGGGACATCCCGCCGATCTGCGAGGACGCGATCGCGATCGGCGCCCGGGTGCTGTGGCAGCAGCTCGGCGTCAGGAACGCGGAGGCCGACGCGCGCGCGCGCGCCGCGGGGCTGGAATCGGTCATGGACCGGTGCGTCAAGATCGAGCACGCGCGGCTGTTCGGCGGCCTGAACTGGGTCGGCGTGAACACGCGCGTCATCTCCGCCAAGCGGCCGCGCTGGCTGGCGTACTAGCGTCGGCCGTCAGCCATCACTTAATTCGAACGACAGCTGTGACTTCTTACCCTAGCGCGCAAGCGCGCGGGCCGTTATCCTTCAGTCCATGCCCCGTCCCCTGAGAATCTTCGAAGGCCGCTTCGGTCGCCTGGTGCTCGCCGAAGCCGCCGCCGACGAGGCTGCAGTCACGCGCGCCGAGCCGCTGATCCTGTTCAAGGTGGACGGCGCTGACTGCGCCGTGCAGGTCGGCGAGCAGACGCTCGGCTTGACCCGCGACGACACGCTGCTCGCCAACGCGGGGCAGCCGGTGCGACACGCGGGCGGCGCCCATGGCGGCACCTCGCGCGTGGTCGAGTTCCACCCGTCGCTTGACTGGCTGCGCGCAGTATTCCCGGCCGTGTTCGAGGACGCCGCGACGGTGTTTGCGCGAGCCAAGGAAACCGTCACGCCCCGCATCCGACAGCTGGTGGACGCGCTCGCCATCGAGGCGACGAATGACCAGTTCCTGTCGCCGGAGCGGCTGGAATTCATGCTGCAGGAACTCACGCTTTCACTGGTCGAGAGCTACCTCGCGCGCCGGCGCGCAGCGGCTTCGCTCTGGCGCGGGTCGCGCTTTGCCGACACGCGCATCCGCAAGGCGCTGGGATTGCTCCGCGCGCGCCCGAACAAGGACGTCAACATCGACGAGCTCGCGAGCCAGGTCGGCCTGTCGCGATCGCGCTTCTACGACCTGTTCCAGGTCTGCACCGGGCGCTCGCCGCGCGCCTACCTCGACATGCTGTGCGTCGAGACGGCGATCGCCAAGCTCTCGAGCGGCCGCGCCCGCATCGCCGACGTCTCGGCCGAGCTCGGCTTCTCGGCGCAGAGCAACTTCACGCGCTTCTTCCTCAATCAGGTCGGCATCCCGCCCTCGGAGTACCGCCGGGCGGCCACCCGGCCTGGCGTGCTTGCCGCGCTACCGGCCACCCCCGAGCCCCCGCTCTGAGCGCCGGGAAGCGCAAGGCGTAGTCCAGGGCCGGGACCCGCACCTGCGGTATCCTCCGCATTGACTCGATGCGGAGACCGAGTTGCGCCTGCGCCTGATCCTGCTCGCCGCCCTCATTGCCGTCGTCGCGCCCCCGTTGCGCGCCGACGACGTTCCCGACCTCGCCACGCACCTGGTCACGCTCCTCGGCTACGAGGAGGACTACGCCCGCTTCCGTGACGCCTGCGTCGCGGCGCGCGCGTCGATCGCTCCCGAGTCGCTGGTCTCGGTGCATCCCGAGTACTTCGGCGGCATCACGCCCGGTACGCCGAAGTGGCCGGCCGTTTCCAAGGCCTACCGCGACTACGTGATCGATTCGTGCTCGCGCCCGACGCGCGAGGAGTTTCTCGGCGCGCTCGCCGAATACTATTCGCACGTGCTCACCGAGCCGCAGCTGCGCGTGGCCATCGCGTTCTACGCCACGCCCACCGGCAAGGCCCTGGTTGCCGCGCGCGAGCCGAGCGCCGAGGCCGTGAGGGACGCGTGGACGGGGGCCAATTCGCTGCACCTCGCCGAGGCCACCGCGACGCTCGAGCGGCGCATCGCGGTGCTGCTGGAATCGCAGTAGCGCCAAAGGGAGACCCGTATGGCCAGCATCAGCGGCATCGCCCACATCCAGCTCACGGTAACGAGCATGGTGCGCTCGGTCCCGTTCTACGAAAAGCTGCTGCACTCGATGGAGATGGTCACGCTGCGGAACACGCCGGACTACTTCTACTGCATCGGCGGTCGCACCGGCGTCGGCATCTCCCCCATCGATCCGCAGTTCGGAGAGCAGCCGTTCCACCAGCGCCGGCCCGGCCTGCACCACCTGTGCTTCCGCGCCAAGAGCCGCGAGGACGTCGACGCGATCCACCGCACCGCGGTCGAGCTGAAGGCGAAAGTGATCCGCCCGCCGACGGAGTCGAATTGGGCGCCGGGCTACTACTCGGTGCTGTTCGAAGATCCGGACGGGATCCGGATCGAAGCCAACTACGTGCCCGGCAAGGGCCACCTGGCGGAGTAGCGGTGCGCCTGAAGAGCGGATGGTCGAGCGAGTCGCCCGGTCGCGTCGTGCAACTGATCGCCATCGCGACGCTCGTGCTCATGATGTCGGTGATCCTGCACAAGGGCATCGTGGACATTGCGCGGCTCGCGCGCCTGTACTCGGGCGATGCGTTCTGGCGCGCGCTTGGGCGCTACGTCATCGCCAACCTTTCGGGGTAGCGCCTGACTTCCGCTCCCCGCCCGTGACCGCGCTCGGGCTCGTCCCCGTCGGCGACGCTGCGACCCGCGCCGCCGCCGAGGCGCTGATCCGCGAATACCTGGAGTTCATCCAGGATTCGGCGCGCCAGCACTATGCGCTCGAGTTCGACCTCGAGGCGATGGTCGAATCGGATCTCCACGACGAAGGCAAGTTCTATCCGCCGCGCGGGCGTTTCTACCTCGTGCGGCACGATGGAAAACACGTCGGCGTCGGTTGCCTGAAGACGCTCGCGTCGGGCGTGGCCGAGATCCAGCGCATGTATCTACAGCCCGGGACTCGCGGCCTTGGCGCGGGACGGCTGATCGTCGAGCGGCTCGTCGCCGACGCGCGCGAGATGGGGTTCGAGCGCGTGCGGCTGGAAAGCCTCAAGCTCCTCGCCTCCGCGCACGCGCTTTACCGCTCCGTCGGCTTTCGCGAGATCGACCCCTACACCGACAGCAGCATGAAGGACTACCAGGCCGCCGAATCGATGGATCGGTACCGCGCGAGCGTGGTATTCATGGAACTCGCGCTCTAGCAAGCGCATTCTGCTGCTCGCCTAGCGACCGGCAGGCGTCGCGTCCGTCCCGGCGGGCGCAAGCAGGTGCTCGGGCAGCTTGAACGTGCGCTCGAACACGCCGAGCACGCGCGAGGCGATGGCGCGCGGGTCGAGCGGCACGACGAGCGGATCGCGAATGTCGCCCGAAACCTCGACCGGCAAGCTGATGATGCTGCCCCCGGTGAGGTAGCCCAGGATCGGAATTTTGCCCAACGCCTTGTCGACCTGCCCGAACGGCGCGACCAGCACGGTCAGGTTCGCCTTGGGATCCGGAATCCCGATCGAGCCCGTCGCCACCAGGCCGAGCGCGTCGCTGCGGAACGCGCTCTCATCGATCTGGACCTTGCCGGCGCCGATATGGGCGTCGACCGTCAGCTCGCGATAAGGAAACCCTTCGCGGTCCAGCCCGGGCGCGTCCTTCTCCAGCACGCCGGCGCCCTTCACGTAGGCGAGCAGGTTGGCAAGCAGGCCGAACTTGTGCACGCGGCCCTTCTCCGCCCTTAGCTTCACCGTCCCCTGCAGGTTCTTCACCAGTTCGCCGGGCGCGCCCTGGGTGCGAAGTTTTGCGTCCAGGTCGAGCGCGCCGGTGATCAGCACGCCCGATCCCGAGAGGCAGCGCGCGATCTTGTCGAGCTCCTGCCCCGCAGCGTGGACCTGCACTGCGGCGTTGTACCGCCCCGGCGTGGCTTCGACCTGGAGCGGCACCTCCAGGCCGCACACCTGCGCCTCCGCCACGTCGAGGTTCGCGCGCTCGTGCTCGAGCTTGAGCGAGACGAGGACTGGCGCGACGCGCCGCCCGCGGTACTCGAGGTAGTCCATGCGCACGTAGACGCGCCCGCTCAGCGCCAGCGGCCAGATCGCCGAGGGCTTCCGGGCGAGGTTGGGCGCCGCGCCTTCGACCGGCGGTGCGGACAGGGCGGGCCGCGCCAGCAGGGGATCGAGCACCAGCCCGTCGGACTCGATTTCGGCGTCGACGACGGGGCCCTCGGGACTGCGCCGCACGTCACCGCGGATCGTGACCTTCTGCCCGCCCAGGTCGAGCACGGCGCGCTCAAGGCGGGCGGAGGACCGATCCGACGTGAACTCGAGCTGCTCGATGCGCACCGGCCGGCCCAGCACGCCGCTGAGATCGATCGCGCTCGCTTCGATCCGGCCTTCGCCCTCGGTTTGATCGGGATGCCGCCGATCGAGCGTGACGTGCAGGTTGCCCGCCACATACCCCTTCGGTATGCCCTTGACCTTCGTCATCGCCTCGAGCGTCGCGCCGCGCAGCTTGCCCCGGAAGCTCGCGTCGATCAGCGTCTGCTCCCTCAGCTGCAGTGCAAACGTCGCGTCGCTGCGATCATCGACGATGCGCAGGCGTGGAACGTCCAGCTCGCCGCGCTGCCAGCCCAGCTCGAGCTCGGCGCGCGGCCCGTCCGGAAACTGAAATCGCGCCGCGACATCGAGCGCGCCCGCATGCCAGCGCACGCGCTCGGCTGAGAAAGCGAGCGGCGTCGTCGGTGCGAGCCGCGGCGGCGTGCCCGTGCGCTCGAGCAGCAGCGCCGCGGCGTTCTCGCCGAGCACACCCTCGGCCACGGATGCGTTCAGTGTCGGCGAGCCGCTGCGGTAGGCGGCAACCGACGCAGAAGCCACGACACGCGAATCGAGGAACGAAAGCTCCGCGCCCTTTACAGTCACAGCGTCCGGGTCCGCGCGCAGAGTGGCGGCGGAAAGGCTCAGCGGCCCAGGCAGACCGGCAAGGCGCACGCCCGCGTCCGAGGACCCGATCTCCGCCGCAGCTTGCCAGCGGCCCTTCGCGAGCTTGCCGCTCGCCTTGCCGCGCAGGCGCCCCGTGGCCGATTCAATCGACGCGAGCGAGGCCCGCCGCTCTGGCGGCAGTGCCTGGCGCGCAAGCTCGAGCGCCTGCGCCATGTCGATCTCGAATGCGCCCTCGCCCGCGAGCGAGCCGTCCTTCAGCGAGTAGCGCAGGCCCCCTTCGGCGACATGGCTGGCCCCGAGTCGCGCCTGCAGCCCCGTGACGCGCAGCTCGCCGCCCGCGAGCTCCGCCCGGCCCGCGATCCCGGTCACCGGCTGCCCGAGGACGGGCGGCACGACCTCGGCTTCTGCGAGCTCAACACTGGCCGTCAGCCGCGTGGGCGCGGCGAGATCCTTCCAGGATTCGCCATTGACCTGCGCGCGCAGTCCCGTCGCCACGCCTGCGCGCAAGCGCGGCGCGTATTCGCGTACGAGCCGCTGGTCGCCGTAAAGTGCAAGCGCGGCGTCGCGCAGGGTGACCAGATCGAGCCGCGGTATCTCCACTGACGCCTGCAGCTTCCCGCTCTCGCGTTGAACGTCGAACTCGGCCTTGCCAGCGGGCAGGACTGGCGCGAGTCGGACCTCGCCCAGCCGCAGCAGCAGGTGGTCCGCATCGGCCCGTACCGTACCCGACAGTCCTGCGTCGGCCACCACGAGGCGACGCTCGCCACGGCGCAGCGCGACATCGGGAACGTGCAACTCGAATTCGCCTTCGACGAGCGTGCGGCCATCGCTCCGTGCGCGCGCCTTGAGCGCGGCGAGGGGCAGCTCGAGGCCCACCGGCGACGCGCCCAGGTACTTGTCGAGCAGCGCCTGCGGCTTCAGCCCGTCGAGCTCGAGGCTCGCTTGGGCACTCGCGTCCGCATATAGCACGCGGCCCGAGACGCTCAGACGCTGCCAGAGCTCGCTCGCTGCGGATGCCGCGACGTCCACTCCCTCGGAATCGTCCCGCAGCCGCAGCGAGATTCCGGTCAGCCGCGCGACCGGCCCGTCCGGGCGCGCGATCTCGAGCGTGCCGTCGTCGACCTCGATGACCGATTCCGGCGCGTGACGGTGCAATGCGTCGAGCACTTCGCGGTAGACGGCCCTGGGATCCAGCGGCGTCGACGCCGGCGCCGAAGCCTTGCTGCCCGCACCGCCAAGCTCGATGCGAATCGAAGGCGCGTGCACGTGAAACGTCGCGATCTCGACGCGTCCCGCGAGCAGCGCCCATCCGCGCAGCGCGAGCTCGGTCTCCGCGATCCGCACAGTCGCCGTGTCTGGAAAATCGGCCCGCGCCCCGACCAGCCGCGCGTGCGGAGAAGGCAGCAGCCGCAGTTGCAGGTCGTCCCAGGCGATCTGCCCGTTCGCAAGGCCCGAAAGCCGCCGCTGCAGGACTGACTGCACGCGCGGCTGGTCGACGAGCACGACCAGCGCCGCGAGCGCCACCACGGCGAGCGCGAGGACGCCGCCCAGTGTCCAGAGCGCGCGTCGCCAGAACTTGGAGCGGAACGGGAAGCGGAGCGCGAGCACGGGAGCGACATTGTGGCCTCCGTTGCCCGGCGCTCAAAGCGCCGCGTGGGGCGCCTGTCCTGCCTCGGCTACACTTCCGCGTCCCAAGCGGAGAACCCGTGACGCAAAGCGCGAAAGAGCTGTACCTGGACCTGCTCAAGCGGTGCCTCACTAACATAATCTACCGCGACCCGAGCATGCTGCGCGAGAAGACCCTCCCCTTTGACATGCGCAACCGTGGCGAAGGACGCGACTGGCCCTTGTACGCGCATACGATGATCGGAATCAGGCGCCTGGACGCGCTGCATTACTGCGTCGAGGACGTGCTCGACCGGAACGTGCCGGGCGACTTTATCGAGACCGGGGTCTGGCGTGGCGGCGCGGTCATCTTCATGCGCGGGGTGCTCAAGGCGCGCGCCGTCGGCAACCGCGTGGTCTGGGCCGCGGATTCGTTCGAGGGCATGCCCAAGCCCGATGTCGGCAGGTATCCGCTGGACGCGGCCTACGAATTCCAGGGCTACAAGGAGCTCGCGGTCTCGCTCGAGCAGGTGCAAGAGAATTTCCGGCGGTACGGTCTGCTCGACGACCAGGTGCGGTTCCTCAAGGGCTGGTTTCGCGACACGCTGCCCACGGCGCCGATCGGGCGCCTGGCCCTGCTGCGCCTCGACGGCGATCTCTACGAATCCACCCTGGACGCGCTGACCTACCTCTTCCCGAAGCTCGCGCGCGGCGGATACGTCATCGTCGACGACTATAGCGACATCCCGGCCTGCAAACAGGCGGTTTCCGACTACCGCGATGCCCACGGCATTGGCGACGAGATCATTCCGATAGACTGGTCGGGCGCCTTCTGGCGCAAGGAGTCCGGGCCCGGTGCCTGAGCGCATGACCAACTAGGGAGGATCGGACAGATGCAGCACCTGCGCTTCGGGCCCACGGGGCTCCAGGTCTCGCGGCTTTGCCTCGGGACCATGACCTTCGGCCTGCAATGCGACGAGAAATCCTCGTTCGCGATCATGGACGCGGCGGCCGCGGCGGGCATCACATTCTTCGACACCGCGGACGCTTACCCGCTCGGCGACAAGCTCGAGAACATGGGCCGCACCGAGGAGATCGTGGGCAAGTGGCTGAAGGGCAGGCGCGCGCAGTTCATCGTCGCCACCAAGTGCAGCGGCAAGGTCGGCCCCGCGCCCTGGGACCAGGGCACCTCGCGCAAGCACGTCATGCAGGCGATTGACGACTCGCTCAGGCGCCTGGGCACCGACTACGTGGACCTGTACCAGGTCCACCACTTCGACGCGACGACGCCGGTGGACGAAACCGTGGAGGCCTTCGACGCCGTCGTGAAGTCCGGCAAGGCGCGCTACGTAGGCGTATCCAACTACCACGCCTACCGCGTCGCGCGCGCGCTCGGGCGCGCCGAGGCGCGGGGACTCGCGAAGCTCGTGTCGGTGCAGCCGCGCTACAACCTGCTGTTCCGCGAGATCGAGCGCGAGCTGCTGCCGTTCTGCGGCGAGGAAGGCCTCGCCGTCATTCCGTACAACCCGCTCGCCGGAGGGCTGCTGACCGGCAAGCACAAGCGCGGCAACCCGCCCGCGGGCACGCGCTTCACGCTCGGCGCGGCCGCGAAGACCTACACCGAGCGCTACTGGCGCGAGCGCGAGTTCGGGACCGTGGAAGCGTTCGCGAAACTGGCGCAGGACGCGGGGCTCGAGGCCGCGACGCTCGCCGTGGCCTGGGTGCTCGCCCATCCGGCGATCACCTCGACGCTCGTCGGCGCGAGCCAGCCCGAGCAGCTGAAGGCGAGCGTCGCCGCAGTGGAGCTCAAGCTCGACGCCGGGCTGAAGTCGAAGCTCGACGAGCTCACGCACGAGTACCGCATGGGCGACGCGGTCCGCTAGGGCGCGATGTCGAACGGGCTCCTCGCGGCGCTGCCGGTGCGAGTGACCGTTTCGCCCGGGCAATAGCCCGTAGGGTGGGCCAACGGCCCACCGTACGGATAAAATCGAGGCCATGGCCGACCGCAAGTTCGGGTTCGAGACGCTTTCGCTGCACGCCGGCCAGATCCCCGACGCCGCGACCGGAGCGCGCGCGGCGCCGATCTACCAGACCACCTCGTTCGTGTTCGATTCCGCCGAGCACGCGGCGAGCCTGTTCAACCTTCAGACCTTTGGCAACGTCTACTCGAGGATCTCGAACCCGACCGTGGCGGTGCTGGAAGAGCGCGTCGCGGCGCTCGAAGGCGGGCGCGCCGCGCTCGCCTGCGCCACCGGGCAGGCGGCCGAGGCGACCGCGATCCTCACCCTGTGCAAGGCGGGCGACCACATCGTCTCGGCTTCCACGCTCTACGGCGGCACGCATACGCTGCTCGGCGTCAACCTGAAGAAGCTCGGCATCGACTCGGGTTTCGTCGACCCGGCCGACCCGGAGAATTTCCGCAAGGCGCTCAAGCCCAATACGAAGCTGCTCTACGCCGAAACGCTTGGCAATCCGCTCATCAACATCGTCGATCTCGAGGCCGTGGCGGCGATCGCGAAGGACGCGGGCGTGCCCTTCCTCGTCGACAACACCGTGCCTTCGCCCTACCTGTGCCGGCCTTTCGAGTGGGGTGCGGACCTCGTGGTGCACTCGGCGACCAAGTATCTCGGCGGCCACGGCACCACGATGGGCGGCGTGATCGTCGAGTCGGGCCGATTTCCCTGGGGCAACGGCAAATTTCCCGAGTTCACGACGCCCTCGCCCGGCTACCACGGCGTGATCTTCCACGAGACCTTCGGCGACTTCGGTTTCACCATGAAGGCGCGCATGGAGATCATGCGCACCTTCGGCCCGACGCTCGCGCCGATCAATGCCTGGCTGCTGCTGCAGGGCGTGGAAACGCTGGGCGTGCGAATGGAGCGGCACTGCGCCAACGCGCTCGCCGTGGCAAAGTTCCTGCAGGAGCACCGGCAGGTGGCCTGGGTGAACTACCCGGGGCTGCCGGGCGACCGGTACTACGATCTCGCGCGCAAGTACCTGCCGAAAGGCGCTTCGGGCCTGCTCAATTTCGGCGTGAAGGGCGGCGCAAGAGCAGGAGAGCGATTCATCGAGGCCGCGCAGTTCATGAGCCACCTCGCCAACATCGGCGACGCGAAGACGCTCATCATCCATCCGGCCTCGACCACGCACCGGCAGATGAGCGACGAGGAGCAACGCAAGGCGGGCGTCACTTCCGACATGGTCCGCATGTCGGTGGGCATCGAGACGCTCGACGACATCCTGTGGGACATCGACCAGGCACTCAACGAGGCGGCGCAAGCATGATCAGCTATCAGATTGCGGAACACGGCAGGCCCCTGCAAAAGGTGATGCACGACACGCCCAGGCCCACCGGCACCGAGGTGCTGGTGCGGGTCACGCGCTCGGGCGTGTGCCATTCGGACGTGCATATCTGGGACGGGTACTTCGACTGGGGCGGCGGCAAGCGCTTCTACGTGAAGGAGCGCGGCTGCATCCCGCCCTTCACCATGGGCCACGAGCCCTTCGGCGTGGTCGCCGCGGTCGGTCCGCGCGCCAAGGGCGTGAAGGTCGGCCAGAAGAAGATCGTCTATCCCTGGATCGGCTGCGGCAAGTGCCCGGTCTGCAAGGCCGGCCAGGACAACTACTGCATGAAGGCGCAATTCCTCGGCGTGATGAAGCCCGGAGGCTACTCGAGCCACGTGTTGGTGCCCGATGCGAAGTACCTGATCGACGCGGCGGGCATCGACGAAGGATTCGCCGCGACGCTCGGCTGCTCGGCGATCACCGCCTACAGCGGCATCAACAAGTTCCCGAAGCTCGGGCCCAAGGACTGGGTCGCGGTCATCGGCTGCGGGGGGCTCGGCCTGGTTGCGCTCTCGATCCTAAAGGCGAAGGGCGTGAAGAACGTCATCGCCTGCGACGTGGACGAGACGAAGCTCGCCGCGGCAAGGAAGCAGGGCGCGAAACTCACGCTCGACACGCGCGCGCCCGATGCCGTGCAGAAGCTCGGCGCGCTCTCGATGGGCAGCCTCGCGGCCTCGATCGACTTTGTCGGCATGCCGGCGACCGCGATGCTCGGCACCGGCGCGTTGCGCAAGGGCGGGCGCTACGTGCTTTGCGGCTTGTACGGCGGCGAGCTGGTGCACCCGCTGCCGCCCATCGCCCAGCGCGCGATCGGCATCCAGGGCTCCTACGTCGGCAACCTCCAGGAGCTGAAGGAAGTGGTGGCGCTCGCGAAGAAGAAGAAGTTGAAGCCCACCCCGGTGACGCTGCGTTCCTTCGACGAACTGAACCGGACGCTGGAGGAGCTGAAGGCCGGGAAGGTGGTGGGCCGCGTGGTGCTCGACCTGGAACGGGAGCCGGCGTGATGCGATTCGGCTGGACCAATCCCTACGCCTGGCCGCGCAAGCCCGTCCTCGCGAAGAACATCGTCGCCACCTCGCAGCCGCTCGCCGCGCAGGCGGGGCTGCAGATGCTGGCCGCGGGCGGCAACGCGGTGGACGCGATCCTCGCCACCGCCATCACGCTGTCGCTGGTCGAGCCGGTGTCCAACGGCATCGGCTCGGACGCCTACGCCATCGTCTGGGACGGCAAGGAGCTGCACGGCCTGAACGCCTCGGGCCGCTCGCCGCAGGGCTGGACGCCGGAGTTCTTCAAGGACTACAAGACCATGCCGCAGCGCGGCTGGAACAGCGTGTCGGTGCCCGGCTGTGTATCGGCGTGGACCCTGCTCTCGGAGAAATTCGGCAAGCTGCCGTTCGAGAAGCTGTTCGAGGCGGCGATCCGCTACGGGCGCGAGGGCTTTCTCGTCTCGCCGACCATCGCGGGGCAATGGGCGAAGCAGGTGCCGGAGCTCAAGGCGCAGCCGGGCTTCGCCGAAGCCTTCCTGCCCGACGGGCGCGCGCCGCAGCCCGGCGAAATATTCAGGTTCCCCGACCATGCGGCGACGCTGGACGCGATCGCCCGGACCCGGGGCGAAGCCTTCTACAACGGCCCGCTCGCCGAGCGGCTGGAATCGCACTCGCGCCAGAACGGCGGCGTGATGAAATTCTCGGACCTCGCCGCGCACAAGTCCGACTGGGTCGCGCCGCTCTCGATGGACTATCGCGGCTACACGCTGCACGAGCTGCCGCCCAACGGCCAAGGCATCGTGGCGCTGATGGCCCTGGGCATGCTGTCGCATTTCGACATGAAGAGCCACGCGGTGGACGGGCCCGACAGCGTGCACCTGCAGATCGAGGCGCAGAAACTCGCCTTCGCCGACGCCTGGGCCTACGTCGCGGACCTCGACTTCATGAAGGAGGTCATGCCAAAGGGCTTGCTCGACCCGGAGTACCTGAAGTCCCGCGCGAAGCGCATCGACCTGAAGAAGGCGCAGGACTTTGGCGCCGGAAAGCCTCCCAAGGGCGGCACGGTGTACCTGACCGCGGCCGATGCCTCGGGGATGATGGTGTCGTACATCCAGTCGAACTACATGGGCTTCGGCTCCGGGGTGGTCGTCCCGGGCACGGGCATCTCCCTGCAGAACCGCGGCGCCAACTTCTCGCTCAAGCCGGGGCACCCCAACGTCGTCGGCCCGGGGAAGCGCCCCTACCAGACCATCATCCCGGGATTCGTCACGCAGGACGGCAAGCCGGTGATGAGCTTCGGGGTGATGGGCGGCACCATGCAGCCTCAGGGCCA
The DNA here is from genome assembly GCA_050741015.1 of Burkholderiales bacterium. Classification (GTDB taxonomy): domain Bacteria; phylum Pseudomonadota; class Gammaproteobacteria; order Burkholderiales; family SG8-39; genus JAABQT01. The sequence goes on along the minus strand of JBOIFE010000013.1, from coordinate 14,618 downwards.
TGCCCAGGTGATGGTGCGCATCGCCGACTACGGCCAGCATCCGCAGGCAGCCTGCGACGGCCCGCGCTTTCGCTTCGTGCAGGGCATGGACGTGAGCGTCGAGGAAGGCGGCTTTCCCGCCGCGACGCTCGAAGGCCTGCACCAGCGCGGCCATCGGATCGTGACCGTGGATGACTACAACCAGTTCGGCAGCGCGCAGCTCATCTGGAAGACCGAGGGCGGCTACATCGCCGCCAGCGATCCGCGCCGCGACGGCCAGGCGGTAGGCATGTAGGGTGGGCCAGAGGCCCACCGTACGCGGAGGACGGATGCTCAAGCTTTGGGGACGGACGAATTCGGTCAACGTGAAGAAGGCGCTGTGGTGCCTGGGCGAGCTCGGCCTCGCTTACGAGCGCACCGACGCCGGCGGCCAGTTCGGCGTGGTCAACACGCCCGAATACCGGACGATGAATCCGAACGGGCTCGTGCCGACGATCGACGAGGACGGGTTCATCCTCTGGGAGTCGCATACCATCGTGCGCTACCTGTGTGCGAAGCACTCGCCGGGCAAGCTCTGCCCATCGGACCTGCGCGCGCGCGCGGACGCCGAGCGCTGGATGGACTGGGCTTTCACCTTCCAGGGCGCGATGCGCAACGTCTTCTGGGGCCTGATCCGCACGCCGCCGGACAAGCGCGACATGAAGGCGATCGGGGAAGGCGCGAAGAAGAGCGCCGAGCTCGCCGCCATGCTCGACCGGGCGCTCGCCGGCCGGCCGTACGTGGCGGGCGACGCGTTCACGATGGGCGACATCCCGATCGGCGCCGAGGTCCAGCGCTGGCTGCGCGTGCCGATCGAGCGCCCGTCGATGCCGAACGTCGAGGCGTGGTTCGAGCGGCTGCGCCAGCGCCCGCCGTTCGTGAAGCACGTCGACATCCCGCTTACGTGAGCAAGATTGCGATCGTCACTGGTGCGGCGCTGACGATGGACCTTGGGTGGACCGCTCGCTAGCGAGGCGCTTCACCCGCGCGTAGAAGGCCGGCAGGTCGCCGTGCTCCTCGGCGAGGAGCTTCTCGAACATCGGGATGAGCTGCGTATAAGTCGCGAACGACGCGAGGACCGCGTTGTTCGGCTCGACGCCGTCGAATCCGCGCAGGCGCGCAAGCCACGTTGCGAGCGGCGCGAGCGCCTCGCGCTTGCGCCGACGCATTTCGTCCGGCACGAGGCGCGTGCGGTAGAGCGCCTCCAGCGTCGCGCGCGTCGAGGCGATGAGCGTGTCGAATTCCTCGCGCCGGGCCGTGCTCGGCGCGGATTCGCCGCGCGATGCCCGCCAGCGCTTCAGCCCCTCGCGCTCGACCGTGACCGCGAAGGACTCGTTGAAGGTCGAGTCGTCCTTCACGTACACGACATGGTGAGCGAGCTCGTGGAAGATCAGCCGCGCAAGCTCCGCCTCGCCCTCGCCGATGAAGGTCGAGAGCAGCGGGTCGTCAAACCACCCGAGTGTCGAGTACGCCGGCACGCCGTACAGGAGCACATCCTCGCCGGCGGCGCGCCGTTCGGCGGCGTATTTCTCCGCGTCGGCGCGCGCGAAGTAGCCCCGGTAGGCGACGCAGCCGGCGATCGGGAAGCAGGATTGAACCGGCGCGAGCGAGAACTCGGGCGTCGAGACGACGTTCCATACCGCGTAGGGGCGCTTCAAGTCCGCGTAGGCCCGGTACGAGCCGTCGTCGGGGAGCGCGAGCTCGCGGATCGCGAACGCCCGGATTGCCATCGCCTGGCGCAGCTGCGTACGCAGCGCCGCGTCGGTCGCCGGGTCTGCCAGCACGTCCGCGACCGGGCGCGCGGCGCGCACGAGGGCGAGCTGCCCGCCCGCCGCCTGTCCGTAGTAGGCGAGCGTGTCGCAGCCCGCCAGCGCCGCCGCGCTAGCGAGGATGAGCAAAACGCGCATGGGCGAGGAAGGCTGCGACCTGCGTCGCGACGCGTCCCGACACGAGCATGCCGCTATGGGCCACCGGCAGCACGACGCGCTCACGCATGCCTTCGATCTGGGTCTCCTCGAGGCGCACCACGCCGTCGCTCGGGCCGTTGAGCGAACCGAACAGCCGCCCCAGTCCGAGCGGCAGCGTTCCGGCGACGACCCCGAGCGGCTCGGGCCGCGTCCAATGCGCGGCGCGCCCTTCGCGCCACAACGGCTCGCTCGCGCCGAGAAACCAGCGCCCCAGCGCGTGCCGGGCGAAGCGCCGCGCAGCGAAATTGCCGCGCGCCGGCGTGCCCATCAGCACGACGTGGCCGACGCGCAGGTCCGCGTGGCGCTGCAGCGCCTCCAGGATCACGAGGCCCCCGAGGCTGTGCCCGACGTAGTCCGCGAGACCGAGTCCGCGCCCGAGGCGCGCGAGGCGCTCGGCGTGCGCTTCCAGCGGCCGCCCCTGGCCCAGGTAGCCGAACAGATGGCATCGGTAACCTTGCATGCGCAGCCGCGTCGCGAGCGGCGCCATCACCATGGCGGGCACCCACAGGCCGTGCACCAGGACCACGTCCCGCATGCCGCTAGGGGCCCGTGCGGCCCGGCAGGGCGAAGATGCCGCTCATGCGCACTACCCGGCGCTCTCCCACGCAAAGGTAGCCCGTCGCGAACGCCAGGCGCGAACCCACGCGCTGGACCTCGACCTCGGAGTGGATCCAGTCGCCGAGCTCGGCGGCGCCCGCGTAGTCGATGTCCAGGTGCGCGGTGACAAATCCCGCGCGCGTGCCGGTCTTTGCCCCGAGCCCGTAGCCGAGCCCGAGGTCGGCGAGCGTGGCGAGCACGCCGCCGTGGCATATCCCGCGCGAGTTGCAGTGCTTGCGATCCACGCGCAGGCCGAGCGAGATCGTGCCCTCGCCGCGCCGCTCGTGCAGCGGCCCGACCAGCTCGTTGAAGGGGCTCGCCGCCGGGAGCGGCTTGTAGCCGGCGGGCGGCGTCATCGCGATCGATTGTAGCCCGGGCTGCGAAGCAGCATCCGCACCCCGAGCGCGATCCCGGGCAGCCCGAGCAGCGCATAGGCAACCGCGTAGCCGGCGCCGAGCGCGAGAAGCGCGTTGAAGGCGATCGGCGTCACCACGACGCCCATGAAGGTGAAAAAGAGGCACCCGCCCGTCGCCTGGCTCACTTGCCCCGCGGGCGCGACGCGCGCGACTTCGGCGAGGAACACGCCGTTCCACCCGACCGCGGTCGCGCCAAAGACCGCGGCAAAAGTGAACAGCACAGACGCGGGCCACGCCGGGCCCGCCGCGAGCGTCGCGATCGCCGAACCCCCCATGCCGATGCCGAGCAGCCCCAGCATCGCGCGGCGCGTGATCGCGCGATCGGCGATCGCGCCCCAGACGATGCGCCCGACCACGCTCGAGGCCTGCGACACGGCCATGATCGCGCCGGCGGCCACGAGCGAGCGGCCGAAGCCGTCGACGAGGAACGACACGAGGTAGGTGACCAGCGTGATCTGGACGCCGCCGAACACGAATCCCGTGACCGCGAGCTCGCGCAGGCGCGGTGCGTGCGCCACGAGCGACACCGGCGCGAACGCGGCGCGCATCGACACCGGCGCGGACGGGTTGAGCCCGACGTCGTAGCGCGCGCGCATCGGCGCAGCGAGGACCGCGGTGGCGAGGCAGGCGGCGCCGATTGCGAGCGCCGCCACCTGCCAGCCCAGCGCCAGCACCAGCGCGGGCACGAGCGCGCCCGCGAGCACGCCACCCGCGGGCACGCCGGTCTGCTTGATCGAGAAGATGAGCGCATACATCGAGGGCGGCGTCGCCCGCGCGAGGATCACCGAGCTCGCCGGCGTGGTCGGGCCGTAGCCCGCCCCGGTGACGAAGGCCCCGAGCACGACGAGCGGCGTCCACCCCGTCGCCGCGAGCGAGAGTCCCGCGAGACAGAGCACGAGCCCTGCCTGACTCACCCGGATCGGGCCGAAGCGCGCGACCCAGCCGCCCGCGGCCGCCGAGGACAGCATGCTGCCCAAGTAGGCGGCGGCGATGTAATAGCCCACCGCCGAGGCGGGTAGCCCGAGCGCTCGCGCCGCGACCGGCGCCATGACGGGTGCGCTGTAGATCGCGAACGCGACCAGCGTCTGCATCGCGAGCGTGACCGCAAGCGGAACGAGCAGCGCGCCCAGGGCGCTAGCCGCCTTGGGCCGCGATTTCGCGCGCGGCCTCGAGCACTGCCTGCGCCCGGTAGACAACCGGGTAGTCCACCATCTGGCCGTCGACTTCGACCGCGGCCCCGCCCTTGGCCTCGGTCGCCTTGAAGGCGGCGACGATGCGCTCGGCGCGCGCCACCTCCTCCGGCCCCGGCGTGAAGGCACCGTTCGCGATCGGCACCTGGTCCGGGTGCACGCACAGGCGCCCCTGGAACCCGCCGCGGCGGCTTCTCTCCAGCGCGCGGCGGAAGCCCGCCTCGTCGCGCAGCGCGAACCAGGGACTGTCGAGCGGCGCCTCCATGCCGGCTGAGCGCGAGGCGAGCACCACGCGATCGCGAGCGAAGGCGAGCTCGGGCTCCTCGGTCGAGGGCACGAGTCCTGCCTCGAGGCTGAAATCCGCGGCGCCGAAGGCCACGCGCCTGACGCGCCAGGCGGCTTGGTAGGGGCGCAGGCTGCGCGCCTGCAGGATCCGGTCGACGCGCGCCACGCCCACCGCCGTCTCGACCATCGGCACGAGGTCGATCGAGCCTTCGGCGATGCCCTGCTCGCGCTCGAGCGCCGCCATCAGCCAGTCGATCGCGTGCAGGTCGGCCGCGCTCTCCACCTTGGGCAGGAACACGCCGTCCACCCTGGAATGCAGCGTTTCCACGAGGTCGCGATAGCAAAACGGCGTCGCCGGCGCGTTGACCCGCACGTAGCCGCGCCCGCGGCGTGGACCCTTGAGGGCCTCGGCCACGGGCCGGCGCGCTGCGGGCTTGTCGGCGACCGCGACCGCGTCTTCGAGGTCGAGGATGACTGCATCCGCGGGCAGCCCGAGCGCCTTCTCCACGCGACGCGGGTGGTTGCCCGGTGCGAACAGGTACGTCCTATGGAGTGGCATGCACGCGCCTTTCGTCCCATCGGGGATAAGGGAGCCGCCATTTTGCCGTGGCGCGCTCCGAAGGCCACACGATCTCGCGCCGCCCGCGCAGGATCTGCACGACGACGGGCTTGACGCCGGTCTGCACGCCGTCGGCGTCCACCGCGAAGCGGCCGATCGGCGTCGCGAGCTGCAGCGCGCCGAGCGCCGAGCGCAGCCGCGCCGGCTCCAGGCTACCGGCCGCGCGCACACCCGCCTCCAGCACCCGCGCGGCCGAGTACGCGGCCGCCGCGGCAGCACCGGGCTCGCCCGGTCCATGCCGGCGCCAGCCCGCAAGGAACGCCGCGTTGGCTGGGGAAGGGTCGACCGGATCGTACGTCGTGAGGCCCAGAGCAAACTCGGCGTCCTGTCCGACGTCCGCGAAGATTCGCGGATCGGCCATGCCCTCGACGAGCAACATCCAGGGCGCATACGCGAGGCGCTTGAAGGTACGGATGGTCTGCGCCGCGTCCTCGACGCCCCCGAACCCGATCCAGGCCTGCGCGTTGCGCGCGCGCGCCGCGGAAATCCTCGCGGCGACGTCCTTCGCCCCCCCGAGGGCTGTGTCCAGCGCCACCTCGAGCCCCGCGGCACGCGCGAGGGCCGCAAGCGCCTCCGCCGCCTCGCGCGAGGCGGGGTCAGCTCGTCTCACGATCTGCAGCCGTACATAGCCCGCCGCGTGCGCCACGGACAGCGGGCCCGTGCCGTACGCGGCGTACGGCGCGGGCACCGAGACCACGAATTGCCGGCCGGCGCGCTGGATGTTGCGCGCCGCTCCAGTCGCGTTCACCAGCACCCGCCCCGCGCGCTCGGTCACCGAGGACGCGGCGACGGTGGCCGCGCTGCCAAACGGTCCGAGCAGCAACTCGGCGTGCGCCTGCTCGATCAGCTGCGCATAGAGCTGCAGCGACGCGGTCGCCTCGGAGTGGTCGTCGAGCAGCCGCAGCTCGAGGGGCCGCCCGAGCAGCCCGCCCGCCGCGTTGCACTCGTCGCGCCACTGCTCGAGCGCGCGCTTCATGCCGGCGCCGAAGTCGGCGAACAAGCCCGTCTCGGGGATCACCGCGCCGGCCACGATCGGCGCCGGCTGTCCGAGCGCCGGCGCCGCGACCAGCGCCAGGGCGAGCGCCCACGGCGCGGCGCGCATCAGAAACCGTGGAACTTGGCGAAGCGCGCGACCGATTCGCGCTCGGTGACCAGCGAATTCTCGATCGCGTCGTCGCGCGCGTAGCCGAGCGACATGCCGCACACGATCATCTCGGCCTCGGGAACGCCGAGCGTGCGCCGGATCACCGTGTGGGCCGAGGCGATCGCGGCCTGCGGGCAGGTGTCCAGGCCGAATGCACGCGCGGCCAGCATGAGATTCTGCAGGAACATGCCGGTGTCCAGCCACGCGCCCACCGGCAGGTCGCGCTCGATCGTCACCACCATGCCGACCGGTGCGTCGAAGAAGAGGTAGTTGCGCGCGTGCTGGCGGTGCGTCTTTTCGCGCTCGCCCTTGGCGATGCCGAGCAGCCCGTACAGGTCCCAGCCGATCTTTCGGCGCCGCGCGAGGTAGGGGTCGCGCCACTTCACCGGGTAATACTCGTACTCACGCTTCCAGCCTTCTTCGCCGTGAGCATTGAATTCGTCGACCATGGCTCGGGCCAGGCGGTCGCGCGCCTCGCCCGCCACGACATGGACGTTCCAGGGCTGGATGTTGGTCCCCGACGGCGCGCGGGTCGCGAGCGCGAGGATGCGTTCCACCGTCTCGCGCGCAACGGGATCGGGCTTGAAGGCGCGCAGGCTGCGGCGGGAAAGGATCGCCTCCTCGATCGAGCGCGCGACGCTGCCCGCGGCGAAGGGCAGCGCGCCCCGGGCCGGATCGTGGGCGGCAGAATCCATCGGGCGATAATACCGAACATGGATGCCCGCCTGCAGGCCGCGTTCGCAGCGATCGTCGGCGCACCCCACGTGATTACCGGGGCCGCGGACACCGCGCCCTACACGCGCGACTGGCGCAGGCAGTACGCCGCGCCGGCGCTCGCCGTGCTTCGCCCCGGCACGACCGCCGAAGTCGCCGCGCTGGTCGCGCTGTGCGCGCGCGAGGACATCGCCGTGGTGCCCCAGGGCGGCAACACGGGCCTGTCGGGCGGCTCCGTGCCGACGGGCACGCGTCGCGAGATCGTGTTGTCGCTCTCCCGGCTCAACCATGTCCGCGAGGTCGATCCGCTGAACGACACGATCACCGTCGAGGCGGGCTGCGTGCTCGCGCAAGTGCAGAAGGCGGCCGACGAGGCGGGGCGCCTGTTCGCGCTCTCGCTCGCCGCCGAGGGCAGCTGCCAGATCGGCGGCAACCTCTCGACCAACGCGGGTGGGGTCAACGTGCTTCGCTACGGCAACGCGCGCGAGCAGGTGCTGGGTCTCGAGGTGGTGCTGCCTGACGGCCGGGTCTGGAACGGCCTGCGCGCGCTGCGCAAGGACAACACGGGCTACGACCTGAAGCAGCTGTTCATCGGCGCCGAGGGCACGCTTGGCGTGATCACGGCAGCGGTGCTCCGACTTCAGCCCAAGCCGAGCGCCACGGTCACCGCGTGGGTCGCCGTCCAGACTCCGGCGCAAGCAGTGGAATTGCTGTCGCACGTGCATCGGCACTGCGGGGAGCGGGTGTCGGCGTTCGAATTGTTGTCCCGACCCTGTATCGATGCAGTCCTCAAGTATCGGCCGGGTACGCGCGATCCCATTCCGGGGTTCGACGCCTGGTTCGTGCTGGTCGAAATGACCGATGTGGGCACCGATGCCCAGCTCGTCGACCTGTTGCAGCATGCGCTGGCGGACGCATTCGACGATGGCATTGCCGTGGACGCGGCGGTGGCCAAGAGCGGCGCGGAGCGCGCGGCGCTGTGGTCGATTCGCGAAACCATTCCCGAAGCCCAGTTCGCCAACGTCAAGCACGATGTCGCGGTCCCGGTCTCCAAGGTTCCCGCGCTGATCGAGCGCGCGGGTGCGGCGCTCGCCGCGGCGTTTCCGGGCGCGCCGATCTACGCCTTTGGCCACATCGGCGACGGCAATATCCACTACAACGTGGGGGACGCGGCGCTGAACGCGCGGCGTGAGGAGGTGAACCGCGTCGTGTTCGGCGTGGTTGACGCGCTCGGCGGCTCGATCTCCGCCGAGCACGGGCTCGGGCAGCTCAAGCGCGAGGCGATCCGGGACCACAAGTCGGCGCTCGAGCTAGAACTGATGCGTGCGCTGAAAGGCACGCTCGACCCGCGCGGGTTGATGAATCCCGGCAAGGTGCTCTGACGTACGGTGGGCCGGAGGCCCACCCTACTGCAGCGCGGCGCTCGCGCCCAGCAGGGCCTCGCGAAAGCGGTTCTTCAGCAGCGCGCCCTCGCGCGGCGGCAGCACGATCGGAACCTTCTCGACCGCGACCTTCACCTGCGCGAACCACGGCCCTTCGGCGTGGTGCACGGCCTCGCACAGGGCCTGCATGCCGGCGGCTTCGCGCACCAGGACGCTCGAGGCGAAGCACGCCCCGCGCGCGATCGCGGCGAGGTCGACGCCATACGCGGTGTGGGTCTGCTGCATCCCGGTCTCGCCGTAGCGCTCGTTGTCGAGCACGACCACGCCGAGGTTAGTCGGCCGCTGCACGCCGATCGTGGCGAGGGAGCCGAGACCCATCAGCATCTCGCCGTCGCCCGTGACGACCAGCACGCGCCGTGCCGGCTGCGCGAGCGCAAGCCCCAGGCCCGTCATCGCCGCGCAGCCCATCGCACCCCACATCGGGAAGGTGAGCGGATGATCGCCCGCGGCGGTGCAGTCCCAAGACGCCGAGCCCAGGCCCGCGACCACCAGCAGGTCGCTCCGCTCGGCAAGCAGGGCCTTGACCACGTCGCGCCGATGCAGCGTCACTGGGCGGCCTGCTCCTGGAAGCTCTTGATGCCGATCACCCGCTGCGATATGAGCACGGCCGCCGCGCAGTATCCACCGAAGGCGAGCCGCGCCGCGGCGTCCGCATGCGCCGCGACTTCGGCCGCGCTATGAGCTTCCTGGACGGCAACCCCCATCTCGCGCAGCACCGGCGCCGTGGCCTGCCCCATCGGCAACTGCCACGGATTGAACTCGCCGTACTCGCCGCGCATCGTGACGAGCAGCAGCAGTGGAAGCCGGCACTCGCGGACCATGCCGAGGGCGTTGATGATGTTGCCCACGCCGCTCGATTGCATCAGGAGCGCCGTCTTCTGCCCGCCGAGCCAGGCGCCGGCGGCGAGGCCGATACCCTCCTCCTCCGTGCTCATGACGACCGTGCGCATGCGCGTGTCGGCCTGGCAGAGCTCGATCAGGCGCTTGTGGCCCGCGTCGGGCACGTAGCCGACGATGCCGAATCCCAGGCGCGAGAGCGCCTCGTGCGTGGCGAGCGACCAGTCGGCGGCAGCGAGGGGAGCGTTCACGCGGGGCGATTCTAAACTACGCGCACGCGCACCTTCTGCACCGCGTTGTTGCCGAAGCCGGAGACGTCCCACGGCGGCTCGAGCGGCTGCACGCGCCCCGCGGCGTCGGTCGCGCGGCACGCGAGTTCGTGCTCGCCTGGCCCGGCGTCCCAGTCCGCTGTCCAGCGCTGCCAGGCATGCAGCGCCGGCGCAGCTTCCAGCCGCGCGTTGCGCCACTCGCCGTCGACGCCCAGCTCGACGCGCGCGACCGGAGCCTCGCCCGACCAGGCGCGGCCCTGGATCTCGACGTGGCCCGCCGCGAGCACGCGCGCGCGCGTATAGAAGTCGGGAATGCCCGGCGGCGCGAGGAGCGAATTCACGCGCATGCGCGTGCACGGGAGGCCGCGCTGTCCGGTGGCCTGCCGGAAGTGGTAGCCGTGGGCCTGCTGCACGCCGTCGAAGGCGCGGTCGATCACCTCGACGCGCACGAGCCACTTCACGCTCGCCATGCCGTACCAGCCCGGCACCACCAGGCGCAGCGGCGCTCCGTGCGGCGGCGCCAGGGGCTGGCCGTTCATCGCCCAGGCGAGGAGCACCTCTCCCCTCAGCGCGTCCGCGGGCGCGAGGCTGCGCGCGAAAGCGTGCTCCACGCCGCGGTCGATTCCCCGGTCCGCGCCCCAGAACACGATTTCACGTGCGTCCGGGCGCAATCCGGCCGCCTCCAGCACGCCGGCAAGCGGGGTTCCGGTCCAGTCGGCGGTCGACACCCCCTCCTCGATCCACGGCACCGAGGGATAGCGCGGCGACATCTGCGCCCGGCCATTGCCCGCGCATTCCAGCGTCGCGCGCACCGTACGCTGGGGAAGTGCCTGGAGGTCCCGCAGCGCGAGCCGCGCCGGACGCTCGACCCGGCCAACGATTTCCAGCTGCCAGGCAGCCGGTGCGAGCTCGGGAATATCGAAGTGGATCAGCACGTAGTGCATGCCCAGGGGCGTGACGTCGTGGCGCAGGCCTTCGAGCGGCATGCCGCTGTTGCGCGCCGCGAGCGCGACTTCTTCCAGGGAATAGCGGCCGACGAGCGGCGGGCGGCGGGTGAGGTCGTTCACATTGATCCTTTCCAAGGCGATTCTATAATCCGCGCCAGCGATCATGGCCAACTTGACCTGGCTCGAAGTGGCGTTGAACGGCGGCTGGGGCCGTCGCCGCCAGCCCGGGATTCCCGTCTCGGTGGCCGAAATCGTCGACCAGGGCGTGGCCTGCGTCCACGAAGGCGCCGCAATCGTGCACGTGCACGCCTACGACGAGGCGACCGGCCACCAGCACGACGACCCGGATATCTACGCGCGCATCATCGAGGGCATCCGCACCCGCGTGGATTGCATCGTGTACCCCACGATCCCGGCGGGCGGCTCCCAGAGCGCCGCGGCGCGGTTCGCGGCGATCGAGGCGCTCGCGTGCCGCGGCCTCCTCGAATGGGCGGTGGTGGACCCCGGTTCGGTCAACCTCGACGGCTTCGTCTATATGAACTCCGACGAGCACATCCGCCACGGCCTCGACCTGGCCGCGCGACACGGCTTTCATCCGGGCTACGCAATCTACGAGCCCGGGTTCATGCGCCTGGGCGCCCGGCTCGCGCGCGAGATCGCGCCGCCGCAGCCGATCTACCGCCTCATGTTCTCCGAGGGATTCGCGTTCGGCTTTCCGCCCGCCGAATACGCGCTGGAGGCCTACCTCCGCCTGCTCGGCCAGGAGGCGCCGGGCGCGCCGTGGATGGTCGCGGGCCTGTCCGTCGACGTCTTGCCGCTCGCGGGCGCGGCGGCGGCGCGCGGCGGGCACGTGCGCGTCGGGCTGGAGGACGCACCCTTCGGCGCCGCCCGCTCCAACGTCGAGTGGGTGCGCGCGGCGATACGCGCGATCGGCGCCGGCGGCGGCGCTCCCGCCACACCCGCCGACGTTCGCCGGTCGCTGAACGGGCGCGGATGAGGTTGGCGGATTTTCGTGCCGCGCTGCCGCGCGGCGACCTCTGGGTGTTCGGCTACGGATCGCTGATGTGGTCGCCGGGCTTCCAGTTCGCCGAGCGCGCGGTCGGACTGCTGCGTGGTTACCATCGCGCGCTGTGCATCCTTTCCACCAGTCATCGCGGCACGCTGCAGCGGCCCGGTCTCGTCATGGGGTTGTGCCGCGGCGGCTCGTGCTGGGGCATGGCCTTCCGGGTCCCTGCGGCACAGGTGCCCGCGGCGCTCGCCCGGCTGTGGAATCGGGAAATGCCAAGGCGCGTCTACCGCGCACGCAGGGTCCCCGTGCGCGTCTCGCGCGGCCGGCGGGTGCGCGCGCTCGCATTCATCGCCGACCCTTCGCACCCGCAGTTCCGCCGTGAACTCGACCTGAAGAGCCGCGCCCAGCTCGTCGCACAGGGCGTGGGCAGGCGCGGCGCCTGCACCGAGTATCTGCGCTCGACGCTGCGGCACATGGCCGAGCTCGGGGTCAGCGACCCTCACCTCGCGCGCGTGCTTGCCACCGCCGAGACCATGCGCGCCAGAGCCGTCCGCAGGCGCGCGCGCTGAGTGCCGAAGTTGAGCCGGACATGGCCGGGGGCGCCGAACTGCTCGCCCGGCGAAAGCGCCACGCCGTGGGCGAGGAAATGCGCGTGCGCGTCGGGCACGCCGAGGGCGCGCGCGTCGATCCAGGCGAGGTAGGTCGCCTCGACGTGCGCGAGCGCGAGGCCGCCCATCGACGCCACGGCGCGCTCGACCTCGTCCCGGTTGCCGCGCAGGTAAGCGAGCTGGGCCTCGAGCCAGGGCGCGCCCTCCCGATAGGCCGCGAGTGCGGCGACGTAGCCGAACAGCGATGGGTCGTGCACCGTCGCGTGATGGTCGGCGGAAAACGCCCGGCGCAGCCCCGCGTCCTCGATGATCGCCCACGCGCAGCCGGTGCCGGGGAAATTGAAGGTCTTGTTCGGCGACGCGAGCGTCACCGTGCGCCGCGAGATCTCGGGCGCGAGGCTCGCGATCGGGACATGCGGCTTCGGATCGAGCAGCAAGTCGGCGTGGATCTCGTCGGAGCAGATCACGAGATCGTGCCGCACCGCGAAGCCGGCGAGGCGCTCGAGCTCCGCGCGCGTGAATATTGTGCCCCCCGGGTTCTGCGGGTTGCACAGGTAGAGCAGCTTCGAGGCCGGCCGCACCGATGCGGCGAGGCGCCCTTCGTCGAACACCCAGCGACCGCCCTCGAGCACGAGTGGCACGTCCGAGTGCTCGCGCGGCGCGATCTCGACCGCGCGCTTGAAGTGGTGGTAGATCGGCGTGGGCACCAGGACGTGCTCGTCGGGCCGCACGAGAGTCCGCGCGGCGAGGTGCAGGCCCGGCACCACGCCGGGCAGGTACACGATCCAGTCGGGCTCGATGCGCCAGCCATAAAGGCGCTGCATCCGGGCGACGATCTCGTCCCGCAGCGGAGCGGACGGCGTGGTGTAACCGAATACGCCGTGACGCAGGCGCGCTTCGAGCGCTGCGAGCACGCACGGCGGCGCCTGGAAGTCGGTGTCCGCGACCCACAGCGGAATGACGTCGCGGCCGGCATAGCGCTCCCAGCGCGACGCGTCCGTGCCCGTGCGCTCAACCGGAATGTCGAAATCGAAGGTCACGCGCGCGTCAATCAAGCCTGGCGACGATCCCCTCGAGCTCGGGCGACGGCGCGGGATAGCGCTCGAGGACAAGCGGGTCGTGGCCCGGGATCACGTGCGCGGCGGAGTCGGCAAGCGCAAGCGCGCGGCGCCAGCCCTCGGCCATGTCGCCGACGTTGTAGACGATTGGAAACGGCCGCTGCTGCTCCATGTTCGCGTAGAAGTGGCTCGCGTCGGAAGCGAGCACGACCCAGCCGCGGCGCGTCGCGACGCGTACGATCTGCAGCCCCATCGTGTGGCCGCCGACGTGGTGCAGCGTGACGCCCGGCGCGACCTCGCCCTCGCCGTCGTGGAACTGCACGCGCCCGGCATAGACGCGGCGCACCATGCCGACGACGTCCTCCGGCTCGTAGGCGTGGCGCATCGCTTCGACGCCCATGCAGCGTCCGGTCGCATATTGCATCTCGAGGTCTTGCAGATGGAACGTCGCCTGCGGGAAAAGATCGAAATTGCCGACGTGGTCGTAGTGCAGGTGCGTGATCGCGACGTCGCGCACGGCGGCGGCCTCGACGCCCATGCGCCGCAGTCCCTCCGCCACGGGCAGCGTCACGCGCCGCCCGCGCTTGGCAGCGACCGCCGGGTTGAAGCCGGTGTCGACCACGATGTCGCGGCCCTCCCCGCGGACAAGCCACACGAAGTAATCCAACGGCATCGGGCCGTCGTGCAGGTCGCCGCCGAGGAAATTGTCCTTCGCCGTGCGCGCGTGGTGCGCGTACTTGATCGCGTAGACCTCGTACGCGGTCATCGCAGCGTGATGCGCGCGAACTTGCGCTTGCCCACCTGGGCGACGACGACCTCGCCCGCGGCCAGGCGTCGGCCCTTGTCCGTCAGGCGCTCGCCGTTCAGGCGCACGCCGCCCTGCTCGATGTTGCGCGCGGCCTCCGACACGCTCGGCGCAAGACCCGCCTGCTTGAGCGCCTGCGTCACCACGAGTCCTCCCGCGGGACAGTGCAGCGTGACCTCGGGCATCTGCTCCGGGGTCTGGCCCAGGCTAAATCGTTGCGTGAACGCCTCCTGCGCGCTTTCGGCGGCCGCCGTCGAGTGGAAGCGCGCCACGATCTCCTTGGCGAAGCGCGCCTTGACGTCACGCGGGTTGGCGCCGGCTTCCACGTCCCGGCGCCACTGGCCCACGGTGGCGGCCGGCTCGAAAGACAGCAGCTCGATGTAGCGCCACATCAGCTCGTCGGAAATCGACATCAGCTTGCCGAAGATCTCCCCGGCCGGCTCCGCGATGCCCACGTAGTTGCCGAGCGACTTCGACATCTTGTTCACGCCGTCCAGCCCTTCGAGCAGCGGCGTGGTGAGGATGCACTGCGGCTCCTGGCCGTAGTCCTTCTGCAGCTCGCGCCCGACGAGCAGGTTGAATTTCTGGTCGGTGCCCCCGAGCTCCACGTCCGCGCGGAGCGCGACGGAGTCATACCCCTGCGCGAGGGGGTAGAGGAACTCATGGATGGCGATCGGCTGCCCGCCCTTGAAG
>JBOIFE010000012.1:0-3436 GCA_050741015.1 Burkholderiales bacterium | reverse complement strand
CACCGCGAGCCCGCGCCCGCGCAGGGCGCCGCGCGGGCGGCGCGCGCCTATTTCGAGCCGCTCGCGGAGTTCGTGAAGCGCGAGGGCGCGCTCGTCGTGCTCGCCTTCGTGCTGGTGCACAAGATCGGCGACACACTCGCGAACCTCACGCTGCGCCTGCTGTTCGAGAACCTGGGGTTCAGCAACGACGAGATCGCGTTCTACGACGTGGGCGTGGGATTCGCGGCGCTGCTGGCGGGCATTTTTGTTGGCGGCGTGCTGTACGCGCGCCTGGGCATGAAGCGCGCGGTGCTGCTCAGCCTCGTGCTCATGGCAGTGTCGAACCTCGGCTTCGCCGCCCTCGCCGCGGCGGGGCACTCGACCGCGGGCATGGCCGCCGCCGTCGCGTTCGAGAACTTTGCCAGCGGCGTAGGCGGGGTGACGGTGGTCGCGTACCTGTCCGCGCTCTGCAACCTGCGGTACACGGCGACCCAGTACGCGCTGCTCTCTGCGCTCGCGAGCATCGCCGGGCGCTTCCTCACCGGCACGACGGCCGGCTCGATGATCGAGGCGATGGGCTACGTCAACTTCTACCTGCTCACCACGCTGGTCGCGCTACCGGGCGTGCTCCTGTTCTGGCAGATGATGCGTTCGGGCCTGGCCGACCTGTCGCTCGGCTCGGCCGGAACGCAGGCGGGGGGCGGCCCCGGTCGGGGCTGATATGCTTGTGCCCCGCAACAATTTCTCCTTGAAGGAGACTTCCATGATCCGTACTCTCGTCGCGGCCGGCGCCGCGCTGATGATCGGTGCCGCCTACGCGCAAAAGGCTCCCGAACCCACCGTCACCAGCGTCACCGCGAGCGGCCCCGGCCAGATGGGTGGCGCCCGCATCGTGGAGGTGCGCGCGATCGTCGTCGGCCTCGACAAGCAGGCGCGCATCGTCGACTTGAAGGGTCCGAACGGCCGCATCGCGACCATCGAGGCCAGCGACGAAGTGAAGAACTTCGACCAGATCAATCTCGGCGACCACGTCGTCGTGCGTTACGTGCAGTCGATCACGATGTCGATGGCGAAGCCCGGCACGCCTGCCACGGCGCGCACCGAGCAGACCGAAGTCGCAAGAGCCCCGGTCGGCGAGCGGCCCGGCGTCGCCGTCGGCCGCCAGATCCAGGCCATCTGCGTCATCGTCGAGGTGAACAAGAAGACCAAGACCGTGACGCTGAAGGGGCCACGCGGCAACTACGTGGACGTGGTCGTCGACGACGCGAAGAAGCTGGGCAAGCTGAAGAAGGGCGACCACGTGGACGCGGTCTATACCGAGGCGGTGGCGCTCTCGGTCGAGCCGGCGCCGCCCGCCAAGGCGAAGAAGAAGTAAGGCGCGGCGCCTAGGCGCTGACGCGGTACACGGCCGTGCTGCCGAGCAGGTTCGGCAGCACGCGCACCGCGCGGCCCCGGTGCAGCACCGCGCGCTCGAGGATCTTCGCGCCGAGCCGCGCGCACAGGTCCTCGAAGTCCGCGAGCGTGCACAGGTGCACGTTCGGCGTGTCATACCACTGGTGCGGCAGCGCCGCCGACACCGGCATGCGGCCCGCGAGCACCTGCAGCCGCGCTCGCCAGAAGCCGAAGTTCGGGAACGAGACGATCGCCTGCCGGCCCACGCGCAGCATCTCGCGCGTGAGCTGCTCGATGCGGTGGATCGTCTGCAGGGTCTCGGACAGGATCACGTAGTCGAACGAGCCGTCCTGGAACAGCGCGAGCCCGGACTCGAGGTCGAGCTGCAGCACGTTGACGTCGTTCCTCATGCAGGCGAGCACCTCGGCGTCGTCGATCTCGACGCCATAACCGTGCGCCTGCTGCGCGTCCCACAGCTGCTTCAGCAGCGACCCGTCGCCACAGCCGAGGTCGAGCACGCGCGAGCCGGGGGCGACCCAGCGCGCGATGGCCTCGAGGTCGGCGCGGGTCACAGCTCGATGTTCCCGAAGTAGGCGGCGAGCGCGCCGTGGTAGCGCGGGTCCTCGAGCAGGAACGCGTCGTGCCCGCCGGGCGCGTCGAGCTCGAGGTAGGAGACGATGCGCCGGTTGTCGAGCAGCGCCCGGACCATGGCGCGCGCGCGCGCCGGCGCGAAGCGCCAGTCGGACTTGAACGACACCACCAGGAACGCGGCGCGCGCGCGCGCGAACGACGCCGACAGGTCGCCGCCGAAATCGCTGGCGGGGTCGTAGTAGTCGAGCGCCTTGGTGATGCGCAGGTAGGTGTTGGCGTCGAAGTAGTCGGCGAACTTCTCGCCCTGGTGGCGCAGGTAGGACTCGATCTGGAACTCTGGCGCAAACGCAAAGCGCAGGCCCTCGCGAAGCTGGCGCCCGAAGCGCGTCTCCATCTGCTCGTCGGAGAGATAGGTGATGTGCCCGATCATGCGCGCCACCCGCAGCCCGCGCCGTGGCTTGCTGTCCTGCGCGTAGAAGTGGCCGCCGTAGAACTCCGGATCGGTCATGATCGCCTGGCGCGCGACCTCGTTGAACGCGATGTTCTCCGCCGACAGGTTGGGCGCGGCGGCAATCACCAGTGCGTGCCGCACGCGCTGCGGATAGCGCACCGCCCAGGCGAGCGCCTGCATGCCGCCCAGGCTGCCGCCCATCACCGCGGCCCATTGCGCGATGCCGAGGCGATCGGCCAGCCGGGCCTGCGCGTCCACCCAGTCTTCCACCGTGACCAGCGGAAAGTCGTTGCCGTATGGACGCCCGCTTGCGGGGTCGATCGACTGTGGGCCGGTCGAGCCGAAGCAGCTTCCCGGATTGTTGACGCCGATGACGAAAAAGCGGTCGGTGTCCAGCGGCTTGCCGGGCCCGACCATGTTGTCCCACCAGCCGAGGTTGTCGGGCTCGCCGGCGTAGCAGCCGGCGACATGGTGCGAGGCGTTCAAGGCATGGCACACCAGCACAGCGTTGCTCGCGTCGGCGTTGAGCGTGCCGTAGGTCTCGTAGGCGAGGTCGTAGTCCGCGAGGACCAGACCGCAGGCGAGCGGCAGCGGCTCGTCGAAGTGCGCGAGCTGCGGCGTGACGAGGCCGACGGAAGAAGCATTCGCGGCGACCGAAGCGGCCTCGGTCCCGCCGGTGGTGGCTGAAAACGACGGCATCGTGCGCGCCCGCGGAAGGCGGGACTCCGTGTCGCAGGGCAGATCGCCCGCAAAAAACCCGACCAGCTTGGCGGCTCGATCGGGTTGGCGGGGAAGTGCCTCGACAACTCCGCTTTAGCCGTATTTGTCGGACGGCAAAGACCCCGTCCCGCGCCCGCAAGCTGGCTCAAATCGGCGCGATGGGCGTCATTCTACTCCGCAGGCTCCGCGTGGCGCGAAATCGTCTGCGGGAATGGGCCGACAAACGGCCTGTTACCGCGTTGTCGGCGCCATGACATTGGAATAATATGCCGACGTCATGGGACGTTCCGTCCCACCCGGCGC
>JBOIFE010000011.1:0-3375 GCA_050741015.1 Burkholderiales bacterium | reverse complement strand
GCCCTGGATGGGCGCGCTCGAGGACAACCTCGACGTGCTGAACGCCTCCGACGAGGCGGGCGGCGAATGGGGCCGGGCCGCCACGCGCGACCTGGTGCGCTCGCGCATCAAGGTGAAGTCGCTCAATTTCATGCGCGGCCGCACCTTCGTCAACAAGTGGCTGATCATCGACGAGGCGCAGAACCTCACGCCCAAGCAGATGAAGACGCTGGTGACGCGCGCCGGGCCCGGCACCAAGGTCGTGTGCCTCGGCAACATCGCGCAGATCGACACGCCCTACCTGACCGAGGGCTCCTCGGGCCTGAGCTACGTGGTCGACCGCATGAAGGACTGGGCGCACGCCGGGCACGTCACGCTCGCGCGCGGCGAGCGCTCGCGCCTGGCCGACCACGCGGCAGACGCGATGTAGCGGCCATGCGGCGCCCGGTCTTCGCGGCGGCGTTCGCCGCGCTTTTGGTCGTGGTCACCCTGCCGGCGGCGGCGCAGCGCTCGGCGCACGACTACGAGCCGCAGGTCGGCCAGGCGGGCAAGGACGTCATCTGGGTGCCGACGCCCGACGCGGTGGTCGAGCGCATGCTGCGCATGGCGCAGGTGAGCGCCGCCGACTACGTCGTCGACCTCGGCGCGGGCGACGGCAAGATCGCGAGTGCCGCCGCCCGGCACTTCGGCGCGCGCGCGCTGGGCATCGAGTTCAACCCCGACATGGTGGCGTTCGCGCAGCGCGCCGCCGAGCAAGCCGGCGTCGCCGACCGCGCGCGCATCGTGCAGGGCGACATCTTCGCCACCGACTTCTCGCGCGCGACCGTGGTCACGATGTACCTGCTGCCCGCGCTCAACCTGCGCCTGCGGCCGACGATCCTCGGGCTGCGACCCGGCACGCGCGTGGTGTCGCACTCCTTCAGCATGGACGACTGGGAGCCCGACGAGCTGTCGGCGGTCGGCGGCCGCCGCATCTATTTCTGGGTCGTGCCGGCGCAGGTGGCGGGCGCCTGGTCCCTCGAGCGCGCGGGCGGCGACGCGGCGGCCGCGACCGAGCTGACGCTCGAGCAGCACTACCAGCACATCGAGGGCACGGTCAGCCTGGGACCGGTCCTCGCCGGCCTGCGCGACCCGCGCCTGCAGGGCGACCGGATCAGCTTCGCCTACGTGGACGCGCGCGGCCTGCGAGTCGAGTTCAATGGCCGCGTGGACGGCCGGCGCATGGAAGGCAGGTTCCGCGCCAGCGACGGCGGCGAGGGCCGCTGGACGGCCGGCAAGAAGTAGCTCAGTCGAGCTTCTGGTGGGTGCCGTCGCAGAACGGCTGCTTGCCAGTGTGCTTGCAGCCGCAAAGCCATACCTTTTGCGCCTCGGTCACGGTGAATTTCACCGGCGCGAACGGCCCGCCCTTGTGCGTGCCATCGCAGAACGGCTGGCGCTTGGAGCCTCCGCAGGCGCACCAGAAGTAGTCCCCCGGCGCGAGCTCGACCGCGTACGGCGACTTCTGCGGGATGTTTGGCTCAGCCATGGCGACCCCCCTCCCTGCGGATGCAACCCGCGAATTGTCTCAGAAGCCGCCGGGGTCGGCGAAATTGGCGAAGCGCGTGTGCTGCCCGAGGAACGTGAGCTCGACCTTGCCGATCGGGCCGTTCCTCTGCTTGCCGATGATCACCTCGGCGCGGCCCTTGGCCTCGAGCTTCTCGGGGAAGTAGACCTCGTCGCGGTAGATGAACAGGATCACGTCGGCATCCTGCTCGATCGCGCCCGACTCGCGCAGGTCCGACATCATCGGCCGCTTGTCGTTCCTCTGCTCGACCGCGCGCGAGAGCTGCGAGAGCGCGATCACCGGGACATTGAGCTCCTTGGCGAGCGCCTTCATCGAGCGCGAGATCTCGGAGATCTCGGTCGCGCGGTTCTCGCCCGCGCGCGGGTTGGAGCTCGACATCAGCTGCAGGTAGTCCACGACCACGAGTCCCAGCTTGCCGCCGAACTGGCGCCACAAGCGCCGGGCGCGCGTACGCAGCTCGAGCGCGTTCAGCGCCGCGGTCTCGTCGATTAAGATCGGCGCCTCGTGCAGCCGGCTCATGGCCTCGGACAGCTCGTGCCACTCGGCGTCCGACAGGCGCCCGGTTCGCATCTTGTGCTGGTCGACGCGCGCGATCGAGCCGAGCAGGCGCGTCGCCAGCTGCGTGCCGCTCATCTCCATGCTGAACACCGCCACCGGCAGCAGCGCGGTGAGCGCCACGTGCTCGGCGATATTGAGGGCGAACGCGGTCTTGCCCATCGACGGGCGCCCGGCGATGATCACCAGGTCGCCCGGCTGCAGGCCCGCGGTCTTGCTGTCCAGGTCGTTGAAGCCGGTCGGGATGCCCGTGACGTCCGACGGGTTGTCGCGGTGGTACAGGTAGTCGATGCGCTCGAGCACGCGCGCCAGCACCGGCTTGATCTCCTCCAGGCCCTGCCCGTGGCGCGAGCCCGCCTCGCCGATCTCGAGGATGCGCGATTCGGCCTCGTCGAGGATCTGGCCGACGTCCTTGCCCGAGGGGCTGAGCGCGTTCTCGGCGATCTCCGTGGCCACCTGCGCCAGGCGCCGCTGCACGGCACGCTCGCGCACCAGCTCGGCGTAGCGCCGGATGTTGAGCGCACTGGGCGTGTTCTGCGCCAGCGCGCCGAGATAAGCCGAGCCGCCGGTCTTGTCCTTGTCCTCGCTCGCCTCGATCGACTCCGAGACGGTGACCATGTCGGCCGGCTTGCCGGCCTCGATCAGCCGGGCGACGTGGCGCCAGATGCGGCGATGGTCGTCGCGGTAGAAGTCGCTCGCCGCGACCAGGTCGGCGATGCGGTCGAAGGCCTGGTTGTCGAGCAGCAGGCCGCCGAGCAGCGATTGCTCGGCCTCGACCGAATGCGGCGGCACCCTGAGCGTGACGAGCTGCGGATCGCCGCCGTCGTTGCGAGCCGCGGGTTGCGCAAGCGCCATGGCCGCAATTTACAGCAAATGCCGCAAGCACGAAGGGCCGCGCGTGGCGGCCCTTGTGCACAAGCTGTGACTAAGCTGTTCGCAGGGTGTGGGCAGCCTGTCAGCTCTCCCCGAGCACCGCCACGTGGATGGTGGCCACGACGTCGGTGTGCAGCTGCACCTGGATCGGATACTCACCGACCTGCTTGAGCGGGCCGGCGGGCATGCGCACCTGCGAGCGCTCCACCTCGTGGCCCTGCTTCTGCAGCGCCTCGACGATGTCGTAGTTGGTGACCGAGCCGAACAGGTGGCCGTCGGGGCCCGCCTTCTGCACGATCTGCAGGGTCAGGCCCTCGAGCTTCGCGCCGCGTTCCTGCGCCTTGGCGAGCTGCTCGGCCTGCACCTGTTCCAGCTCCGCGCGCCTTACCTCGAAGGCCTTCAGG
>JBOIFE010000010.1:0-12609 GCA_050741015.1 Burkholderiales bacterium | reverse complement strand
ATCGTGGGGATCACGAAGGCATTGCTACCGTCCCCGCCGCCGTCGGGCCAGCGTTGCGTGACGGTCTTGACCTTGGTCCAGAACTTGAGGCCCTCGGTGCCGTACTGATTGGTGTCGCCGAACGCGCTGCGCTTCCACCCGCCGAAGCTGTGGTAGCTGACCGGCACCGGGATCGGCACGTTGATCCCGACCATGCCGACCTGGACCTCGTTCTCGAAGCGCCGCGCCGCGCCCCCGGACTCGGTGAAGATCGCGGTGCCGTTCGCGTAGGGATTGCGGTTGACCAGCGCGATCGCCTCCTCGAGCGTCTGCACGCGCAGCACGACCAGCACGGGCCCGAAGATCTCGTGCTTGTACACCTCCATCTCGGGCTTCACGTGGTCGAAGAGCGTGGTGCCGAGGAAGAATCCTTCCTGCATCGGGGAAGCGCTTCCGTCCACCACCGGTTTCGCGCCCTCGAGCTTGCCCTGCGCGATGAAGCCCGCGACCTTGTCGCGATGCTGGGCGGTGACCAGCGGCCCCATGTCGACGCCGTCGGCATCGCCGGGGCCCACCTTGATGGCCTTCGCCTTCGTCGCGAGAAGCTTCACCAGCGGGTCGGCCGCGGCGCCTACCGCGACCACCGCGGAGATCGCCATGCAGCGCTCGCCCGCCGAGCCGTAGCCCGCGCCGATCAGCGCGTCGGCGGCGAATCCGAGGTCGGCGTCGGGCAGCACGACCGCGTGGTTCTTCGCGCCGCCGAGCGCCTGCACGCGCTTGCCGTTCTTCGCGCAGGTCTCGTAGATGTATTTTGCGATCGGCGTCGAGCCCACGAAGCTCACCGCGGCGATGCCGGGATGGGCGAGGATCGCGTCCACCGCGGCCTTGTCGCCGTGCACGACGTTGAATACGCCGTCGGGCAGCCCCGCCTCCCGGAACAGCTCCGCCATGCGGATCGCCGCCGAGGGCACCTTCTCCGAAGGCTTGAGGATGAACGTGTTGCCGCAGGCGATCGCGACGGGAAACATCCACATCGGCACCATCGCCGGGAAGTTGAACGGCGTGATTCCCGCGCACACGCCGACCGGCTGGCGCAGCGTGTGCGTATCGACGCCCGTGCCGACATTCTCCGAATACTCCCCTTTCAGCAGCTGGGGGATGCCGCAGACGAACTCCACCACCTCGATGCCGCGCTGCACCGAGCCCATCGCGTCGGGCAGGGTCTTGCCGTGCTCGGCGGTGATGAGCTGCGCGATGTCCTTCTGGTGCGCCTGCAGCAGCTGCAGGTACTTCTGCATCACGCGAGCGCGGCGCAGGAGCGACGCATCGCGCCACTCCGGCAGTGCCGCGGCCGCAGTCTTGACAGCGGCGTCGACAACCGAGGTATCGCTGTAGGGCACGCGCTTCGTGACCTGGCCCGTGGCGGGGTTGAACACCTCGCCCATTCGGCCGGCGGGGACGACGGGCTTGCCCCCGATCCAGCAGGGAACAATGTCGAGCTTGAGTTCGGCGGGCTTGTTCATCGCGAATCGCTCCATGCGCGGACTGCGATAATGTAAGCCAAATGCGGGTTGCCGTCGCCGTTCGGGAGTTCCTCAAGCTGGAGTCCGCGAGCGGCATTCTGCTCGCGGCGGCGACGTTGCTGGCGATGCTGCTCGCCAATTCGCCGCTCGATGCGCTCTACCTGCGCTTCCTCGACACGCAGGTTGAAGTGCGCATCGGCGGGATGGACCTCGACAAGCCGCTGCTGCTGTGGATCAACGACGGGTTGATGGCGGTGTTCTTCTTCATGGTGGGCCTGGAGCTCAAGCGCGAGTCCGAGGACGGCGAGCTTTCCCGGCCTTCGCAGGTGATTCTGCCGGCGATCGCCGCGGCGGGAGGCATGGCGCTGCCCGCCGCGCTCTACGCGTGGATCAACTGGGGAGACCCGCTGACGCTACCCGGCTGGGCGATTCCCGCCGCGACCGACATCGCGTTCTCGCTCGGCGTGCTGTCGCTGCTCGGCAGCCGCGTGCCCTCGAGCCTCAAGGTGTTCCTGCTCACGCTGGCGATCCTGGACGACGTCGGCGCCATCGCCATCATCGCGCTGTTCTACACCGACAACCTCGTGGCCGGCTCGCTCGCCGTCGCCGGCGCGGCCCTGTTCGTGCTGCTGGTGATGAACCGGTCCGGCGTGCGGAGCACGACGCCCTACATCCTGGTCGGCATCGTGCTGTGGGCCTCGGTCCTCAAGTCCGGCGTGCACGCGACGCTGGCCGGCGTTGCGCTCGCCTTCTTCATCCCGCGCGAGGCCGCGCGCCCGCTCGAGAAGGACCTGCACCCGGCCGTGTCCTACGCCATCCTGCCGCTCTTCGCCTTTGCCAACGCAGGCCTCGCCCTGGAAGGCATATCGCTCTCCTCGTACCTGCGACCGTTGCCGCTCGGCATCGTCGCGGGGCTGGTCGTCGGCAAGACGCTGGGCGTCTTCGGCGCCGCCTGGCTCGCCATCCGGCTCGGCGTCGCGCGCTTGCCAGAGAGCGCGAGCTGGCGCGCGCTGCTCGGCGTGGCCATGCTCTGCGGCGTCGGCTTCACGATGAGCTTGTTCATC
Organism: Burkholderiales bacterium; assembly: GCA_050741015.1. GTDB lineage: Bacteria > Pseudomonadota > Gammaproteobacteria > Burkholderiales > SG8-39 > JAABQT01. Next base: position 10,043 of record JBOIFE010000010.1, on the reverse strand, counting down.
GCCGGCCTCGCCTTCGAAGGGCTGGGGCCCGAGTACCAGAAGCTCGCGCAGTTGGGAATCCTGTCGGGCTCGCTCGTGTCGGCAGTGGCCGGCTACGCCCTGCTGCGCGCAGTGCTGCCGGCGAGGCCGCGGTAGGCGGCATCGCGGCGCAAGAATAGGCGGATGGTCGCCCCGCTCGTCCCCGCCCGCCCCGCGTTCACCGCGGGCGGCACGCCCTATTCGCCCGACTACGACGACATCTATCACGCTGTCGAGGGCGGCGAGGCGCAGTGCCGGCACGTGTTCTTCGCCGGCAACGGGCTGCCCGAGCGCTGGCGCGGGATGCCGCGCTTCACGATTCTCGAGACGGGTTTCGGCTTCGGGCTGAATTTCCTGACGACGTGGTCCGCCTGGCGCGAGGACGCAAGGCGGTGCGAGCGGCTGCACTACGTCGCGGTCGAGAAGCATCCCTTCACGGCGCAGGATCTCGTCGTGGCGCTGGCGCCCCACGGCGAGCTGGCGCCGCTCGCGGAGGATTTGCGGCGCGCCTGGCCGATCCTCGTGCCGGGGCTGCACCGCCTCGAATTCGCCGAGCGCCGCGTCGTGCTCACGCTCGCCCTTGGCGACGCCGCGGTGCTATTGCCGCAGCTGCGCCTCGCGGCGGACGCGATCTACCTCGACGGCTTCGCGCCGACGAAGAACCCCGTCCTCTGGTCGCCCGAGGTGCTGAAGGCGGTCGCGCGACTCGCCGCGCCGGGCGCGACGGCGGCCACCTGGAGCGTGGCGGCGAGCGTGCGCGAAGGGCTGCGCGCGGCGGGCTTTGCGTCCGAGAAGCGCCGCGGCTTCGCGAGGAAGAGCGAGATGCTGGTCGCGCGCTTCGTCCCCGATCGATTGCTGCGGCCCGCGCCCGCGCTGCCCGCCGAGCGCAGCGCCGTCGTCATCGGCGCCGGCATCGCCGGCGCGGCGGTGTGCGAGCGCCTCGCCGCGAATGGCTGGGAGGTCACGCTCGTCGAGCGCCACGCCGAGCCGGCCCTCGAAGCCTCGGGCAACCACGCCGGTGCATTCCATCCCGTGCTCGCGCCGGACGACAGTCCGTTCGCGCGGATCACGCGCGCGGCCTTCACGTTCCTGCTCGAGCACTGGCGCCAGCTCGATGCGATCGGCGCCGCGCCGGAATGGAAGCGCTGCGGCTGCCTGCAGCTCGCGCGCGACGCGCGCGAGGCCGACTCGCAGCGCGACGCGCTCGAAGCGCTCCGGCCGCCGCTCGACTACGCCCAGCTTGTCGATGCCCGCGCGGCGAGCACCTGCGCCGGCGTGAAGCTCGCTGCGGGCGGGCTCTGGTTTCCGGAGGGCGGATGGATCCGGCCGCGCAGCTTCGCGCGCGCGCTGATCGAGCGCTCGGGGGCACGCGCGCTCTACGGGCGCGAGGCTGCGGCGCTGGAGCAGGCGGGCGCACGCTGGATCGTGCGCGACCGCGAGGGCGGCGAGATCGCAGCGGCAGGCGCGGTCGTGCTCGCCAACGCCGATCGCGCGACGCAGCTCGCGCCGCTGCCCCACGTCAGGCTGCGGCGCGTGCGCGGCCAGCTGACTTACCTGCCGCCGGTACCCGGACTCGAGACGGTCGTGCTGCGCGGCGGAATGCTGCTGCCGCCGATCGACGGCGTGTCGGTGGTCGGCGCGAGCTTCGACCTCGACGACGACGACGCCTCGGTGCGCGCGCGCAGTCACGAAGGCAATCTCGAGCGGCTGGAGCGCATCGTGCGCGGGGCCGCGGCCGGCCTCGATGCGGCCGCGCTCGAGGGCCGTACCTCGTTCCGCACCGTCGCGCGCGACCGGCTGCCGCTGATCGGCGCGCTCGACGCGCCGGGCCTGTACGGCGCGTTCGCCTACGGCTCGCGCGGACTGCTGTGGGCGGGCCTCGGCGGCGAGCTGCTCGCGAGCCAGATGGACGGCGAGCCCGGGCCCCTGGAAGCGCCGCTCGCCGACGCGCTGTCGCCCGGTCGCTTCGCGCGTCGTGCCGCTAGGCGCGGCGAAGCAGCGACGGCCCCGCGTCGCGGACGTCCTTCAGCCCGCACAGCGCCATCGTGACGTCGAGCTCCTTCTGCAGGATCTCGAGCACCTTCGTGACCCCGGCCTCCCCCATCGCGCCGAGGCCCCAGGCGAAGGACTTGCCGATCATCGTGCCCTTCGCACCGAGCGCGAGCGCGCGCAGCACGTCCTGGCCCGAGCGGATGCCGCCGTCGAACAACACCTCGATGCGATCGCCGACCGCCTGAACGACTTCCGGCAGCGCGCGGATCGACGAGATCGTGCCGTCGAGCTGCCGCCCGCCATGGTTCGACACGACGAGGGCATCCGCGCCGGTCGACGCCGCGATCTTCGCGTCCTCGGCGTCGAGGATGCCCTTCAGGATGATCTTGCCGCCCCAGAGGCCGCGGACCCAGTCCACGTCCTTCCACGACAGCGTCGGGTCGAACTGGCCCGCGATCCACTCCGACAGTGTCGTCAGGCCCGTGGCATTCGGGATGCGTCCTTCGAGGTTGCCGAAGGACTTGCGCCGGCCCATGAGAACATTGAACGCCCACCCGGGCTTGGTCATGACGTCCAGCAGCGTCCCGAGCGTGAGCTTGGGAGGCACGGCAAGGCCGTTCTTGAGATCCCTGTGGCGCTGGCCCTGGATCTGCAGGTCGAGCGTCAGCACGAGCGCCGAGCAGCGCGCCGCCTTGGCGCGCTGGATCAGCTCGGCTGCGAAGCCGCGGTCGCGCATGACGTAGAGCTGGAACCAGAAGGGCTTGGACACCGCAGCCGCGACGTCCTCGATCGAGCAGATCGACATCGTGGACAGCGTGAACGGGATGCCGAAGGCCTGCGCCGCGCGCGCGCCCAGGATCTCGCCGTCGGCCCAGTTCAGGCCCGTCATGCCGACCGGCGCGATGGCGACGGGCAGGGCGACCTCCTCGCCCAGCATGCGCGTGCGCGTGGAGCGCCCAGCGACGTCGATCGCCACTCGTTGTCGGAACTGCAGCGCCTCGAGGTCCGCGCGATTCGCGCGCAGCGTCTGCTCGTCGTACGAGCCACGGGCAACGTAGTCGGAGATCACCTTGGCCACGCGCCTCTGCGCCATGCGGCGCAGGTCGTCGATGTTTGTCACCACCGGCATCGGCGGCGATGGTAGCACGTGCGTTTCACATCGTGAGATAGAATCGGGGTCGCATGCCTGCCCCCGGCGATGTCGTCAAGGGTCCGATCCAGGTCATCGACCGGATGATGAAGCTGCTCGACGTGCTCGGCGAACATCCGGAGTCGCTCGGGCTGAAGCAGATTGCGCAGTACGCGGGGCTGCATCCGTCGACCGCGCACCGGATCCTCTCGGCGATGGCCGGCGGGCGGCTGGTCGACCGCATGGATCCGGGGAGCTACCGCCTGGGCATGCGCCTGCTCGAGCTCGGCAACCGCGTTCGCTCGCGGATCAGCGTGCGCGAGCTCGCGCTTCCGGTGATGCGCGAGCTGCACGCGCATACGGGCGAGACGGTGAACCTCTCGGTGCGCCACGACGACGAAATCGTCTACGTGGAGCGCACGTCTTCGGGTCGTTCCGCGATGCGCGTCGTGCACGTCATCGGTGCGCGCGCGGCGCTGCACGTGACCGCGGCTGGCAAGCTGTTCCTGCTCGAAGATGGCTTCGCACGGCTGCGCGAGTACGCCAAGCGCACGGGCCTCGCCGCGCATACGCGCAACACGCTCACCCACCTCCAGACGCTCGAGCGCGAGCTCGAGCGCCTGCAGCGCCAGGGCTATGCCGCCGACAACGAGGAGGCCGAGCTGGGCGTTCGCTGCGTGGCGGCCGGGGTGCGCGACGACGGCGGCCAGCTGGTCGCCGCGCTGTCGCTGTCCACCCCTGCCGATCGCATGAAGCCGCAGTGGGGCCCGCTGATCAAGGAGACCGCGGAGCGCATCTCGCGCTCGATCGGTCACCGGCCGCGCGAAGCGCGTATCGGCGCGGCCTAGCCGCGGGCGCGGACTTGCTCTATTCTTTCGCCGCCGGCAGGGAATGCGGCCGTTCCTAGGGAGGACGTTGTGAACGCGAAGACGCTCGGCACGCTCCGTGCGATTCTCGGATGTGGCTTGCTGTGGTACGGCGGCGCGGCCTTGGCTTTTACCCTAATCACCCCACCCCCGGAACAGACCACCCCCAGCAGCGATGTCACCAGCGCGGCGACCTTCGTGACGCAGACCCAGCCGGTCGTGAGCGCGATCCGTTCGCAGACACTGGGCCTGCTGCTGCGCAAGCGCGCGCGCAACATGTCGATGGGCGCGCCGGTCCTGGCGGCCAATGGCTACACGGATACGCTGAGCGACTTCCAGTTGGCCGCAGCGACGATGGGTGACGCGCCCGGATCCGGCAGCGGGGGAAGCGGTACCAACAGTCTCTGGTTGAGCGCCGCATTCAACTCGCAGGAAAACACGTTCTCGCGCACGCAGTTCGACGGCGACACGCGAAACATGCTGGCGGGCTTCGATGTCACCCGGTCCGACCGGTACGTCGCCGGCGTCGCGCTCGGCTACGAAGGGTCCAACTACAGCACGCAGTTCAACAATGGGAGCGAGGAGACGAGCGGCTACAACCTCAACCCCTACTTCGCCTATTTGCTGTCGGACTCCTGGAGCGTGGACCTGAGCCTGGGGCACGGCGCCTACAACACCAGGCAGACGCGCCAGCTCGCCATTCCTCCGCTTGTGATCCCGCCGGTGAACAGCGAGTTTTCGTCGACGCGGGACTATGCCGCCGCCAACCTGACCAATGTCCTCGCGGCGGGCAACTGGAAGCTCACCGACGCGCTGGGCGCCCAGGGCACGAGGCGCAAGCAGGACGCCTACATGGAAACCGATGGCACCTCGGTGGCGGCGTCCAACAACACGGTCCACCAGTGGAGCTTCTCGACCGAGGCATCGTACGGCCGGGGCAATTCTGAATATTTCCTCGGCGCGTTGTACGAGGACATCCGCAACCCGGTCAAGATCGAGTTCGCCAGCGGCGAGCAGCCGGCCAACGACCCCACCAGCGTGCTGGTGACGGCCGGCTGGCGCTACTACGGCAAGGGCGTCTCGGCGAACTTCACGTTCAGCTCCCGCCAGGCCCAGGAGCAATTTACCGAGTACGGCGTCCTGATGATGTTCCGAATCGACCTCTAGCGCGAGGTCAGCGGCCCCTCGCCAGCGCGTCGTAGCGGCGAATCGCGGCAGCCGCGTAGTACTCGAGCGGAGCGTAATCGTCGGTCAGCACCGGGTAGGCGGCGAGCTCCGCGTCCGACGGTCGCAGCTCGCGATCGGCCACCGTTTTCAGCAGCGGGTCGTCGAAGTCGATGTCCGCCGCGCGCCGCAGGTCGATGCGCCTCGACGCCGGCACGGCCTTGTGGCCGATGAGGATGAAGTTCTGCAGCTCGTCGCTGGCGGCGTCCGTCGTCGCGATCGCGTAGACCTGGGGAAAGACGCTGCGCAACGTCCTCAGCTCGGCGTAGATCGATGCCCTCGAGTCCGCGGCGAGGCTGCCGTAGTAGTTGGAGATCAGCACGCCGTTGTCCGCGAGCCTGCGTTGCGCGAGCTCGAAGAACTCCCGGGTCGCGAACTGCGGTGGCGCGGAAATGAGCGAGTGGTAGGCGTCGGCGAAGATGAGGTCGTAGCCGCCCGCGGCATCGTGCAGGAACCGCCGCCCGTCGAGCACGTGGTTCCTCAGCCGGGCGTCGTCGGGGAGCGCGAAGTAGCGCACCGCCAATCTGTGCAGCACGGGGTCGATCTCCGCCACGTCCACGACCGCATGCGGCGACTTGCGCAGGATTGCCCGCGGCACCGTATACGCGCCGCCGCCAATCGCCAGCGCCGTCTTTAGCTCCGGTGTGAAGAGGCGATACAGCTCGTAGTATTTCGTGTAGTCGAAAGCCATGCGGCCGTCGTCGAGGAACTGGCCGCCGCTGACGCCGAGATCCTGCCAGAGCACGCGGGCCACCCGGCCCCGGTAGGCGATGTCCCGGATGACGATCCGGTCGTACACGCCGTCCGCCGCATAGACCGCGCCATTCAGTTGCGGCACGGCAAGCTGCCACAGCGCGCCGCCCGAGGCGATGCCGGCGAGCGCCAGCGCGAGAGGAACGACCCTCGGCCGCGCCCGCGCAAGCGCGAGTCCGGCGCTGCCGAGCAGGACCAGGCCCGCGCCCACCCCGAGGAGGATGCTGCCGATGCCGAACTTCGGGATCAGGACGAAGCCCGTGCCGAGGCTGCCGACGATGCTGCCCAGCGTGGACCAGAAGAACACCTGGCCCGAGGCATTGCCCACACCACCGCCCGCTGCGCGCGCGTGCAGCAGCGCGATCGCGAACGGCGACAGCATCGCCAGGAAGAACGCGGGCAGGAAGAACATCAGCGCCGAGACGACGAGCGGGCCGTGGACGAGCGACAAGCGATAGCCGACGGCCGGCAGCAGGACCGCGTTCAGGAGCTGCAGAAGGAGCACCGCGAATCCCCCAAGGGCGATCACGGCGAAGAACCATCGCGCGGACGGCCGCCGGTCTGCCAGCGCGCCCCCCGCGTAGTAGCCCAGGCCCAGCGCCGCCAGCACGCAGCCGATCACGCTCGAGAGCGTGTAGATGGAATTGCCGAAGAACGGCGCCAGCATGCGGGTCGCCGCGATCTCGACGATCAGCACCGCCATGCCGGCCAGCGCGACCGAGAGCAGCAGCACGGCCTTGTTGTCGCGACGGACGCCCATTGATGGATAATCTTGGCATGAAGCTGCTGCTCCTGGGGTTGCTGCTGTTGCCGGTGATGGTGGACGCCGCGACGCCCGCCGCCGGCCGCGTGTCACGGCTGACCGGCAGCGAGCTCGGCCAGGCGCAGGCGCCGGGCGGCCCCGCGCGCAAGCTGGCCGCCGGCGACCCGGTGTTTGCCGGGGAGCGGATTCGAACCGGATCCGGGACGGTCCTGCAGATCGACTTCACCGACCAGTCGCACTTCACGCTGGGGCCAAATTCGGAGTTCGAGATCTCGCGCTACCGGAACGCGCCGGGCGAACCCGGGGAGGAGGCGTTCGTCTCCCGCGTCCTGAAAGGCGCGTTCCGCTACGTGAGCGGGCTCATCGCCCACCGGGAGAGGCGGAACGTGCAGGTTGGCGTCATTGTCGCGACCATCGGCATCCGGGGCACGCACTTCGAGGGCGAAGTGGGCGAGCGGCACGAAGAGGGCGGCAAGAGGGTCGACGCGTCGGCGCGCGTCGTACTGCTGGAGCCCGAGAATTCCGGCGCGAAGACCGCGATCGTCGTCGAGAACAAGTTCGGCAGCGTCGTCGTCGACGAGCCCGGCTTCGGCACCGAGATCCCGGACGAGAAGAGCCCGCCGTCCCCCGTGAGGCGGATGCAGCTGCGGACCATCGACAACCTGCTGCGCGCGATCCGTTCTGCGCGGCCTCCCGGCCCGGCCCGCCCCGGGAGGCCTTAGCCTAGTCCGCCTCCAGCCCGTGGAGCGCGAACATGCCGCCGCGGTCGAGCCACAGCTTGGCGGCGCGAAACCCCGCCTCGGCGGCGAGCGCGCGAAACTCCTCCACTGAATATTTGCAGGAGTTCTCCGTGTGGATCGTCTCGCCGCGGTCGAATTCAAAGCGGTGGCGGCCGAGGCGCACGACCTGGCGCGCGAGCGACACCAGGTGCATCTCGATGCGCCCGAGCGGCGCGTTGTAGAAGGCGTAGTGCCGGAAGCGGCGCAGGTCGAAATCGGCGCCAAGCTCGCGGTTGATGCGCACCAGCAGGTTGAGATTGAACCGCGCCGTGACGCCGCGGGCGTCGTTGTACGCGGCATGCAGCGTGTTGGCGTCCTTCTTCAGGTCGACGCCGATCAGCATCGCACCGGTGGCGCCGACCTGCGCACGGCTCATGGCGAGGAACGCCTGCGCCTCCTGGGTCGTCAGGTTGCCGATCGTCGAGCCGGGAAAGTAGACCACCCGCCGACGGCCTGCGCGCTCGCGGAATACCGGCAGGCGCAGCTGCTGCGAGAAGTCCCCGACCACGGCGAAGACGTGCAGCCAGCGGAATTCGCGCGACAGGCGCCGCGCGGCGCCTTCGAGCGCGGAGCGCGAGATGTCGACCGGCACGTACACCGACGGGCGCAGCACGCGCAGCAGCAGCCGCGTCTTCAGGCTTTCCCCGCTGCCGTATTCGATCAGCTCGCAGCCGTGCCCGGCAAAGCGCGCGATGTCGCGCGCGTGCCGGCGCGTCAGCGCGAGCTCGGCCCGCGTCGGGTAGTACTCGGGCAACCGGCAGATGCGGTCAAACAGGCGGCTGCCATTCGCGTCGTAGAAGTACTTCGGCGGCAGGGACTTCTGCGGCTGCGACAGACCCTCAATGACGTCCTCGCGGAAACTGCCCGCCGGGACGACATCGCCGTAGAAACGGGTGCGCCCTAGCCGTTGGGCTCGCGAGCGGCGCTGGAATCGAGCCACTTGCGGATGCGCCGCGCGTCGGCGATGCGCGAGTATTTGCCCCAGGAATCGAGCAGGACCACCACCAGCTCGCGCGACGCAAGTCGCACGTGCATCACCAGGCAGCGTCCCGCCTGGCTGATGTAGCCCGTCTTCGACAGCTCGATCTCCCAATTCTCGTTGCGCACCAGGCTGTTGGTGTTCTGGTAGCCCACCGTGCCGCCGCGTGCGCGAACCATCGCGCTCGGACGGGTCGAATACTCTCGAATTTTGGGGTAGGAGTGCGCCGCGCGCACGAGCTTCGCCAGGTCCTGCGCGTTCGATACGTTGTCGGGCGAAAGCCCGGTGGGATCGGCAAAGCGCGTGTCGTACATCCCGAGCCGCGCCGCCTCCTCGTTCATCGCGGCGACAAAGGCCTCGGCGCCGCCAGGATAGGTCCGCGCGAGCGCGGCGGCTGCGCGATTCTCCGACGACATCAGCATCAGCAGGAGCAACTCGTCGCGCGTCAGCACCGAACCGGGGCGCAGCCGCCCGCGCGAGCCCGTGCTGTGCGTTGCCTTGAGGTCGGCCGCGCTCACGGCAACCGGCGCCTCGAGGTCCAGGCCGCGCTCGAGCACCACGATGGCCGTCATCAGCTTGGTGATGGACGCGATCGGTACGATCGTCTCGCTGTTCTTTTCATACAGTGTCTCGCCGCTTTCGGCGTCCTGCACCAGCACGGCCGCGGATCGGAGCTTGGGCACGCCGTCGGCGCGCGCGAAGCCGACTGTGACGCACAGCACCGCCGCGAGCGCACCGATCGCGACGATCTTCTCGAGCGAGTGAAGCCTGCGTTCCCCTGAGCGCATGACGCCTTTTTTTCCGACTTGAGCCCGGCCAGTCTACGAGCGGCCCAGCCGAAACGCAAGCAAAAATAACGAGGTAGCAGGGTTGACCTAGAAATTGCGTGAACTGCGCCCCTGATTCCGGGCCGTCAACCCGGCGCTCAGGCTGCCTTCGCTCGCTCCAGCACCTCTTCGGCGTGGGCCGCCTCGCGCTGAAGGGCCCACATGCGAGCGTATTCGCCCTGGGCCGCGAGCAGCTCGCCGTGGGTCCCGCGCTCGATGACGCGGCCATGGTCGAGCACCAGGATCTGGTCGGCGTCCATGACCGTCGAGAGACGATGGGCGATCACGAGGGTGGTACGGCCGCGCGCGATCCGCTCGAGCTCGGTCTGGATGGCGCGCTCGGCCTTGGAATCGAGCGCCGAGGTTGCCTCGTCGAAGATGAGGATCGCCGGGTCCTTCAGGATTGCGCGCGCGATCGCCACGCGCTGCTTCTCGCCGCCCGAGAGCTTGAGGCCGCGCTCGCCGACGGGACTCTGGTACTTCAGCGGCAGGCTCTCGATGAAGTCGTGGATGTGCGCGGCGCGCGCCGCGGCGAAGACCTCGGCGTCCGTCGCCGACGGACGGCCGTAGCGGATGTTGTAGAGGAGGGTGTCGTTGAACAGCACAGTGTCCTGCGGCACGATGCCGATCGCCGAGCGAAGGCTGCGCTGGGTGAGGTCGCGGAGGTCGACGCCGTTTACCCGGATCGCCCCCGCGCCGACGTCGTAGAAGCG
>JBOIFE010000009.1:0-3293 GCA_050741015.1 Burkholderiales bacterium | reverse complement strand
CTTGCGGTCGTGATCGCGGTGCTTCTCGCCGCGGCCGTGCTCGCACTCCTCCCGCGCGTCTGGGCAGGCTCGGTGCCGCAGCTGTTCCTGCTGGAGCCGCTGCCCGGGCTCGTGTTTGGCCTGCGCGTCGAGCGCTTGGGGCTGGCCCTCGCCGGGCTGGGCGCCGCAGTGTGGCTGTGGGCCAGCGTGCGCGCCCCCGCGGGCCCGCGTGACGCGCTGCAAGCGCTCGCCCTCGTGGGGACGGCGTTCGCCGCCAACGTGCCGACACTCGCCCTTTTCGCCGGTCTGCTCACGATCGTGCGACCGGCTCGTTTGGCCTTGCTGTGGGTAGCGGGTCTCGTGCTCGCGGCTGCGATGGTCGCGAGCCTGACGATGGGCGGAACCCTGGAGTTCCTGCCGGGCGGCATTGCGCCGGGCGCGGCGAGCGCGGTGGTGCGCGCGTTGCTCGCCGCCGCGTATCTCGCGGGACTCGCCGCGTGGGCCGTCGCGCCTGCGCGCGCATGGCCACGCGCCGCGGCGGCGCTCTATGCCGCGCTGCGGGTCTGCGCGACGCTCTTCGGCGCGCACTTATAATCCGGCGCGCGGGTTTTCCGCCGTCGTTCCGTTCTGGGGGGGAAATGGCAAACGCAGCAAGGCTCTGGCTCGCGCGCCTCGTCTCAATGGAGCGCGGGCTGTTCGTCGCCGCGCTGATCGTGGGCGCGGGCGCCGCGAAGGCCGGCGTGCCGCTCGAATTCGTGCTTTTCGGCCTCACGCTGGCAGGCGTGGCGCTGTTCCACAATCAGGTGCTGTGGGTCGCGCTGACGGGCCTCGCGGTCATCACGCTGTACAAGCTCGGATTCACGGGCTTTCGGACTGGCGCCGGGTTTCCCGGCTTGGGCCGGCACCTGCTGCATGAGTGGGTGATCCTGGCCAACCTGCTCGGGCTGCTGCTCGGGTTCGCGCTCCTGTCCAACCACTTCGAGAAGTCGAAGGTGCCTGACGTGCTGCCGCATTTCTTGCCCGACGACTGGCGGGGCGGGTTCGTCCTGCTGCTGGTGATCTTCGTGCTCTCGTCGTTTCTCGACAACATCGCCGCCGCGATCATCGGCGGCACCATCGCGGCGTCGGTGTTCCGCCGCAAGGTGCACATCGGTTACCTGGCGGCCATCGTCGCCGCGTCCAACGCGGGCGGCGCGGGGAGCGTGGTTGGAGACACGACCACCACCATGATGTGGATCGACGGCGTGAGCCCGCTCGACGTGGTCGAGGCCTACGTCGCCGCCTTGACCGCGCTGGTGATTTGCGGCATTCCCGCCTCGATGCAGCAGCAGGCGCATTCGCCGATCGTGAAGGACGCGCGGGTGGCTGGGCGCGTCGATTGGGCGCGCGTCGCCATCGTGCTGGTGATCCTCGCGTCCGCGATCGCGACCAACGTCACCATCAACCTGCGGTTTGCGGAATGGGCAGATCGCTTTCCCTTCATTGGCGCCGCGGTCTGGGTCGCGCTGCTCGTTTGCGCGCTCTGGCGCCGGCCGGACTGGCATTTGCTTCCCGCGGCGTTCAAGGGTTCGGTGTTCCTGCTGTCGCTGATCCTGTGCGCGTCGATGATGCCGGTGGAGAAGCTCCCGCTCGCCTCGTGGCAGACCTCGCTCGGGCTCGGCTTCGTGTCGGCAGTGTTCGACAACATTCCGCTGACGGCCCTGGCGCTCCACCAGGGGGGGTATGACTGGGGCTTCCTCGCCTATGCCGTCGGCTTCGGCGGCTCGATGATCTGGTTCGGCTCGAGCGCCGGCGTCGCGCTCTCGAACATGTACCCGGAGGCGAAGTCGGTCGGACTTTGGTTGCGCCATGGCTGGCACGTCGCGCTGGCCTACGTGGTCGGCTTCTTCGTGCTGCTTTTCGTCCTCAACTGGCATCCCAATGCACCGCACAAACTGCACCGATCGGCGACAGGCTCCGTGCCGGCGATGGAATACGCGGTCGCCTTTCAGCGTTTCATATCGTGGAGTCGCCTTGCGGCGCTTGGTAGCGCGGGAGTATGATCGCCCGGCGGTTTTTCGCACGGGGCGTCCGCCCCGCGAGATTCGATCTACTAGGAGGAGGAGACAACGCATGACAACGCAAAAAGCTAGACCTGCTGTTTCCCGCCGCAAGTTCCTCACGGGTGCGACGGCGGCGGCTGCTGGCGCGTCCACCCTCGCATTCCCCATGATCTCGAAGGGGGCCGGGAACACGGTGCTCAAGATGCAGGGCTCGTGGGGCTCGGGAGACATCCTCGAGGACTACGCCAAGCAATACGTCGACATCGTCAACGACATGGGCAAGGGCTCGGGGCTGAGGATCGACTACCTCAGCGCCGGCGCCGTCGTGAAGGCATTCGAGGTCCAGGACGCAGTTCACAAGGGCGTGCTCGACATGGGGCACCTCGTTCCGGCCTACTGGTTCGGCAAGAACCGCGCCGCGTCGCTCTTCGGCACCGGCCCGTGCTGGGGATGGAACGGGCATCAGGTGCTTTCGTGGATCTACATGGGCGGCGGTCGCCAACTCTATCTCGACCTGCTGCAAAATACGCTAAAGCTCAACGTCGTGGGCTGGTTCCTGATGCCGATGCCGACCCAGCCGCTCGGCTGGTTCAAGAAATGGCCGAAGACGGCGGCGGACCTCAAGAACCTCAAGTATCGGACCGTCGGTCTCGCGACCAACGTGATGCAGGATATGGGGCTCAAGGTCACCCAGCTTCCGGGCGGCGAGATCATTCCCGCGATGGAAAAGGGCGTCATCGAGGCTTTCGAGTACAACAACCCGACGTCGGACCGTCGCTTCGGCGCCGCGGACGTGGCGAAGATCTACATGCTGTCGAGCTACCACCAGGCGGCGGAGTGCCTCGAGATCGAGATCAACAAGACCAAGTGGGAGTCGCTGCCGAAGGAGCACCAGTCGATCATCGAGAACGCAGTGGCAGCCGCGAACTCGCGCAATACCTGGACTGCGCTGGATCAGTATCCGAAGGACCTCCAGGAACTGATCCACAAGGACAAGGTGCACGTGCACCGGACTTCGGAGTCGATCCTGAAGGCCCAGCTTGCTGCCTGGGACAAAGTCGTCGAGAAGTACAGCGCCGAGGTGCCCGAGTTCAAGTCGATCGCTGAGGCGCAACGTGCGTGGGCGAAGAACGCCTCGTACTACCTCGTCCTCAATGAGGCAGACACGAAGCTCGCTTACGATCACTACTTCTCCAAGGAGCAGCCCCTCGGTTTCTAGGATCGGCCGATCTCTTGCAATGGTGAGGCAAGGGGGGTGGCGCCGTGAGGCGC
>JBOIFE010000008.1:0-14329 GCA_050741015.1 Burkholderiales bacterium | reverse complement strand
CCCTCGCGGTCGGCGAGGGCCCGCACCTGGGCCACCAGGGGGTCGTCGTCCTTGCCGATCTGGGCCTCGGCGATGTTGGCCACGAAAAGGACCGGCTTAGCGGTCAGGAGGAACAGCTCGCGCATCGCGGCCCGATCCTCAGGCGAGAGCTTCTGGGCCCGCACGGCGATTCCCTGGTCGAGGCCGGCCGCGACCCGGTCGAGGATCTCCAGCTCGGCCCTGGCCTCCTCACCGGCCTTGCCGGCGGCCTTGGTCTGTTTCTGGGTCCGTTCGCGCCGCTTCTCGACGCTCTCGAGGTCCTTGAGGCAGAGCTCGGTGTCGATCGTGGCGACGTCGGCCAGCGGATCGATGCGGTTGTCGACGTGGACGATGTTGTCGTCCTCGAAGCAGCGCACGACGTGCGCGATGGCGTCGGTCTCGCGGATGTTGGCGAGGAACTTGTTGCCGAGCCCCTCGCCCTTGGAGGCGCCAGCCACCAGCCCCGCGATGTCGACGAACTCGACCACGGCGGGAATCACCTTCTGCGGCTTCGCGACCGCCGCGATGCGCGCGAGGCGCGGGTCCGGCACCTCGACGATGCCGACATTGGGCTCGATCGTGCAGAACGGATAGTTCTCGGCGGCGATCTGCGCCTTGGTCAGCGCATTGAAGAGCGTGGACTTGCCGACGTTCGGCAAGCCCACGATGCCGCATTTCAGGCTCATTTCTTGCGGCCGGTCAGGCCCTTGAACAGGCCCTTCAGTACCCCGCCCTTCTCCTCCTGCGCAGGAGGCGGCACGGGTTCGGGCTTCTTCTCCACCGTCTTCGCCTGCACCGGCTTGTCGGCGCCATGCAGCTTCTGCATCGCGCCCTGCATGTCGCCTTCGAGCATCTGCGGCAGCAACTCGAGTGCCCGCGCGATGGCGCCCTCGATGGCCTCGCGCTCCTCGGCGGGCGGTTTCTCCAGCACGTAGTCGGCGGCCGAGTCGCCGGTGGGGCGACCCACGCCAATGCGCAGCCGCCAATAGTCGTGCGACCCCAGGCGCTGCGAGATGTCCTTCAGGCCGTTGTGCCCGGCAATGCCGCCGCCCTGCTTGATGCGCGCTGCCCCGGGGGGAAAGTCGAGCTCGTCGTGCACGACGAGGATCTCCTCCGGCGGGATCTTGAAGAACCCGGCCAGCATCTGCACCGCGCGGCCGGAGGCGTTCATGAACGTCTGCGGCATCACGAGCCACAGCCCGCCGTCCTTGCCCACCATCGCCTGGTAATGGTTGTCCTTCTTCAGCGCGATGCTGCGCGCGAGCGCGAGACGCTCCACGAGCCAGAACCCGGCGTTGTGCCGGGTTCGCTCGTACTCCTTGCCCGGATTGCCCAGGCCGACGACGAGGCGGATCTTGGCCAGCGGAGTTACTTCTTCTCTTTCCTGTCCGCCTTGTCGGCGCCCTTGTCGGCGCCTTTGTCGGCGGGCTTGCCGGCCGGCGCGCCCTTCGCCTTGTCGCCGCCCGCAGCGCCTTCCTCGGCCTTGTCGCCCGGGGCCGCTTGCTCGGTGGTCGGCACGTCGCCCGCTGCCGGCACGGCCTCGGCCGCAGCGGTTTCCTCTTCCTCGGTGACGAGGGCAGGCAGCGTGCAGGTGGCCACGACCGGGTTGTCGCCCTTGTGCAGCACCGCCTCGACGCCCTTGGGCAGCAAGAGCTCGCGCGCGTGGATGGACTTGCCGACCGCGATCTGCCCCAGATCCACCTCGATGAATTCCGGCAGGTCGTCGGGGAAGCAGGTGATGTCGAGCTCGTTCAGCACGTGGCCGATCAGGCCGCCCTGGTCCTTCACGCCGGGCGACGTCTCGGCGTGGGCGAAGTGCAGCGGCACCTTCATGTGGATCTTCTTGTCCTTCGACACGCGCTGGAAGTCCACGTGCTGCACCTCGGTGCGCACCGGGTGCATGTTGAATGCGCGCAGCAGCACCGGCTCGGCGCCGCCCTCGATCTTGAGCGTGAGGATCGACGCGTGGAACTTCTCGTTGATCAGGTGCTGGTACAGCTCCCGGTGGTCGAGCGCGATGTTGACGGCCGGCTTGTCGGCGCCGTAGACGATCCCGGGAACGCGGCCCGTGCGGCGCAGGCGGCGGCTCGCACCCGTACCTTGCGCCTTGCGGGAATTTGCGTTGATCTCGAATTTCATGACTGCTCCTGTCGTGGTCCACCGCGCCCGCGACCAGGCGACGGCGGGGTTGCAAAAAAGACTACTCGATGAACAGCGAGCTCACCGAGTCCTCGTTGAAGATGCGCAGGATCGTCTCGGCCAGCAGTCCCGCCACCGACAGCTGCCGGATTTTCGGGCTCGCCTTCGCGTCCTCGCGCAGCGGGATCGTATCGGTGACCACCAGCTCGTCGATGTCGGAGGCGTTGATGCGCTCCACCGCGGCGCCCGAGAGCACGGCGTGCGTGCAGTAGGCCACCACCTTGACCGCCCCCTCCTCCTTCAGCACCTGCGCGGCCTTCACCAGCGTGCCGGCGGTGTCCACCATGTCGTCCATGATCACGCAGCTGCGGCCCTTCACCTCGCCGATGACGTTCATCACCTCGGAGACGTTGGCCCGCGGCCGCCGCTTGTCGATGATCGCGAGGTCCGATTCCAGCCGCTTCGCGAGCGCGCGCGCGCGCACCACGCCGCCCACGTCGGGCGAGACCACGATCAGGTTCTCGTAGCGCCGCTTCCAGACGTCGCCGAGCAGCACCGGCGCGGCGTACACGTTGTCGACCGGCATGTCGAAGAAGCCCTGGATCTGGTCGGCGTGCAGGTCCATGGTCAGCACGCGCGCCACGCCCACCGACGTCAGCATGTTCGCCACCACCTTGGCGCTGATCGCCACGCGCGCCGAGCGCGGGCGCCGGTCCTGGCGCGCGTAGCCGAAGTACGGGATTGCCGCCGTGACGCGCGCGGCCGACGAGCGCTTCAGCGCGTCCACCATGACGAGCAGCTCCATCAGGCTGTCGTTGGTCGGCGCGCAGGTCGACTGCAGCACGAATACGTCCTTGCCGCGGACGTTCTCCATGATCTCGACCATCACCTCGCCGTCGGAGAATCGCCCGACGATGGCGCGGCCAATCGAGAGGTTCAGGTGCTTGACGACGTCCTGCGCGAGCCGCGGGTTGGCGTTGCCCGTGAACACCATGAGGCGCTCGAGGACGGCGGGCGGAGTGTTGGCGAGCTTGTTCACGGCCGGCAGCGCAAATGGCTGGGGAGGTAGGACTCGAACCTACGAATGCCGGAATCAAAATCCGGTGCCTTAACCAACTTGGCGACTCCCCAGTAGGTACCGCTAAAAATCGTACAGCGGATGACGCTGCATCCCGCGCGCCACGAATCCCCGCATCCCGCCGGGCAGCTCGCCGAGCAGCGCGAGCGCTTCGGCCTGCGAGCCGAACGGCGCGAACATGCACGCGCCCGATCCCGTCATTCTCGCCCGGGGACAGCGCCCGCGCAGCCACGCGAGATGCGCCGCGATTATCGGGCTGCGCCGCACCGCGACGGCTTCCAGGTCGTTCCCGCCCAAGTCCGGAAAAAAGGGCGGTATTTTGAGTGGTTTCGCATTACGTGTCAACGCGTTATCGGCGAAAACCTCGCGCGTCGACATCGCCACCGGGGGCACCAGCACGAGATACCACGCCTCGGGAATCTCGAGCGCGCTCAGGCGCTCGCCGATCCCCTCGCCGAGCGCGCTCTCACCGAACACGAAGAACGGCACGTCGGCGCCGAGCGCCGCGCCGAGCACCTGCAGCTCCGCGCGCACGAGGCCTGCGCCCCAGAGGCGGTTCAGTACGATCAGCGTCGTCGCGGCGTCGGAGGAGCCACCGCCCAGTCCACCTCCCACCGGCAGGCGCTTGTCGAGTGCGAGGTCGGCGCCCCGGCGCGTTGCCGCGCGCGATTGCAGCAGCCGCGCCGCGCGCACGACGAGATCCGCCTCGGGCTCGACGTCGGGCAGCGGGTCGTGCCGCCGGATTTCGCCGTCGGCGCGCACCGCGATGCCAACGCGGTCGGCGGCGTCGACGAGCTGCAGCGCGGTCTGCAGCAGGTGGTAGCCGTCCTCGCGCCGGCCGAGCACGTGCAGGAACAGGTTCAGCTTTCCGGGCGCGGGGTACCAGTTCATTTCCACTCGGAGATGGCCAGGCGCAAATCCAGCCCCGGGTAGCTCAGCCGCAGCCTGGACGGCCGGCCCGCTTCATAGGCCTGGTACTCCACGCGCCAGCCGAACTGTTCGAGCGCAAGCAGGCGCCCGTCGCTCGCGCGCTCGACCTGCGCCGGCGCCTCCGGCGCGGGGCGGGCACGCACCCAGTCGGCGAGACCCTTCAGCGGCAGGCGAAAACCGAGCACCTGCTCGGTCAGCGTTTCGGGGTCCGCGGCCGAGTAGTGCCGCTCGTCGGACGTGACCAGCGTGGTGTGCGAGGGCAAGCGCGTGACGCGGGCGATCCCCTGGCCGAAGGGCGAGCTGATCAACACCTCGTCGCGACCGGGGCCGTGCCGCCAGGCGAGCTGGCCCGAGGCCGCGTCGCTGCCGTAGTGCGCAGCGAAGCGCGCGGTGAGCTCGAACTCGACCGCCTCGCCCGGTGCGCGCGGGCTGAGCTCGGCGCAGCCGGCCGCGGTGAGGGCCACGCCGATGGCGAGGGCGCGCAGGACGGTCTTCACTCCGAAATCGCAGCGCCGCGCTAGCGGCGCAGCCGCTTCACGGTCTTTTGCAGCGTCTCATTGCCGGGACTGGCCTTGAGCGACTCGTCCCAGACGCGCTCGGCTTCGCCGCGCTGGCCCATCTTCCACAGCACTTCGCCCAGGTGCGCGCCGATCTCGGGGTCGGGCCGCCCCGTGTACGCGCGCCTCAGCCACTGCTCCGCGCCCTTCAAGTCGCCGGTGCGGTAGAGCACCCAGCCCATGCTGTCGATGATGTAGCTGTCCTCCGGCGAGAGCTCGAGCGCGCGCTGGACGAGCTTCTGCGCCTCGGGCAGGCGCGTGTTGCGGTCGGCGAACGAGTACCCCAGTGCGTTGTAGGCGTGCGCGTAGTCCGGCTTGACGCGGATCAGCGTGCGCAGGTTCTTCTCGAGCACGTCGTAGCGCTCGAGCTTCTCGGCCGTGATCGCGTGGTCGTAAAGCAGCTCGGGCTGCTCGGGCTGCACATCGAGCGCCTTGCCGAGCAGTTCGAAGGCGTCGCGGTCGTGGTTCGCGTCGCGCAGCAACTGCGCCTCGGCGATCAGCACCTGCACGCGCTGCTCGCCGGTCGCGTGCAGGTCGTTCAGGTAGGCGCGCGCCGCGTCGAGCTTGCCTTCCTTGGCCATGACGCCGGCGATGCGCAGCTGCGCGCCGAGCGCCTGGTCGCCGCGCTTGACGCTGCCGTACCAGCGCTTCGCGTCGTCCCAGTGCTTTTGCTCCTCGGCCGCCTGGCCGAGCATGTAGCGCACGCTGTCGGGATCGCGGTAGCCCTTCTGCAGCAGCTGCTGGAAGCTCGACTCCGCGGTCGAATAATCCTTCATCTCCAGCGCGAGCAGCCCCACCGAGTAGAGCACCTCGGCGTTGTCGGGGTACGCCGCGAGCAACTTCTCGAATTGCTCGCGCGCCTGCGGGTAGCGCCGATCGGAGGCAAGCATGCGCGCGTAGGCCAGTCGCGCGTCGCGCGCCTGCGGGTACTTCTCGAGGAACGCCGCGAGCGACTGCTCGGCTTGCGCGTGGTTGCGACGCTGCAGGATCTGCGCTTCGTAGACGGCGGCAAGCTCCCAGCCCGGTTGCAGCTGCGCGGCCGTGCGCACCTCGTCGAGCGCGCCGGACTCGTCGCCGGCGGCGAGCGCCGCCTGCGCCACTGCGATGTGTGCCTGCGGCAGGACCGGGTGGCGCGCCGCCAGCGAGCGCACGACGCGCAGGTTCGCCTGCTTGTCCGGGTTGCCCGCGAGCACCCGCCCCAGCTGCAGGAATCCGTTCGCCGCGGCGCCGCCGTCGCGCGCGAGCAGCTCGGCAAGGTAAGGCTCGGCCTCGTCGACCTTGCGCGCGCCGATCAGCAGTCCCGTCAGCGACTGCAGCGCTTCCACCGAGCCCGGGTCAGTCTCGTGCCAGACGCGCGCCGCATCGAGCGCGTACTGCGGCGTGTGCGCGAAGCTCGCGACCTCGATTGCGCGCCGCGCGATGCGCGGATCGCGCGTGGTCTGGGCGAGGTCGGCGTAGGTTTGCGCCGCGAGCGCGGGATTGCCGCGCTGCAGCGCGATCTCCCCGAGCAGCAGCTCGTAGAGCACCGGCTCGGTCAGCTCCTGGTCAGGCAGCTTCGCCATGGAGGATTCGGCCGGCTCGGGCGCCAGCTGCTGCTCGGCCGCGTCGCCGGCATCCGGGGCGGTCGCGGCCGGCGGCTGCGCCATCGCGACGCAGGCTGCCAGCGGCACGGCGGCGAGCAGCGAAAGCCATCGAATCACTGCGGACATTTCGGGGTGAGTGTAGGTATATTTGGTGCCCCGCACAAGCAACTAAGTTCCGTGCCCGAGCTCCCCGAAGTTGAAGTCACGCGACGCGGCCTTTCGCGTCGGCTCGCAGGCCGGCGCATCTCGGCCGTCGAGGTGCGCGAGCCCCGGCTGCGCTGGCGCGTGCCCGCGGCCGTGAGCAAATTGCCCGGCCGCACGGTGCGCGCGGTGCGCCGGCGCGGCAAGTACCTGCTGCTCGATTGCGGCGACGGCGAGATCATCATGCACCTCGGCATGAGCGGCAGCCTGCGCGTGCTGCCCGCGGGCACGGCGCCGGGACCGCATGACCACGTCGACCTCGTGCTCGGCGACCGCCTGCTGCGGCTGCGCGACCCGCGCCGCTTCGGCGCCGTGCTTTGGTCGCCCGCGGGTAGCGCGCCCCACCGGCTGCTCGCGCACCTGGGCGTGGAGCCGCTGTCGCGCGCGCTCGATGGCGCGAAGCTGCACGCGCTCACGCGCGGCCTGCGCGCGCCGGTCAAGCACATGATCATGGACGCCCGGCGCGTGGTCGGCGTCGGCAACATTTACGCCAGCGAAGCGTTGCACCGCGCGCGCATCGATCCGCGCACGCCCGCCGGGCGGCTGTCGCGCGCGCGCTGCGAGCGGCTCGCGCAGGCGATCAAGGACACGCTGCGCGAGGCGATCCGCGCCGGCGGCGCGTCGCTGCGCGACTTCGTGGGCAGCGACGGCGTGTACGGGTGCTTTCAGACCCGAGCGCGCGTTTACGATCGCGCCGGACAACCGTGCCGGCGCTGCGGCACAGTCGTTCGGCGCATCGTCCAGGGCCAGCGCTCGACCTACTTCTGCCCGGCCTGCCAGCGCTAGGGTCGCGCGGCCCTATTTCTTGCCGAGCGACTTCACCTTGGCGGCGAGGAGCTTGCCGACCGCGGGATGGACGAACTTCGAGACGTCGCCGCCCAGCACCGCGATCTCGCGCACCAGCGTGGCCGAGATGAACATGTGCTGCTCGGAGGGCGTCAGGAACAGCGTCTCGAAGTCCGGATAGAGGCTGCGGTTCATGCCCGCGAGCTGGAACTCGTACTCGAAGTCGGACACCGCGCGCAGCCCGCGGATCACGACGTGCGCCTCGTGCTTGCGCACGAAGTCCGCCAGCAGCCCCGTGAAGCTCGCGATCTGCACGTTCTTCAGGTCGCCGAGCACCTCGCTCGCCATCTGGGTACGCTCGGCGAGCGTGAAGAAGGTGCTCTTGCCGCGGCTCATCGCCACGCCGATGATCAGCGGATCGAACAGGCGAGCCGCACGCCGGACCAGGTCTTCGTGGCCGCGCGTGAGCGGATCGAAAGTGCCGGGATATACCGCACGGATCATGCTGGCTCCCATATGAGCAGTTGCACGCTGACCTGGCCGGCGCGGCCGCGCTTCGCTTCGCGCCACGGCGCGGCGGCTGCGACCGGCTGCGGCGCCTCGAGGTAGACCCGCGCCCCTGGCGCGAGCCGCGGCGCCACGCGCTCGAGCAGCGCCGCGCCGGCATTCTGCCTGAACGGCGGATCGAGGAAAACCACGTCGAAGCGCTCGCCGCCGCGCGCGAGCCAGGCGTAGGCGTCGCCCGCGACGATCTCGACCGCGGTAGCACCCAGCTCGGCACGCGCCTCGTGCAGCGCCGCGAGCGCGGCGCGGTCGGATTCCACCATCACGACGCGCGCAGCGCCGCGCGAGGCGGCTTCGAAACCGATCGCGCCGCTGCCGGCGAACAGGTCCAGGCACGACACGCCGTCCAGGCGCTGGCCAAGCCAGTTGAACAGCGTCACACGCACCCGGTCGGGCGTGGGGCGCAGGTCCGCGCGCGCGGGGACGCGCAGGCGCCGCCCGCGGTACTCGCCGCCGACGATGCGCACACGGCCCGGCGCGGAGCGCTTGCTAGAATTCACCGCATCATGGTAGCAGCGACCTCGTGGGCGACGCGCCTGAGGAGTGGGCTCGGTGCGCTGTTCGGGCGCGCGGCGATCGACGAGTCTCTCTACGAGGCGCTCGAGGACGCGATGCTCGCCGCCGACTGCGGCGTGGCGGCGACGCGCGCGCTGCTCGAGCGGCTGCGCGAGCGCGCGCGCCGCGAGCGCATTGCCGATCCGCAGGTGCTCAGGCGGGCGCTGCGAGAAGAGCTGCGGGCGCTGCTCGCACCGCTCGAGAAGCACCTGGATCTCGAGCGCCCGACGCCGATCGTGGTCATGGTCGCGGGCGTGAACGGCGCCGGCAAGACCACCTCGATCGGCAAGCTTGCGAAATGGCTGCAGGCGCAGGGCCGGTCGGTGCTGCTCGCCGCGGGTGACACATTCCGCGCCGCCGCGCGCGAGCAACTCGAAGCCTGGGGCGAAAGGAACGGCGTCGCCGTCATCGCGCAGCGTTCGGGCGACGCGGCCGCGGTGGCGTTCGACGCCGTGGCGGCGGCGCGTGCGCGCGGCCTTGACGTGCTGATCGTGGACACCGCGGGGCGGCTTGCCACGCAGCTTCACCTGATGGAGGAGATCCGCAAGGTCAAGCGCGTGCTCGGCAAGGCGCTCGCGGGCGCGCCGCACGAGGTGCTGCTCGTGCTCGACGCGAACACCGGGCAGAACGCGCTGGCGCAGGTAAACGCCTTCGACGAGGCGCTCGGCCTCACCGGGCTCATCCTCACCAAGCTCGACGGCACGGCCCGCGGCGGCGTGGTGTGCGCGATCGCGCGCGAGCGGCCCGTGCCGCTGCTCTTCGTGGGCATCGGCGAGGGCTTGGAGGACCTGCGTCCGTTCGACGCCGCGGCATTCGCGGAGGCCCTGCTGTGATCAGTTTTTCGTCGGTCTCCAAGCGCTACCCCGGCGGCCAGGAAGCGCTGCAGGGCGTCTCGTTCACGCTGCAGGCGGGCGAGCTCGCGTTCGTCACCGGGCCTTCGGGCGCCGGCAAGTCGACGCTGCTCAAGCTCATCCCGGCGATCGAGCGCCCAAGCGCGGGCAGCGTGGTGGTCAACGGCCAGAACGTCGGCGCGCTCAAGCGCGCGGCGCTGCCCTACCTGCGCCGCCACCTGGGCCTCGTGTTCCAGGACCACAAGCTGCTCTACGATCGCTCGGTGTACGACAACGTGATGCTGCCGCTCGCCTTCGGCAACCTCGCGCCTCGCGATGCGGCGCGACGCGCGCGCGCGGCGCTGGACAAGGTGGGATTGCTTGGGCGCGAGCGCGCCAACCCGATCCAGCTCTCCGGCGGCGAGCAACAGCGCCTGGCCATCGCGCGCGCGGTCGTCAATCGCCCCGCGGTGCTGATCGCCGACGAGCCTACGGCCAACCTCGACGCCGATTCGGGCGCGACCATCGTCGGCATCCTGTTGTCGTTTAACCAGGTCGGCGTCACGCTGCTCGTGGCCACCCACGACCAGGCGCTGGTCGCGCGCCACGGGCGCCGGGTGCTGCGCCTGGAGGCGGGAAGGCTCGCCGCGGCATGAGGACCTGGGCGCGCCAGCACCGTGAGGCCTTCGCCCGCGCGCTGCGGCGGCTGGCGGCGCAGCGTGCCGCGACGCTGCTCAACGCGCTCGTGATCGGCGTGGCCCTCGCGCTGCCGGCGGGCGGCTACTCGCTGCTCTCCGGCCTGAAATCGGTCGCGCAGCGCACGAGCTTCGAGCCCCAGATGTCGGTGTTCCTGAAGCCCGAGGCGGCGCGCGCCGAACTCGAGCCGCGCCTGCGCGCCGACGCGCGCGTCGCCTCGATCCGCTTCGTCTCGCGCGAGCAGGCGCTCGCGGAGTTGCGCGGGACCGAGGGGCTCTCGGATGTCGTCGGCGCGCTCGAGCACAATCCGCTGCCCGACAGTTTCGTGCTCACCGCGCGGCAGCGCGGTGCGGGCGAGCTGGAGGCGCTTGCCACGGCGCTGCGCGGCCTTCCCGGGGTGGCGCATGTGCAGGTGGACTCGGCCTGGGCAGCCCGGCTTGCCGCGATCGCGCACACGGCGCGCCTCGCGCTCGCCGCCCTCGCGATCGTGCTCGCGACGGGGCTGGTCGCCGTGACGTTCAACACCATCCGCCTGCAGATCCTCACGCAGCGCGAGGAGGTCGAGGTGTCGCAGCTGCTCGGGGCGACGGACGCCTTCATCCGGCGCCCCTTCTTCTACCTCGGTGCGCTACAGGGCCTTGCCGGGGGCGTGCTCGCGCTCGGGATCCTTGCCGCCGGGCTGGCGGTGCTCAACCAGGGCGTGCGGGAGATCGCGCGGGCCTACGGGTCCGGCTTCGAGCTCGCCTTCCTTTCCGCGCCCGATGCCCTTGCCGTTGCCGGCGCCGCGGCCGCCCTCGGCTGGCTGGGCTCTCTATTGTCAGTGAGCAAATACTTACGATAAATAGTATTTAAGATATAGGCCATATTCGGCCTGGCCGGGAACAATTGTGGCTCTTAGCACTCTAATTCCTCGAGTGCTAAGATCCTTGAGAGGAGATCGATCGATGCAAGACACCCAAGCCCTGCCGATGCCCCTGGCCCTGCCGATGGCTGCCGGCAGTCTGGACTCCTACATCCAGACTGTGAACCGCATCCCGCTGCTCACCCTGGAGCAGGAGCGCGAGTACGCGCAACGCTACCGGCGGGACGGCGACCTCGACGCGGCGCGCGAGCTCGTGCTGTCGCACCTGCGCCTGGTGGTCGCAGTCGCGCGTGGTTACCTTGGCTACGGATTGCCGCACGCGGACCTGATCCAGGAGGGCAATATCGGCCTGATGAAGGCGGTGAAGCGCTTCGATCCCGCGCGCGGCGTGCGGCTGGTGTCCTTCGCCATCCACTGGGTCAAGGCCGAGATCCACGAGTACGTCCTGCGCAACTGGCGGCTGGTCAAGGTGGCCACCACCAAGGCGCAGCGCAAGCTCTTCTTCAACCTGCGCTCGCTCAAGAAAGATCTCGGGCCCATGACCGCGGCGGAGGTGAACCACGTCGCCGCGCAGCTCAAGGTCAAGCCCGCGGAGGTCGTCGAGATGGAGACGCGCCTTGCGGGTCGCGAGGTGGCCTTCGAGGCCGACGACGACGACGACGAGAGCTACGCGCCGGCACAGTACCTTGCCGACGCCGAGTCCGAGCCCTCGCGGCAGCTCGAGGCCGAGGAAGGCGAGCGAGTGCGCAGAGACGGCATCGTGCGGGCACTGGCCTCGCTCGACCCGCGCAGCCGGCGGATCGTGCAAGCGCGCTGGCTGAAGGAAAAGGACGCGGCGACGCTGCACGACCTCGCCGACGAGTTCGGCGTGTCGGCCGAGCGCATCCGGCAAATCGAGGCCAAGGCGATGCAGAAGATGCGCAAGGTCCTCGAGGCGCCCGCGACGCGGCGGGCGCTGCCCGCGCCGGCGGCGGGCTGAAGCGCTAGCCTTCGCGCCCGTGCCGGGCGCGAAGCGCCTCCAGCTCCTCCAGCAGGTCCGCGACGAGCGCGGCGAGTTCCGGCGCCGCGTCGAAGTCGCGCTCCAGATCCCGCATGCGCCGGATGCGGCGCACCGCGCGCAGCGTGAAGCGTCCTTCCGGCGCCGCCGGCAGCAGCCCTTCCTCCAGGCGCACGCGCACCCACTCCCGGCTCACCGAGCACACCACCGTGAGCTCTTCCAGCGTGATGAGCACGTCGTCGCTCACGCGCCCGCCCTCGGGTCGAACGCAAGGTCCCGCGCCATCTGCTCGTAGAGCGCGCGCGCCTTGTCGGTGTCGGCTGCCGGCAGCACTACGCGGATCGCGAGCAGCAGGTCGCCCGGGGGCGCGGCCGGGAGGCCCTTGCCGCGCACGCGCAGCACGCGCCCGCCCTGAGCGCCCGCGGGAATGCGCACCTTGAGCTCGCCGCCCGGCAGCGCCACCGGCACGACCGCGCCAAGCGCCGCCTCCCACGGCGCGACCGGCAGGTCGGCGTGCAGGTCGCGGCCGTCGACGCGAAAGCGCTCGTGGGGGCGGAAGCGCACTTCGAGGAGCAGGTCGCCCGCCTCGCCCCCGCTCGCCGCGCCCTGGCCCGCGAGCCGGATCAGCTGGCCCTCGCGCACGCCTACCGGAATGCGTACGTTGAGCGTGCGCGTTTCCAGCGTCACGCGCCCCTTCGCATCGGCCTTGGGCACCCGCAGCGCGATCTGGCGTGTCGGCCCGGTGAAGGCATCCTCCACGTCGAGCAGCACCTTGGCGTAGTGGTCGCGCCCCTGCGCCTGCGCGCCCCGGCGGCCGAACAGCTCGCCGAAGAAGTCGCTGAAGTCCCCGCCCTGGAAGTCGTGGTGCGAGTACTCGAAGCCCGCGTCCCAGTCGGGCGGCGGCCGGAATTCCTCGCCCGGCCGGTGGCCGCGCCCGAGCTGGTCGTAGGCCGCGCGCTTCTCCGGTTCCGAGAGCACCGCGTAGGCCTCGTTCACCTCTTTCATTCGCGCTTCGGCGTCGGGCTCCTTGCTGACGTCCGGATGAAACTTGCGGGCGAGGCGCCGGAACGCCTTGCGGATCTCGTCCGCCGAAGCCTCCCGCTGCACGCCGAGCGTGCCGTAGTAGTCCTTGTATTCCATGCGAGCCTAGCTCGACGCGCCGAGCAGCGTCCGCAGGTCCGGCACGAGGTCCTCGGCGAGGCGGTCGTGGCGCACCAGCAGCCTCAGCCGTCCCTGCGCATCGAACACGTAGCACTGCGCGCTGTGGTCCACCGAGTACTCGCCCGGCGTCTTGCCGGGGCGCTTCTCGTAGTAGATCTTGAAATCCTTCGCCACGCGCTCGGTGGCCGCTGCGTCGCCGCGCAGGCCGAGGAAGCGCGGGTCGAACGCCGGCACGTATTGCGCGAGGACCGCCGGCGTGTCGCGCTCGGGGTCCACTGTGACGAACAGCACCTGGACCCGGTCGGCCACGGGACCGAGCTGCTTCATCACCTGCGCCAGGTCGGCGAGCGTGGTCGGGCACACGTCAGGACAGCGGGTATAGCCGAAGAACAGCACCACCGCCTTGCCCTTGAAGTCGGCCAGGTGGCGCAGGCGGCCGGCCGGGTCGCTCAGCTCGAACCCGCTGCCGAAGTCGGCGCCGGTGATGTCGGTGCTGCGGAACTTGGGCGCGCCGCCGCCGCAGGCGGCGAGCGCGAGGACGGCGAGCAGCGCGCTAGTGCGGCAGGTAGTGGTCAACGAGCAGCGCCGCGAAGAGCAGCGCGAGATAGGCGATCGAGTAGCGGAATGTGCGCCGCGCGAGCGAGTCGCTGTAGGCGACGTAGATGCGCACCGCGTAGGCGATGAACAGCCCGCCGAGCGCGATCGCGGCCGCGAGGTACAGCGCACCGCTCATGCGGATCGCGTACGGCAGCAGCGACACGCCAAACAGGATCAGCGTATAGAGCAGCACCTGCAGCCGCGTGTAGCGCGAACCGTGAGTGACCGGCAGCATCGGCAGCCCCGCGCGCGCGTAGTCCTCGGTGCGGTACAGCGCGAGCGCCCAGAAATGCGGCGGCGTCCAGGCGAAGATGATGAGAAAGAGCAGCATCGCCTCGGTGGTAACCTGGCCGGTGACCGCTGCCCAGCCCAGCACCGGCGGCATTGCGCCCGAGGCGCCGCCGATCACGATGTTCTGCGGCGTGAGTGGCTTCAGGATCACGGTGTACACGACCGCGTAGCCGACAAAGGTGGCGAGCGTCAGCCACATCGTGAGCGGGTTCACGAAGTGCTCGAGCAGCGCAAGGCCCAGCACGCCGACCCCGCCGGCAAACGCGAGCGTCTGCGCAGTCGTCAGCTCGCCGCTCGGCAGCGGCCGCCAGCGGGTGCGCAGCATCAGCGCGTCCACGTTCTGCTCGACCAGGCAGTTGATCGCCGCCGCGGCGCCGGCCACCAGCGCGATGCCGAGCGTCCCGGCGAGCAGCACGCGCGGCTCGACCGCGCCGGGCGCGGCAAGCAGCATGCCGATCACGGCCGTGAACACGATGAGCGAGAC
>JBOIFE010000007.1:0-4980 GCA_050741015.1 Burkholderiales bacterium | reverse complement strand
AAGCGCCGCCTGATCGAGGACCTCGAGCACGGCTTCCCTGCGCTGCCGCCCGCCTGCCACATCGCGTTCGATCGCGTCGCGGGCGAACGGGTGCTGGCGAGCCTCAAGACCATCGCCCGGCAGACCTGGCCGCGCCTCGCGCGCGAGCTGCAAGGCTACGCGGCGATGAAGGGACCCGGGAACGTATCGCTCGCGAGCTTCGTCAACGACCAGGCACTGGAGCTTCCGGACATCTACCGCGCGAACCGGGACGGAGGATGGACGGCGCTTCGCCGCAGCGCGGGTCTCCTCCCGGGCGAGGCTTCGGACGAAGAAGCCTATCTCGGCCGGCGCTTCGCGGACCTGCTCCACAGCAACGATCCGCTGGCGCTCAAGCTCTGGCGAGGCCCGATGACGTGGGACGAGCTCGACGCGATCGAGCGAAGGCGCATCCAAATGCTCGCCTACCAGCTCTTCCCGCGCATCACGGACAGGATGACCGGAAAGGAATTTCTCGAGCGGCTGGAGGCGCAGCGTCCGCTGAGAGAAGAGCTTGGCGAGCTCTCGGAGCTGCTCGCCGCGCGAACGGAACTACCGGTTCAACGCATTCCGGGTCTACCGCAAGAGTGGCCGCTGCTCCTCTACGGCCGCTACGAGATCCGCGAGATCCTTACGGCCGTGGGATGGCTCACCGAGTCCAGGCGAACGCCGCACCAGTCGGGAAAGATCTCGATCGAAGACGCAAAGATCGAGTGCCTCTTCGTCACGCTGGACAAGGCCGAGGGGTACCACGACCGCATCTCGTACCACGACTACGCCATCAGCCCCGAGATCTTCCACTGGCAGACGCAGAACAACGCGGGTCCCGATACACCCGCCGGGCGGCGCTACATCGAGAGCCCGGAGAACGGCTGGCGCTTCTTCCTCTTCGTCAGGGAAAACAAGGAAACCGCGTACTGCGCCCTGGGCCCCGCAACCAAGACACACCTCGAAGGCGACCGGCCGATGTCGCTGCACTGGAGGCTCGAAGTCGCGCTGCCGATGGAGCTCTACCGGGCGTTCAGCGTGCTGCGGGGGTAGCCCGGGCGTAGAATGCCTGGCATGAAGTTCGCCCGCATCACCATAGATCCTGCCCAGATGGGCGGCGTGCCGTGCATCCGCGGCCTGCGCATTCCGGTCGCCACGGTGGTCGGGATGGTCGCCGAGGGGATGGCGGCGGATGAGATCCTCAAGGCCTACCCCGACCTCACGGCAGCCGATATTCAGGAAGCGTTGAAGTACGCCGCTGAGGCTGTCAGGGAACGCGAGCTGCCCCTCACGGCGCCGTGAGGTTCCTCGTGGACAACGCCCTTTCGCCCGAGGTGGCGCAGGGGCTGCGGCGCTCGGGCCACGACGCCGCGCACGTCCGCGACTACGGGATGCAGCAAGCGGGCGACGCCGAGGTCTTCGCCAAGGCCGAAAACGAGGATCGGATCGTTGTTTCGGCGGATACCGACTTCGCTTCGCTGCTTGCGCTGCGCGCCGCGGCCCGGCCCTCGGTGATCCTGTTCCGCGGCGGCACTGAACGCCGTCCGGATCGGCAGCTCGCGCTGCTGCTGGCGAACCTCGCCGCCATCTCCGAATCCCTGCACCGCGGCGCGGTCGTCGTGTTCGAGGAAACGCGGGTTCGCGTGCGGGCGCTGCCGATCGGCGGCTGAAGCTGGACCCATGGCGGCCGATGTCGCTGCACTGGAAGTTCGAGGTCCCGCTGCCGATGGAGCTCTACCGGGCGTTCAGCGTGCTGCGGGCTTGAACGGTTCCCAAAACGGGAACTTCGTGCTAGGTTAGCGGCTCCAATCGCCAGGCATGGATGAAAGTACTCGACCGCGAGCGGCTCGAGCGGTTCTGCCGCAAGCACACCGCTGCCCGCGGCTGGATCGAGAACTGGCTGGCCGATGTCGAGAGCGCGGCATGGAGCACGCCGCAAGACATTCGCCGGCGCTACGCCAGCGCAAGCTTCCTGGCGGAGCGCGTCGTGATCTTCAATGTGAAGGGCAACGCGTATCGGCTGGAAGTGACGGTGGCCTACCGGACCGGCGTCGTCGTGATCGATTGGATCGGAACGCACCGGGAGTATGACGAGCGCAACAAGAGACGCTGACATGGAACTGCGAATCATCAAGACCGACGAGCAGCATCGCCGCTACCTGGAAGAGGCGCGGCGCCTTGCGCAGGGCGACCCCGGGCCGGAGAGCGACGCCGGCGCACGGCTCGAGCTGCTCGCAAAGCTCATCGACGACTACGAGAGAGCACGCTTCGAGTTCCGCAAGCCCGACCCGATCGAAGCGATCCAGTTCCGGATGGAGGAGCAGGGCCTGCGCCAGGCGGACATCGCCGCGATCGTCGGCGGGAAAAACCGCGCGTCGGAGATCCTTGCGCGCAAGCGCCCTCTCACGCTTTCGATGGTTCGCGCGCTTCACGAGAAGCTCGGCATTCCGAGCGAGCTTCTGATCCGCGAGCCCGCCGCCGAATACCGGGTGCGCAGACGTGGAGGCAAGCGGGCTCGATGAGCCTGGGGGCCTGCAGGGGTCAGCAACCTGCCGACCCCGCCGCCTTTGCCTCCAACCCCTCCCACTGCTCGAGTTTCTGCATGAGCTGCGCCTCGATCTCCTGCGCCCGCCTCCGGTCCTTCTTCAGCTCCCCCGCCCCCTGCCTGAAATACTCCGTCCCGCTCATCTTCTCCCGCAGCGCCCTCTGCTCCGCCTCCAACGCCTCGATCTCCCCCGGCAGCGCCTCCAGCTCCCTTTGCTCCTTGTAGGACAGCTTCGCCTTACTCTTTCCTCGCGCAGCCATCTTCGCCGCGGCCTTCTCTCCCACCGCCGCCGAAGGCCGCTGCCGCACCCAATCCGTATACCCGCCCGCGTACTCTTTCCACGCGCCGCCGCCTTCGGGCGCGAGGACCGAGGTGACGACGTTGTCGAGGAACACGCGGTCGTGGCTCACCAGTAGCAAGGTCCCGTCGTAGTCCTGCAGCGCCGCTTCCAGCAGCTCCAGGGATTCGATGTCCAGGTCATTCGTCGGCTCGTCGAGGACCAAGACGTTCGCCGGCCGCGCAAACAGCCGCGCCAGCAATAGCCGATTGCGTTCGCCGCCCGAGAGGGTGCGCACGGGCGAGTTCGCGCGGCGCGGCGGGAAGAGGAAGTCGCCGAGGTAGCTCATGACGTGCTTGCGGCCGCCGGCGAGCTCCACCCAGTCCGAGCCCGGGGAGATGGTCTCCGCCACGGTCTTCTCAGGATCCAGGGCTTCGCGCATCTGGTCGAAGTAGGCGGGGACGACATTGGTGCCCAGGCGCAGTTTTCCTGAATCGGGCTGCAGGGTGCCGAGGATGAGCTTAAGGAGGGTGCTCTTCCCCGCGCCGTTCGCGCCCACGAGGCCCAGGCGGTCGCCGCGCGAGACGAGGAGGTCGAGGTCCTTCACCACCGCGCGGTCGTCGAAGCTCTTCGACACGCCTTCCAGCTCCGCGACGAGCTTGCCCGAGCGCTGGCCTGAAGAGAGCGAGAGCTTCACCGTCCCCAGCCGCTCGCGCCGCGCCGAGCGCTCTTCGCGCAGGCGCTCGAGCCGCAGCACGCGGCCTTCGTTCCGTGTCCGGCGCGCTTCGACGCCTTTGCGGATCCAGACCTCTTCTGCCGCCCAGAACTTGTCGAACTTGCGCCGCTGCACGGATTCGGAGGCAAGCTCGTCCGCCTTCACCCGCTCGTAGGACGAGAAATTGCCCGGATACGAGCGCAGCATCCCGCGGTCGAGCTCGAGGATGCGCGTGCACACGCGATCGAGGAACGCGCGGTCGTGGGTCACCACGATCGCCGTCTGCTGGCGCAGCAGCAAATCCTCGAGCAGCTCGATCCCGGCGATGTCGAGGTGGTTGGTGGGCTCGTCGAGCAGCAGCAGGTCGGGCTGCAGCGCGAAGGCGAGCGCGAGCGCGGCGCGCTTTTGCTCCCCGCCCGAGGCGAGCGCGGGGTCGAGGCTTTCGTCCAGCCCCAGGCGGTGCAGGAACTCATCCAGCTTGTGCGCGAGCGGCACTGAGGCACGCTGCTCCAGGCTCGCGCGCAGCGTCGCCGCCGCGGGCAGCACCGGCTCCTGCTCCACCAGCGCGACGCGAACGCCGACTGTTTTGCGCAACTCGCCGTCGTCCAGCGCCTGGGACCCGGCGATGACCGAAAGGAGCGAGCTCTTCCCCGTGCCGTTCCGGCCGATCAGCCCGATCCGCTCCCCCGACTCGAGCGAGAACGCCGCGCGATCGAGCAGCGGCAGGTCGCCGTGGGCGAGCGAGCCATCGAGAAGGGTGAGGAGAGCCATCGAGGGCGGGAGTCTACGGGACGGGTGTCAACTTTCCCCACATTCAGGCGTTGGTGCATGGAGGGGGAAGATTGGGCGAGTACCGATACGAGCTGACGGCGCACGCCGTGGCAGTGATGGCCGAGCGGGGGATCGAGTCGGCCTGGGTCGAGCGGGTCCTGCGCGCACCGGAACGCGTGCAAGCCGACCGCGAAGACCCGAGGCTCACGCACGCGCGTGCTCCGGGTGGTCTACAATGCCTCCGCCAGTCCACCCCGCGTCGTGACGGCCTATTTCGACCGGCGGCAAAGAGGCGAGCCATGAAAATGCACTACGACGAAAAAGCCGACGCGCTCTACCTGCGCCTGGACGACTCGACTGTCGTGGAGTCCGAGGAAGTCAAGCCGGGCATCGTGCTCGACTTCAACGCCGAGAAGCAGGTGGTCGGCATCGAAGTGCTCGACCTGAAGCGCCGCGTCCCCAAGGCCGACCTGGAGCAGCTCAAGCTAGAAGTCGCTTGAAGGCGTTGAACGCGGCCCGCGCCCGCTTCACCAGGCTGGGGTGCAGCAGTCCTAGCTTCCGGCTCGTGCCGTAGGCCACCGCTACGACCGGCCGGCCATCAGAACAGGCGGTTGCCGGCCTTGATCCGCCCCGGAGGCTGCAGGCGGTCGATGGCGTTCATCTGCT
>JBOIFE010000006.1:0-5381 GCA_050741015.1 Burkholderiales bacterium | reverse complement strand
GTTCAGCGTGCGCCCGCGCATGTAGGCGAGCGGCGCGAGCTCGATCGTGCCGCGCTCGAGCAAGCGACCGACCTTGTCGAAGCCCATGAGGTCGTAGAGCGAGTCGTACAGCGGCCGCAGGTACGGGTCCACCTTCTGCGCGAGGTCGCCCGGCAGGAACCCCAGGCGCTCGCCGGCCTCGACCGCAGGCCGCACCAGCACGATGCGCTTGACCTTGTCGCGCTCGAGCGCGTCGACCGCGCAGGCGACCGCAAGGTAGGTCTTGCCGGTGCCGGCCGGGCCGACGCCGAGCGTGATGTCGTGCGCGAGGATCTGCTCGATGTACTGCACCTGGCGCGGCGTGCGACCTTGCAGGTCGCTGCGCCGGGTGACGAGCGCCGTGCCGACCTCGGCGGGCGCCGGCGCCTTGCCCTGCGAGAACTTGGTCAGCCCGAGCTGGACGTCGTCGAGGCTCAGGTCGGCCGCGGCCTTTTCGTAGAAGTGCTCGAGCGCCTGCGCCGCGCGCTCGGCTTGCCGCGGCTGGCCGCGCACGGTGAACCGGCCGCCGCGCCGCGCGATCGACACGTCGAGCGCAGATTCGATCTGGCGCAGGTTCTCGTCGAGCGCGCCGCACAGGCGCGCGAGGCGCGGGTTGTCCAGGGGTTCCAGCCGGACCTCGAGCGGCTTGCTAGCCATCGAGCCGCTCGCCGCGCAGCGAATGAGGCCGCGCGGCGGCGATGCGCACGTCGGCGAAGCGCCCGGCGAGCGCGATCGGGCCGGGGAAATTGACCACGCGATTGTTGCCGGTGCGCGCCATGAGCTCGCCGGCATCGCGCGTCGACGGTCCCTCGACCAGGACGCGTTCGACGCGACCGACCATCGATTCGCTCACTGCGCGCGACTGCGCCTCGAGCACGGCGTTCAGGCGCTGCAGCCGCCCGAGCTTCGCCTCGCGCGGCGTGTCATCGGGCAGCTCGGCCGCGGGCGTGCCGGGGCGCGGGCTGTAGACGAAGGCAAACGAGCCATCGAAGGCGAGCTCGCGCGCGAGCGCAAGCGTCGACTCGAAGTCGGCCTCGGTCTCGCCGGGGAAGCCGACGATGAAATCGGAGGTGAGGCTCAGTCCCGGGCGCGCCTTGCGCAGCCGGCGCGCGATCGACCGGTATTCGAGCGCGGTGTAGCCGCGCTTCATGGCGGCGAGCACGCGGTCGGCGCCCGACTGCACGGGCAGGTGCACGTGCGGCGCGAGCACGTCGAGCTCGGCATGCGCCTCGACCAGCCGCGGCGTGAACTCGCGCGGGTGCGAGGTCGTGTAGCGGATGCGCCCGATGCCCTCGATTTCGGCCGCGTAGCGCAGCAGCTCGGCGAAATCCGCCTCGCCGCCGGCGATCCGGCCGCGCCAGGCATTCACGTTCTGACCGAGCAGCGTCACCTCGCGCACGCCGCCGCGCGCGAGCGCGTCGATTTCGGCGACCACGTCCTCGAACGGCCGCGACACCTCCTCGCCGCGCGTGTAGGGCACGACGCAGAAGCTGCAGTACTTGCTGCAGCCCTCCATGATCGAAACCAAGGCGCGCGGGCCGTCGGCGCGCGGCGCGGGCAGCCGGTCGAACTTCTCGACCTCGGGAAAGCTGACGTCGACCTGCGCGCGTCCTTCGGACCGGCGCCGCGCGAGCAGCTCGGGCAGCCGGTGCAGCGTCTGCGGGCCGAACACCACGTCGACGAACGGCGCGCGCCGGACGATGCCTTCGCCCTCCTGGCTCGCCACGCAGCCGCCCACGGCGATCATCAGGCGCGGGTTGCCGCGCTTCAGCGCGCGCACGCGGCCGAGGTCGGCGAACACCTTCTCCGCGGCCTTCTCGCGCACCGAGCAGGTGTTGAAGACGATCACGTCGGCGTCCTCGGGGCGCGCCGCCGGCGCGAGACCTTCGGCCTGCGCGAGCACGTCGGCGATCTTCGCCGAGTCGTACTCGTTCATCTGGCAGCCGTAGGTGCGCAGGTAGAGCTTGCCGCTCATTGGATGGGCGCAGGGAGGGTGACGGGGAACCCCGCGGCTTCGCGCCGCGTCAGGATCCAGACCGCGGATACCTCGCCTTGCGGATTGAGCGTGTAGGCGACGAAGCTGTCGGCCGGAACCGACATGGGCGTCAGGATGCGGTTCGCCTGGTCGCGTACCTGCGCTCCGCGCGCGAGGCGCGCGAGCTTGCCGTCGATCGTCACGATCATCTCCCGCACGTGGCTCAGCTTTCCGGGCTGGGCCTGCGCCGGCAGCGTGCGCAGCTGCACCTGTGCCTGCGCCGCGGCGGCCAGCAACAAGGACAAGGCGGCGGCGGCCAGCAATCGCGTCATCGGCGCGCGGCGGAAGGAGGGAAGTGGTGGCGAATCAGGGACTCGAACCCCGGACACACGGATTATGATTCCGCTGCTCTAACCAGCTGAGCTAATTCGCCACGCATGGCAAATTTTAATCCAGCCCGGGTCCCGGCGCCACGGCCGCGCCACCTAGAATCTGCGCATGGACGCTGAACTGGCGATCGTGGGCGGGGGGCTGGCCGGGCTCGCGCTGGCGAACGCCGTACGCAGCCTGCCGGCGACGCTGCTCGCTGCCGAGGACGCGGCGCCGCCGGCGCCGGCCGGCAGCTTCGATTCGCGCGTCTACGCGCTGACGCCAGGCAATGTGGCGTTTCTCGAGTCGATCGGCGTGTGGCGTCGCTTGTCCATGGTTCGCGTCGCGCCCGTGCGCACGATGCGCGTGTTCGGCGACGCCGCGGGATCGGGCATCGCCTTCGACGCCTATCGCGCGGGCACCGACGCGCTCGCCTGGATCGTCGAGGACGGCGCGCTGCAGGCGGCGCTGCGCGGCGCGCTGGCCGACGCCGGCCGCGTGACGCTGCGCACCGGGGCGCGCCTGGAACGCCTGGAGATCGAGGCTGCGCACGCGAACCTGCGCCTGCAAGGCGGCCGGACGCTGCGCGCGCGCCTGGTCGTCGGCGCCGATGGCGCGGATTCTGCGGTGCGCACGCAGGCCGAGATCGAGGCCGACCGGCACCCGTACCCGCAGCGCGCGGTGGTGGCGAACTTCGCCTGTATGCACCCGCAGCCGGGCGTGGC
The DNA here is from genome assembly GCA_050741015.1 of Burkholderiales bacterium. Lineage (GTDB taxonomy): Bacteria > Pseudomonadota > Gammaproteobacteria > Burkholderiales > SG8-39 > JAABQT01. The sequence continues at coordinate 2,294 of JBOIFE010000006.1, read as the reverse complement.
GTTCCAGTGGTTCCAGGGCGGGCCGGTGCTCGCGCTGCTGCCGCTGCCTGACGGGCAAGCCTCGATGGTGTGGTCGACCGGCGAGGCGCACGCTGCGCAGCTGCTCGGGCTCGCGCCCGAGGCGCTGTGCCGCGAGGTGGGGCGCGCGAGCGGTGGGGTGCTGGGCGGACTCGAGCTGCGCGGCCCGGCGCGCGCGTTCGCGCTGCAGCGCCTGGTCGCGCGCCGCGCGGTGGCGCCACGCGTCGCGCTCGTGGGTGACGCGGCGCACGTGATCCATCCGCTCGCGGGCCAGGGCGCGAACCTCGGCCTGCAGGACGCGCGGCGCCTCGCCGAGGTGCTCGACGCACGCGAGCCCGGCCGCGATCCGGGCGATTTGCGTCTCCTGCGGCGTTACGAGCGCGCCCGCGCGGAGGACGTTCTCGCGATGCAGGCGACGGTGCACGGGCTGTGGCGCCTGTTCGGCGCGCACGGCGCGGGCTGGTCGCGGCTGCGCAACGCGGGATTGAACCTCACGGACCGGTTGCCGGTCCTAAAGAACCTCCTCATACGGCGGGCAATGGCATGATGCGCATGGCGTGGGTCCTGGCGGTCGCGGCACTCGCGGCATCGATGGCGGCGGGCGCGGACGAGGCAAGCATCCGCCGCATGGTGGAATCGAACCTCGACGGGGGCAAGGTCGAGCGCGTGCAGCCCTCGCCGGTGCCGGGCATCTTCGAGGTCACGGTGCGCTCGCCCAGCGGGCCGCGCGTGATCTACACCGACGCGAGCGGCGATCACATCTTCGTCGGCTCGCTGTACGACGCGCGCAGCCAGCGCAACCTCACCGAGGAGCGCATGCACAAGCTCTCGGCGATTGATTTCCGCCAACTCCCGCTCGACCTGGCGGTCAAGGTCCGGCGTGGCAACGGCAAGCGCGTGCTGGCGGTGTTTTCCGATCCCCATTGCCCGTACTGCCGCAGGTTCGAGCAGGTCCTGGCGAAGATCGACGACATCACCATCTACTACTTCATGTACCCCGTGATCCATCCCGAGCTTGCGGATCAATCCCGGGCTGTCTGGTGCTCGCCGGATCGAGCCAAGGCATGGCTCGCGCTCGCCGCGCGCGCGCAACCGCAGGTTCCGAAGGGCGGAACCGATTGCGAGACGCCCGTCGATCGCGTTCTGGACCTGGGCCGGTCGCTGCACGTCAATGCGACGCCCACCCTGTTTCTTCAGACCGGGGCGCGTGTGAGCGGCGGCATGGACGCGGCCGACCTGGTCTCGCTGCTCGACGAGGCCGTGCCCGAGCCCGGGAACGGGACAAAGCCGAAGTAGGCGCTTACGGCAGGGGCCGCGGCAGCGTCGCCCCGCGGGGCCAGAGAATCCACAGGCGCGCCGGCTGGCGCATGCGCCCGGCCTGGATGCTGGCGTCGGGTCCGGATCCCCAGTACAGGTCCGCACGCACTGCGCCGCGGATGGCGCCACCCGTGTCCTGCGCCATGACGACTCGCTCGAGCGGGTCGGTCGAGAGCGGGTAGGTGGTCGCCAGGTAAAGCGGCGCCCCGAGCGGCACGTAAGTCGGGTCCGCGGCGACGCTGTAGCCGGGCTCGAGTGGCACGCCCTGGGCGCCGATCGGCCCGCCGGCGGCCGGCAGTTCGCGGAAAAACACGTAGCTCGCGTTGTAGTCGAGCGCCGCCTGCAGCCGCTCGGGATTCGCGGCAGCCCAGGCCTTGATGCCCTGCATGGAGGCCTGGTCGAGGGTCAGCGCGCCCTCATCCACGAGGTGGCGGCCGAGCGAACGGTAGGGGTGGCCGTTCTGGTCGCCGTAGCCCACGCGGATGCGCTCCCCGGATTCGAGCTGGATCTGGCCCGACCCCTGCACCTGCAGGAAGAACAGCTCCACCGGGTCGGCGACCCAGGCGAGCACCGGGGCGTGGAATCCGCTCTCGCCGGCGCCGATTTCGCCGCGCGTGTAGTAGGGCTCCAGGCGGCGCCCGCTCAGGCGCCCGCGCAGCCGCAGGCCGCGCAACTCCGGGTACTGGCCCGCGAGGTCGACGACGACGAGGTCGTCCGGCACGCCGTACACCGGCTGCGAGAAGTGCTCGCTCTGCGTGCGGCTGCCAGGGAGCACGGGCTCGTAGTACCCGGTGACGAGCCCGTCGCGGGTGCCGTCCGGTGCGACCACGGCGTAGGCGGCGAACGTCGATTCGAAGAAGTGCCGCGCGGCGGCGTCGTCGCCTGCGGGCAGCGCGCGCGCAGTCTCGCAGGTGGGCCGCAATACGCTGTCGGCGGCGAGTCGCGCACAGCCTCCGATG
>JBOIFE010000005.1:0-2806 GCA_050741015.1 Burkholderiales bacterium | reverse complement strand
GGCCGGCGCCCTTGTGGTTCGCGGACGCGGGATCCGCTATCGCCACCCGCGGTGAGGATCGTTGTGGCCGCGCCGGTCGTCATCGCGATCGTCGCCGTGACGGCGGTACCAGCGACCCCAGGCATCTTTGTACCACCTCGCCTTGAGTGAGATCACCTTAAGCGCGCCGCGGCCTTCGAAATCGACGCCGTCCTTGGTCCGGCCCTTGACGATGCCCTCGCGGTCGCTCACGTAGAAGCCGGCCTTGTCGTTCGCGAATTGGCACACGAGGTCGCGCTTGCCGTCGTGGTTGAAGTCGACGCCGAGCTTAGAGCAACCCTTGAGACTCTCCTCGTCGCCGGTGCTGCCGAACGTGAGCGAGGTGAGGTCGACGTTCATGGGGTCGAACTGGAGCGACGACATAAGCACGACCGGGATGCTGTGACGCGACTTCGGGTCGATCAGCGCAATCCTGCGGCGGCCCGGCTCGATGTCGATGATGATCTGCTGCGTCTCCACTTGCGGCGGGGGCGGCGGCGCGAGCGGCGGCGTGACGCCGCTGATGATGACCGTGTAGCTGCCGGTCGGGTTGCTCGCCGTGCCCGGCGTCAGCCCGCCGCCGTCGACCGCCATGTTGGGCAGCGCACTGACCACCACGTAGTACCGGCCATCCGCCGGGATGACGACGTTCTGGAGGTACGGGTCAAACGTATTGAACGAGCCCGGATCGGGTTCCGGCAGCAGCGAGTCGTCGTTGTCGCGCAGCACCCGGTGCTGGTCGGTCGCGTCGAGCATGGAGACGAACAGGTCCACGTCGCCCGGCGTACCTGCGGGCTTGCTCCCGCCGTCGATGTCCACCGTGACGACATCGCCTGCCTTGGCGTCGAACGCGTAGGTATCGCCGTCGCCCAGGCCCATGTTGGCATTGACCGTGACGCTGCCGTCGCTGCCGATCGTCAGCAGCTGCGCCGTGCCGATCGAGTTGTGCGGATCGGCCTGCTCGTCGTCAGCCAGCGCCGAGCCGGCAAACCCCCAGGCCGCAACGGCGGCAAGGACCGCGAGATGGATGCTTCGACCTGTTTTCATGACTTCCTCCTGCGTGTCAAAATTCACGTGCCAGCGCACCTCGCACCGGCGCGCAAAATCTAATGCGTCGCCGCGCGCCGACACAGGGAGGAATGCGCGTATTTCTGACGGTTTCTGGCGAAAAGGGACGAGCGGCAAAATGCGGTGCGGCGATATGTCACGCCGCGGCGCGAAGTGCGAATTAATACGATTTCGGCAGCCCGAGCACGCGCTCGGCGATGTAGCACAGGATCATCTGGGGCGACACCGGCGCGATGCGCCCGACAAGCGACTCGCGCAGGTAGCGCTCGACGTGGTACTCATTCGCGTAACCGAAGCCGCCATGCGTCATGACGGCCTGCTGGCAGGCGTCGAAGCAGGCTTCACCGGCGAGGTACTTCGCGGCGTTGGCCTCGGCACCGCAGGACTTGCCGCCGTCGTAGAGCCAGGCCGCCTTGAACACCATGAGGTTCGCTGCCTCCAGCGCCATCCAGTTCGCCGCGAGCGGGTGCTGGATGCCCTGGTTCTTGCCGATCGGCCGGTCGAACACCACGCGCTCGTTCGCATACCGGGCCGCGCGCTCCAGCGCGCAGCGGCCCAGGCCCACGCTCTCGGCGGCGATCAGCACTCGCTCGGGGTTCATGCCGTGCAGGATGTACTCGAAGCCCCGGCCTTCCTCGCCGATGCGATCGGATTCCGGCACCGGCAGCCCGTCGAAGAACACCTGGTTGGAGTCCACGGCCTTGCGGCCCATCTTCTCGATCTCGCGTACCTCGACATAGCGCCGGTCGACGTCGGTGTAGAAGAGCGTGAGTCCCGCGTCGGCCTGCGTGAGCAGCAGCACCTTTTCGGCGACCTGCGCGGTCGAGATCCACACCTTCTGGCCGGAAACGAGGTAGCGCGCGCCGTCGCGCTTCGCCATCGTCTTGATCTTGCGCGTGTTCAGGCCGGTGTTCGGCTCGGTGACCGCGAAGCAGGCACGCTCCTTCCCGGCGATCAGGCGCGGCAGCATGCGCGCCTTCTGCTCGTCGCTGCCGAAGACGACCACCGGGTTGAGCCCGAAGATGTTCATGTGCACCGCCGAGGCGCCGGAGAATCCCGCGCCCGACTGCGCGATCGCCTGCATCATCACTGCGGCCTCGGTGATGCCGAGGCCCGAGCCGCCGTAGGCCTGCGGCATCGCGATGCCGAGCCAGCCGTCCTTCGCGAGCGCCTGGTGCAGCTCTTCCGGGAACCCCCCTTCCCGGTCCTTCTTCAGCCAGAACTCGTCGGGAAAGCGCGCGCAGATCTTCGCGATCGCCTCGCGGATCGCGTCCTGCTCCTCGGTGTACGCGAAGTCCATTTCGCATTGTAGGGTGGGCCGGCGGCCCAGCGTACGGCCTCAGTCGGGATCTGTAGGGTGGGCCGGCGGCCCACCGTACAAGCTGTGGCGGCCCACCCGACGGGCCCGCGAACATCGCTTGGGCCTCTGGTAGACTGCGCGGTCTACTTTTTGGGGAGGCCCGGCCGCATGAAGCCGATGTGCCGCGAGCGCGTGCTGCAGGCCGCGACGCGCTCGTTCCTCGACCGCGGCTACCGCTCGAGCGTCGACGGCATCGCCGCCCGCGCCGGCGTCGCCAAGCAGTCGGTGTACGACCACTTCGCGAGCAAGGACCAGCTGTTCGAGGACGTCGCGCGCGGGCTGTCGCAGCGCGCGCTGGTCGCCCTGCGCGGGCGTGGGCGCGAGCCGTTGCGCGCGACGCTGACGCGGTTCGCGCTCGCC
>JBOIFE010000004.1:0-18430 GCA_050741015.1 Burkholderiales bacterium | reverse complement strand
GTCGAAGATCCTGTTCGAAAACCTCACCCCGCTGCACCCGAACGAGCAGTTCAAGCTCGAGCGCGAGATCAAGGCCGAGGAGAACATCACCGGGCGCATCATCGACATCATCGCCCCGGTCGGCAAGGGCCAGCGCGGCCTGATCGTGTCGCCGCCCAAGGCGGGCAAGACCGTGATGCTGCAGCACCTAGCGCACGCACTGATCGCCAACCAGCCTGAAGCGACGCTGATCGTGATGCTGATCGACGAGCGCCCGGAGGAAGTTACCGAGATGTCGCGCACCGTGCGCGGCGAAGTGGTCGCCTCGACCTTCGACGAACCCGCGAGCCGCCACGTGCAGGTGGCCGAGATGGTGATCGAGAAGGCCAAGCGACTGGTCGAGCACAAGAAAGACGTGGTGATCCTGCTCGACTCGATCACGCGTCTCGCGCGCGCCTACAACACCGTGGTGCCGGCCTCGGGCAAGGTGCTCACCGGCGGGGTCGACGCCAACGCGCTGCAGCGCCCGAAGCGCTTCTTCGGCGCGGCGCGCAATATCGAGGAAGGCGGCTCGCTCACGATCATCGCCACCGCCCTGATCGACACCGGCAGCCGCATGGACGACGTGATCTACGAGGAGTTCAAGGGCACCGGCAACATGGAGATCCACCTCGACCGGCGCATGCACGAGAAGCGCATCTTCCCGGCGATCAACGTCAACCGCTCGGGCACGCGCCGCGAGGAACTGCTGATCCCGAAGGAGCTGCTGCAGAAGATCTGGGTGCTGCGCAAGCTCCTCTATCCCATGGACGAGCTCGAAGCCGCCGAATTCCTGATCGACAAGCTCAAGCAGACCAAGAACAACGCCGAGTTCTTCGACTCGATGCGCCGCGGCTAGCTTGCGGCAAGTACCTGATTTCCGTATACTTCGCGGCCTTCGCACCCTTCGCGCCCTTTCCGACACCCTGAACTCGCCATGAAAACGACCGGCCACCCCGACTACACCCCGGTGATCTTCCTCGACACCAGCTCCAACCATTCGTTTCTCTCGCGCTCGTCGATCGACGTGAAGGGCCGCGAGACCATGAAGTGGGCCGACGGCCACGACTACCCCGTGGTCAAGGTCGAGGTGTCCTCGGAGTCGCACTCGTACTACACGGGCAAGCAGAAGATCGTCGACACCGCCGGACGCGTGGAGAAATTCAAGCGCCGCTACACCAAGGCGAAGAAGCCCGCCTGAGCACCGCATCGCGATTCAAAAGAAAGGCAGCCTCGGCTGCCTTTTTCGTTTCCGGGCCTAGAATCCCATCATGATCCCCCGCCTCGCGCTGCCGCCTTCGCCCGCGGTGCTGGTGCTGCTCGCGCTGGCGTTCGTGCTGCCCGGGCTCGCCGGGCACGACCTGTGGAAGACGTTCGACGCGGTCACGCTCGAGATCGCGCACCAGATGGCGGTCACGGGCGACTGGGTGGTGCCGCGCGTCGCCGGCATGCCGGTGCTCGACGACGCGCCGCTCTACCACTGGATCGCACTCGTGTGCGGCAAGGCACTCGGCTGGGCGATCCCGTTCCACAGCGCCGCGCGCCTCGCGAGCGGCCTGTGCGTGGGTGCGTCGCTCTGGCTGCTGTACCGCACAGCGGGAGCCGTCGCGCCGCTGCTGTTGATCGGCGCCGTCGGCTTGATGGTGCACGCGCACGAGGCGGTGCCCGAAATCGCGGCGCTCGCGGCCGCGTGCGCCGCGTTTGCCGTGCTGCCGCGCGCGCACCAGCGGCCGCTCCTGCACGGCGCGGGCTTCGGCGCCGCGCTGGGCCTCGCGTTTCTTGCGCTCGGGCCCATGCTGCCGGGGGCGATTCTGGCCGCTGTGCTGATCGCGCACCTCGCCTGCCCGCGCTGGCGCACGCGGCGCGCGCTACCGTTCCTCGCCTGCACAGTGCTGGTCGCGCTGCCGCTTTCGGCGAGCTGGCCGCTCGCGCTCGAGCACCGCGCGCCGCAGCTGCTCACGCAGTGGTGGGCGCTCGCGATCGAGACTCATGGCAACCCGCTCGACAACCTGCGCTACTTCCTCTCCACCGGCAGCTGGTTCGCCTGGCCCGCCTGGCCGCTCGCGGCCTGGGCGCTATGGTCGCGCCGTCGCGAGTGGCGCGAGCCGCGCCTGTTCGTGCCGGCCGCGTCGGTCGTGCTGCTCCTGGCGGGGCTCGCGGTGCTCGGCCCGCCGCAGGACGTGGGTGCGATCAACCTGCTTCCGCCGCTCGCGCTGCTCGGCGCTGAAGGCGTGCAGCTGCTGCGGCGGGGCGCCGCCGCCGCGCTCGACTGGTTCGCGGTGATGTGCTTCACGTTCTTTGCGCTCGTGGTCTGGGTCGGCTACGTCGCCATGATGCTCGGCGTGCCGGCTCGCCTCGCGCAGGCATTCGCGCGTCCGGCGCCCGGCTTCGAAGCGCGGTTTGCGCTTGCGCAGTTCCTGCTCGCGCTCGCGCTGCTCGTTGGCTGGCTCTACGTCGCGTTCTTCACCGCACCCTCGGCCGTGCGCGGCGTCACGCGCTGGGCCGCCGGCCTGACGCTGCTCTGGGGCACCGTGACGGCGTTGTGGATGCCCTGGGTGGACCACCAGAAGAGTTACCGCACGGTCGCGCTGCAGTTGCGCTCGATCCTGCCGCCCGACGCCGGCTGCATCGCCGAGCTCAACGTCGGCCTGCCGCAGCGCGCGGCGCTCAGCTACCACGGCGACGTGCGCCTGGAGCCGGCGGAGCGGGCGGGTGCGGGCGCCGGCGGCTGCCGGTTGCTTCTCGTGCAAGGGCATCCGGGAAACGAGTTGGACGCGCCGGACACGCGCTGGGTGAAGCTTGCCGACCTCGGGCGGCCGGGCGACCGCCACGAGCGGCTGCGCCTGTACCGGCTGGAGCCGCGTTGAATACGACGCCGCCCACCGACTGTGCCGCCTGGCCAAAGCTCGCCGACCATGCGCAGGGCTGGGCGAAAACGAGAATCGCCGAGCTTTTCGCCGCTGATCCCCGCCGCGCCGAGCTGTTCGGCGCGCAGGCGCCGGGGCTGCTGCTCGACTACTCGCGCCAGCGCGTGGGCGCGCTCACGATCCGGCTGCTCGCGCAGCTCGCCGCGGAGCGCGGCTTCGAGGACTGGCGCCGGGCCCTCTTCGCCGGCGAGCCGGTCAACTCGACCGAGCACCGCGCGGCACGCCATGTCGCGCTGCGCGCGGGCGACGCAGCGCCGCCCGAGGTAAAGGCATCGCTCGAGCGCATGCGCGCGCTCGCCGCGGGCCTCGCGGGCGTGCGCCGGATCGTGCACCTGGGAACGGGCGGCTCGGACCTCGGCGCGCGGCTCCTGGTGGACGCGCTCGGCGCGCGCGCGTCGATCGAAGTGCGCTTCGCGTCGAACCTCGACCCGCTCGACCTCGCGCGCGCGCTCGACGGCGCGGATCCGGCGACGACGCTCGTGGTCGCGGTGTCCAAGACCTTCGCCACTGCGGAGACGCTATTCAACGCAAGCGCGGCAAAGGACTGGCTCGGCGGCCGCGGGCGGCTCTTCGCGGCGACCGCGAACGAGACGGCCGCGCGCGCCTTCGGCGCGACCGAGGTGCTGCCGATGTGGGACTGGGTCGGCGGACGCTACTCGATCTGGTCGAGCGCGAGCTTCAGCGCCTTTGCCGCGCTCGGCGCGCCGGTGTTCGATGAGTTCCTCGCCGGTGCGCGCGAGATGGACCGGCACTTCGTCGACGCACCGCCCGGAAAGAACGTCCCGCTGCTGCTTGCGCTGCTCGGCGTATGGAACACGAACTTCCTCGGCACGGCCACGCACTGCGTGCTGCCGTATGCGCACGCGCTGCGACTGCTGCCAGCCTACCTGCAGCAGCTCGAGATGGAGTCCAACGGCAAGCGCGTGGACCGCGAGGGCCGCGCCGTCGGCTACGCGACCGCGCCCGTGGTCTGGGGCGCGGAAGGCACCGTGAGCCAGCACTCGTTCCACCAGCTGCTGCACCAGGGCACGCAGGCCGTGCCCTGCGACTTCATCGTCGCCGGCGTGAGCATCGAGCTCGACGCCAACGCCGAAGCCCAGGCGCGCGCGCTCGCCTTCGGCACCGATGACCCGGCGCTGCCCCCGCACCGCCGCTCCCCGGGGGAGCGCCCCTCGAGCACGCTGCGCCTGGAGCGCATCGACGCGCGCGCGCTCGGCGCGCTCGTCGCGGCCTACGAGCACAAGGTGTTTGCCCAGGGCGTGGTGTGGAACGTCAACAGCTTCGACCAGTGGGGCGTCGAGCTCGGCAAGCGGCTGGCCGCGGAAATCCTCAATCACCAGGGAGGCAGATAACGCATGGACCCGGAAACCTTCAACCTCAGCATCCGCAAGTTCCTCAAGATGGTCGGCGTCAACTCGCAGCGCGAGATCGAGACCGCGGTGCAGCAGGCGCTCGCCGCGGGCCGGCTCGCCGAGGACGCGCCGGTGACCGCGCGCGTCACGCTCGAGATCCCTTCGCTCGGCGTGCGCGTGCCGTTTGACGGGGAAATACGGCTAAAATGACCCGATGAACAAGCCGCGCGAATTCGACCGCAGCGCGCTCGCCGAGCTGCAGGCGCTGCTCGGCGACCGGGTGACCACCTCGGCGGGCATCCGCGAGCACCACGGCAAGGACGAGTCGTACTTTCCGTACGCGCCGCCCGATGCGGTGGCGTTTCCGGAGTCGACCGAGGAGGTGCGCGACATCGTCGACATCTGCCGGCGCTACCACGTGCCGATGATCCCCTACGGCGTGGGCACCTCGCTCGAGGGCCACATCCTCGCCATCCAGGGCGGCGTGTGCATCGACATGAGTCACATGAACAAGGTGCTCGCCGTGCACGAGGAAGATCTCGACGCCGTGGTGCAGGCGGGCGTGACGCGCAAGCAATTGAACGAGTACGTCAAGCACACGGGCCTGTTCTTCCCCATCGACCCGGGCGCGGACGCGACGCTCGGCGGCATGGCGGCGACGCGTGCCTCGGGCACGAACGCCGTGCGCTACGGCACGATGCGCGAGAACGTGCTGTCGCTGAAGGTGGTGCTGGCCGACGGCCGCATCATCCACACCGCGCGCCGCGCGAAGAAGTCCTCCGCGGGCTACGACCTGACGCGGCTGTTCGTCGGCTCGGAAGGAACCCTCGGCATCATCACCGAGGTGACCGTGAAGCTGCACCCGGTGCAGGCGGCGATGTCGGCGGCGGTGTGCACGTTCTCGACGGTCAAGGGCGCGGCCGACACCGTGATCCAGACGCTGCAGTCGGGCATTCCGATCGCGAGGAGCGAATTGCTCTGCGCGACGACGATGGCCGCGCTCAACCGGCACAACAAGACGAGCCACCGCGAGATGCCGACGCTGCTGCTCGAGTTCCACGGCACCGAGGCGGGCGTGGTCGAGCAGGCAAAGATGGTGCAGGAGATCGCGCGCGAGAACGGCGGCCACGACTTCCAGTGGGCGACTCGGCCCGAGGAGCGCACGCGGCTCTGGGAGGAGCGCCACCACGCCTACTTCGCCTGCCTGCAGCTCAAGCCCGGCTCGCGCGCCATCTCGACCGACGTCTGTGTGCCGATCTCGCGCCTCGCGGAATGCATCCTGGAGACGACGAAGGACATCGAGAAGGCGTCGATGCCGGTGCCGCTCTTCGGCCACGTCGGGGACGGCAACTTCCACCTCGTCATCCTCGTCGACGCGAACGATCCGAAGGACATGCAGGAAGCGAAGACGCTCAACCTGCGCGTGGTCAAGCGCGCGCTCGCCATGGAAGGGACCTGCACCGGCGAGCACGGCATCGGCATCGGCAAGCAGGCCTACCTCCAGGAGGAGCTGGGCGAAGCGGTGGACCTGATGCGCGACCTGAAGCGCACGTTCGACCCGCAGAACCTGCTCAACCCCGGAAAGCTCGTTTCGCTCTAGAACTAAATGGTCATGACGGTGCGGCGGTAGTACTTCAGCTCCTCGATCGACTCGAGGATGTCGGCGAGGGCCTCGTGCTTGCCCTCCTTCTTCCAGCCGCGCGCGACATCGGGCTTCCAGCGCTTCACCAGCTCCTTCAGCGTCGAGACGTCGAGGTTGCGGTAGTGGAACCAGGCTTCGAGGCCCGGCATCCAGCGCGCGAGGAAGCGCCGGTCCTGGCAGATCGAGCTGCCGCACATCGGCGAGGCGCCGGCGGGCACGTGCTCCCCTAGGAACTTGAGCAGCTGCGCCTCGGCCACCGCCTCGCTCAGGCGCGAGGCCTTGACCTTGTCGACCAGCCCCGACTTGCCGTGCACGCCCCGATTCCATGAATCCATCGCCTCCAGCACTTCGTTGGGCTGTTGCAAGACCAGCACCGGGCCCTGGCCGACGATTTCGAGCTGCGCGTCGGTGACCAGCAGCGCCACTTCGAGGATGCGATCGGTGTCGGGCGCGAGCCCGGTCATTTCCATGTCGATCCAGACGAGGTTGTTCGGGTCCGCGGGCATGGCTTATTCTCTCATGGCGTGACGAACGCCCTGACCTGGACCTTCCTCTGCGCACTCGCGGCGGCGACCGCAACGCGGCTGTGGCTCGCCCGGCGACAGGTCGAGCACGTGCGCACGCATCGCGACGCGGTGCCGCCGGAATTCGCCGACACGATCCCGCTCTCGGCGCACCAGAAAGCGGCCGACTACACGGTGGCGAAGATGCGCCTCGGCAGGGTCGACGTCCTGCTCGGCGCGGCGATGCTGCTCGTGCTGACGCTGGGCGGGCTGCTCGAGTGGCTCTCGGCGCGCTGGGCGACGGTGCTCGCACCCGGCGGCCTTGCGCACGGCACCGCACTGATCGCGAGCGTCGTCGTGCTGCTCTCGGCGCTCGAGCTGCCGGTGTCGATCGTGCGCACCTTCGTCATCGAGGCGCGCTTCGGCTTCAATCGCATGACGCCGGCGCTGTTCGCGGCGGACCTCGCCAAGCAGGCGCTGCTCGGCGCGGCGCTCGGGCTGCCGCTGGTCGTGCTGGTGCTCTGGTTGATGCAGCGCATGGGCGGGCTCTGGTGGCTGTACGTGTGGCTCGCCTGGACGGGGTTCAACCTGGCAGTGCTGCTCGCCTACCCGACGCTGATCGCGCCGCTGTTCAACCGCTTCACGCCGCTCGAGGATCCAGCGCTCGCTGACCGGATCCGGGCCCTGCTCGCGCGCTGCGGCTTCACGTCGAACGGCCTCTTCGTCATGGACGGCTCGCGCCGCTCGGCGCACGGCAACGCCTACTTCAGCGGTTTCGGCGCGGCCAAGCGCATCGTCTTCTTCGACACGCTGCTCGCACGCCTGGCGCCGCTCGAGGTCGAGGCCGTGCTCGCGCACGAGCTCGGGCACTACCGGCGCCACCATGTCTGGAAGCGGATCGCGCTGCTGTTCGCGCTGTCGCTCGCGCTGCTGTGGCTGCTCGGTCAGCTCATCGACCTGCCGTGGCTCTACGAGGGACTGCGCGCGGGGCCGCCGGGCGCCGCGATGGGATTGCTGCTGTTCGTGCTGGTGACGCCCGTCTTCACGTTCTTCCTTCACCCGCTGACGAGCTTTTACTCGCGCCGGCACGAGTTCGAGGCCGACGCCTACGCGGCCGCGCACGCGAGCGCCGCCGCGCTGGTCAAGGCGCTGGTGAAGCTCTACCAGGACAACGCCGCCACGCTGACGCCGGACCCGCTGCACTCGGCGTTCTACGATTCCCACCCGCCGGCCGCGCTGCGCATCGCGCGGCTGCAGGCCGGCGCCTAGCGAGCGCCATGAACGACCTCGCCCGCCGCAAGTGCAGGCCCTGCGAGGGCGGCGTCGCGCCCTACACGGCCAGCGAAGCGCGCGAGATGCTCGCCTCGCTGAAGGGCTGGATCCTCGAGGACGGCAAGCTGGTCAAGCTCTACGCCTTCTCCAACTACTACCAGACGCTCGCCTTCGTGAACGCGCTCGCCTGGGTATCGCATCGCGAGGACCACCATCCCGACCTCGCGGTCGGCTACAACCAGTGCCGCGTGGCGTACTCGACGCACGCGGCGGACGGCCTGACCGAGAACGACTTCATCTGCGCCGCCAAGTGCGACGCGCTGTTCGAGCTCTAGTGCGCCGCGTCCTGAGCACGTTCGACCTGCTCGCGGCGCACCACGCGCGCAACCTGCTCGAGGCCTCGGGCATCCGCGCCCAGGTGCGAAACGAGCGCCTCGCCTCCGCGATGGGCGAACTGCCGCCCGCCGAGTGCCAGGCCGAGGTCTGGGTCGTGGACGCGCGCGAGGCCGGCCTCGCCGAGCGGCTGCTGCGCGAAGGCGCGCCCGTCGCCGGCCCGCCCTGGGACTGCGCCGCGTGCAGGGAGACGATGGAGCCGCAGTTCGCGCAGTGCTGGCGCTGCGGCGCCGCGCGGCCCGACTGCGGCCCGGTGCGCGCCTAGAGCGCGCGCACCACGGCGACCAGCAGCAGCACGAACACCCAGAGCACCAGCGCGCGCCAGACCAGCCCCACCGCGCCGTCCAGGTGCAGCGTGTCGGCGGTCTCGCCGACGCCGAGCTCGGGCCTCGCCTCCATACCCTCGGGCCCGGACACGGGCATGCCCAGGCGCACGCCGAGCGCGCCGGCGCCCGCGGCGAGCACGACACCGGCCTCGGGATCGGGCCAGGATGCCGCCTGCACGCGCCAGCAGTAGACCGCGTCCTCGAAATCGCCGACGACGGCAAACGAAGCGGCGGTAAGGCGCACGGCGGGCCACTCGAGCACGCGCGCCGCCCGCGCGGGGAACGCGCCGAACGCACCGGGCCCTCGCCAGCGGCGGCGCAGGTAAAGCGAAAGACGGTACAGCAGCGCGCCGGTCGGGCCCGGCAGCAGCACGAACCAGAACAGCACGCCGAACACGTGGCGGTGCGATGCGACGAGCGCCTCCTCGATCGCGAGGCGGATCACCTCCTCGCGCGACAGGTGCTGCGCGGGCTCGCCGCGCCAAGCGCCGATCAGCTCGCGCGCGCGATCGAGGTTCCCCGCGCGGACTGCGGCCTGCAGGTCGGTGTAGTAGTGGCCGAACTGCCGGAAGCCGAGCGTGAAATAGAGCGCCGCGACGTTGAACGCGAGCGCGAGCAGCGGATGCAGCCAGGCGAGGAACGCCCAGGCGCCGAGCGCCGCCGCGAGCACGGGCAGCACGGCCACGAGCCACGCGATCAGGCCGTGCTGCGCCTCGCCACCGTTGAACACCCGCTCGAGCGCGTTGGCCCAGCGTGCGAGCAGCGCGAAATACGCCTTGCGCTCGCCGAGCGGTCGCCATTGCTCGAGCAGCAGCGCGAGGACCGCCGCGATCGCACTCACGCGGCGCCCCCGGCCCGGGACAGCACCCGGTAGAGGTTGACCATCATCCCGGCGGTGGCACCCCAGATGTAATGGTCGCGGTAGAGAATGGCGTAGAACGGCGTGAGCCGCCCCTGGAACTCGCGCTGGTGGCGCTGGTGGTTCGCCGGGTCGAGCACGAAGGCGAGCGGCACCTCGAAGGCCTCGTCGACTTCCTGCGCGTCGAGGCGAAGGTCGAAGGGCGGCGCGACCAGCCCGACGACCGGGGTGACGCGGAAACCCGTGCGCGTGTGGTAGTCCGAGAGGCGCGCGAGCACCTCCACGCGCTCGCGCTCGAGGCCGATCTCCTCCTCGGCCTCGCGCAGCGCGGTCGCCTCGGCGTTCGCGTCGCTCGCCTCGGCGCGGCCGCCGGGAAAGGCGATCTGCCCGGAATGATCCCGTAGCTGGGCGGTGCGGCGCGTCAGCAGCACCGTGAGCCCCTCATCGCGGGTGACGATCGGCACGAGCACGCTCGCCGGGCGGCGCGACGCGGCCCGCTCCGCGTCGATGCCCTGGTCGCCGTAAAGCATCTCGACCGGCGCGGCGGCTGCCAGGCGCCGACGCAGCTCGGCTGCGTCGGGGACGATCGGGAGGCCGGGGCTCAGCGTCGCGCCCATGCGCCCTACGGCAGCAGGATCACCGATCCCGTGGTCTTGCGGCCTTCCAGGTCGCGGTGGGCCTGCACCGCATCGGCCAGCTTGTAGCGCCCGGTGATCTCGATCTTCACCTTGCCCGACTTGACGATGGCGAACAGCGAGGACGAGCGCGCCTCGAGGTCCGCGCGCGAGGCGATGTAGGTCGCGAGCGTCGGCCGAGTCATGTAGAGCGACCCCTTCTGCGCGAGGAGCCCGGTGTTCAACGGCGGCACGGGGCCGGAGGCGTTGCCGAACACGACCCACAGGCCGAGCGGCCGCAGGCAGTCCAGCGACCCTTCCCAGGTCGTCTTGCCGACCGAGTCGTACACCACGGGCAGTTTCTTGCCGCCGGTGATCTCCTTCACGCGCTCGACGAAGTTCTCCTTCGAGTAGTCGATGACGTGCTCGGCGCCGTGCGCCTTGGCGAGCTTCGCTTTCTCGGGCGAACCCACCGTGCCGATCACGGCGACACCGAGCGCCTTCAGCCACTGGCAGGCGAGCATTCCCACGCCGCCGGCGGCGGCATGCCACAGCACGGTATCGCCGGACTTGACCGCATAGGTGCTGTGGATCAGGTAGTGCACGGTCATGCCCTTCAGCATGATGGAGGCCGCCTGCTCGTCGCTGATGCCTTCGGGAACCTTCACCATGCGGTCGGCGGGCACCACCCGCTCTCCGCAGTACGAGCCGATCAGCCCGGTATAGGCGACGCGATCGCCCGCCTTGAGCGTGGTGACGCCGGAACCGACCGCCTCCACCACGCCGGCAGCTTCGTTGCCGGCGACCTGGGGTACGGGCATCGGGTACAGGCCCGAGCGCTGGTAAGTGTCGACGAAGTTGACGCCGATCGCCGTGTGGCGCACGCGCACCTGGCCCTGGCCCGGGTCGCCGACGCTCACGTCGTCCAGCTGCAGCACCTCGGATCCGCCGGTCTTGTGGAATCGCACAGCCTTGGTCATTGCTTGAGTCTCCTCGTGGGAATGTTCGTCACTTCGTGTCCGGCGCGGGCGTCTCGTCGCCTGCGGCCGCCTCCGGTGCGGGCGGCGCCGGGGGCGCGCCCGCCATGGCCTGCTGCATGATGGCCCAAGGCCACATCATCGTCGAGGCCGCATTGTTGGCGCTCGTCGCGGCGAGCTCGGCGAGCGCGCTCGGTGGCGCGCCCGGCGCGGCGCCGGCGCCCATCGCCTGCAGCGCGGAGCGCTGCATCTCGAGGCCCTGGATCGCGAACTGCACCATGTTCAGGTTCACCTGCAGCCACGACGCCACCGAGCGCAGCTCGGCGATGCGCTTTTCGACCTCCTTCGGGTCGAGCGTCGGCACCGCCAGTCCGGGCACCGGCAGCCCGAGCGGGCCCCACAGGCGGCGGAAGACCTCGAACGGATCCTGCGGCGTGCTGGAATCGGCCATCGCGTGCCTCTCAGGTCCCGGTGAAGAAATCCCTGACCTCGCCGGCGCGATCCTGCGTGTCCTGGTAGCCGAGGTCGATCAGCGCCTGGCAGAACGACGGCTCGAACAGCAGGTAGCTCGCCAGGTTGGAGCCGGCGCGCGACAGCGCGCCGGTCGGCCGCAGCACGAAGCGCACGCTGCGCGGCAGGTCGTGGACGAAGCGCGCTGCGATGCGCTCGATCGACTGCGAGGGCGTGATGAACAGCACCTTGATCGGCCGCAGCATCACGTTCGAGCCCTCGAGCCGCTCCGGCGGGATCAGGTTGATCGTGCGGTTGATGCGTTCCATCCTCTCGATGTCGACCGCCAGGCTGTCAAGGAAGATCGAGTTCAGCGCGTGGCCCGCGATCTGCGCGAGCGACGGCGGAACGTTGGAGCGCGCGCGGGCCTGGTCGAGCGTCTGGCGCCCGGTGCCGACGATCAGCACGCGGTCGGCCCCCAGGTGCAGCGCGGGGCTCACCGGCGCGATCTGGCGCATCGAGCCGTCGCCGAAATACTCGCGGTGCAGCTTGACCGCGGGGAAGATGAACGGCAGCGCCGCGCTCGCGAGCAGGTAGTCGCGCTGCAGGACGACCGCCGCGCCGATGCGCTGGTTGCGCTCCCAGCCCTCGAGCGCCGAGCCGCCCTGGAAGAACGACACGCTCTGCCCCGAGGTGTAGCCCGAGGCGGTCACGCAGACGGCGTAGAGGGCGCCCGAGTCGATGTTCTGCTGGATGCGCTCGAAGGGCATCCCGCTATCCAGCATCTCGCGCAGCGGCGCGTTGTCGAGCAGCGATACGGGGCTGCTGCGCGACAGCAGCATCATCGACAGCAGCCAGCGCGCCCCGCTTTTCATGATGCTCGGGAAGTCGGTGAGATACACGTGCTCGCAGCGCATGTGCTCCCAGACTTCGAGCAGGTTGCCGACCGCGCGCGTGAAGTCGTCGGCATAGATCGCGAGCGCCGCCGCGTTGATCGCGCCCGCGCTGGTGCCGCACACGATCGGGAACGGGTTGCGCACCGGATTGCCGAGGATGTCGCGCACCGCCTTCACCACGCCCACCTGGTAGGCGGCGCGCGCGCCACCGCCGGTCAGCACGATGCCGGCGCGCGGCCGCACCCGGGCCTGGGATAAGGCCGCGACGTTGTCCGCGCTCGCCTCGGCGCCCATGGTGGCGGCTAGAACAGGTCGGGCTCCGCGCCCGGGCGCGGCGCGTTGGCGTCCACCACGCTGAGCGCGCTCATGTTGACGATGCGGCGCACCGTGGCCGACGGGGTCAGGATGTGCACCGAACGCGCCGCACCGAGCAGGATCGGCCCGATCGTCACGCCGTCGCCGGCCGCGGTCTTCAGCAGATTGAAGGCGATGTTGGCCGCATCCAGCGTCGGCATGATCAGCAGGTTCGCCTGCCCGCGCAGCCGCGTCGAGGGGAATACGCGCAGGCGGATCTCCTCCGACAGCGCCGCGTCGCCGTGCATCTCGCCTTCGACCTCGAGGTCCGGTGCGCGCTCGCGCAGCAGCGCGAGCGCCTGGCGCATCTTGCGCGCCGAGGGCAGCTCGAGCGAGCCGAAGTTCGACGCCGACAGCAGCGCCACCTTGGGCACGAGGCCGAAGCGGCGCACCTCGTCGGCCGCGAGCAGCGTCATCTCGGCGATGTTCTCGGCATCGGGCTCGGGCGTGACGTAAGTGTCGCAGATGAACAGCGCCCGGTCGGGCATCACGAGCGCGTTCATCGCCGCGTAGTGCCGGATGCCGGCCTGCAGGCCGATCACCTGGTCGATGTAGTGCAGGTGCAGGTCGTGCGTGCCGAAGGTGCCGCAGAGCATGGCGTCGGCCTCGCCCTTGTAAATCAGCATGGCGCCGATCAGCGTCCCACGCCGGCGCATCTCGACCTTCGCGTACTCGGGCGAGACGCCCTGCCTTTCGGTCAGCCGGTGGTAGGTGCTCCAGTAGTCGCGGTAGCGCGGATCGAGCTCCGGATTGATGAGCTCGAAGCCCGCGCCCGGCCGCACGCGCAGGCCGAGCCGCTCGACGCGCTGCCCGATCACGGAGGGCCGCCCGATCAGGATCGGCCGCGCGAGGCCTTCGTCGGCCACGATCTGCACCGCGCGCAGCACGCGCTCGTCCTCGCCCTCGGCGTAGACCAGGCGCTTGGGCCTCGCCTTCGCCGCGGCGAACAGCGGCTTCATGATCAGGCCCGAGTGATACACGAACTGCGCGAGCGACTGGCGGTAGGCCTCGAGGTCGGCGAGCGGGCGCGTCGCGACGCCCGACTCCATCGCCGCCTGCGCCACCGCGGGCGCCACGCGCGCGATCAGCCGCGGGTCGAACGGCCGCGGAATCAGGTACTCGGGCCCGAAGCTGATCGTCTCGATGCCGTAGGCGAGCGCGACCTGCTCCGAGGTTTCGGCCTGCGCGAGACCCGAGATCGCGTGCACCGCGGCGAGCTCCATCGCGTCGTTGATCGTGGTCGCGCCCACGTCCAGCGCGCCGCGGAAGATGAACGGAAAGCACAGCACGTTGTTGACCTGGTTCGGGTAGTCCGACCGGCCCGTCGCGATGACGCAGTCGGGCCGCGCCTCGCGCGCGAGCTCGGGGAGGATCTCGGGCTCCGGGTTGGCGAGCGCGAGGATCAGCGGGCGGTCGGCCATCTTCTTCACCATCGCGGGCTTCAGCACGCCGCCCGCCGACAGGCCGAGGAACACGTCGGCGCCCGCGATCACCTCGTCGAGCGTGCGCGCCGGGGTCGCGATCGCGTAGCGCGCCTTCTCCGGGTCCATCTCCGCCTTGCGTCCGCGGTACACCACGCCGTGGATGTCGGTGACCGTGATGTGCGCGGGGGGCATGCCCATCTTCACCAGCAGGTCGAGGCAGGCGAGCGCGGCGGCGCCCGCGCCCGAGACCACCAGGCGCACGCGGGCGAGCTCCTTGCCGACGACCTTCAGTCCGTTCAGCACGGCGGCGCCAACCGTAATCGCCGTGCCGTGCTGGTCGTCGTGGAACACGGGGATCTTCATGCGCCGGCGCAGCTCACGCTCCACGAGGAAGCACTCCGGCGCCTTGATGTCCTCGAGGTTGATGCCGCCGAAGGTCGGCTCCAGGCTGGCAATGATGTCGACCAGCTTCGCGGGATCGCGCTCGTCGAGCTCGATGTCGAAGCAGTCGATGCCGGCGAACTTCTTGAACAGCACCACCTTGCCCTCCATCACGGGCTTGGCGGCGAGCGGGCCGATCGCCCCGAGGCCGAGCACCGCGGTGCCGTTGGTGACGACCGCGATCAGGTTCGAGCGCGAAGTCAGGAGCCCCGCCTGCAGCGGATCGCGCGCGATCTCCTCGCAGGCTGCCGCGACGCCCGGCGTGTAGGCGAGGCCGAGGTCGCGCTGGTTGGTGAGCTGCTTGGTGGGAGAGACCGCGATCTTCCCGGGGCGAGGCAGGCGGTGGTACTCGAGTGCGTTCTTCTTCAGCTGCTCGTCCACGTGCACCTCCGCGACCCGGGTAAAAATTATAGCAACCCGTCCGTATAATCCCGCGCACGACATGGACGCAATGCGCCTGCGGGCGGCGCGCCGCGCCGCCGAGATCGAGCCGTTCCAGGTCATGGACGTGCTCGCGCGTGCGCACGCGCTCGAGGCGTCGGGCCGTCGGGTGGTGCACATGGAGATCGGCGAGCCCGACTTCACGGCGCCGGAGGCCGTGGTCGAGGCGGGGGTTCGCGCGCTGCGCGACGGGCGCACCGCGTACACGGCGACGCTCGGCCTGCCTGCGCTGCGCGAAGCGATCGCGCAGCACTACGAGGCCCGGTTCGGGCGGCGTCTGGACCCCGCCCGCGTCGCGGTGACCGCGGGCGCCTCGGGCGGCCTGCTGCTCGCACTGGCCATGCTGGTGGACCCGGGCGACGAAGTGCTGGTTCCCGACCCCGGCTATCCGGGCTACCGGCACTTCGTGCGCGCCTTCGAGGGCGTGGCGCGCCCGCTCGCGCTCGAGGCCGCTACGCGCTACCAGCCGACGCTGGAACAGGTCCGGCGCGCCTGGACCCCGCGCACCCGGGCGCTGGTGCTCGGCTCGCCTTCGAATCCGACCGGGACGATCGTCGACCCGGCCGAGCTCGAGCGCATCGCCGCGTTCCTGGAGTCGCAAGGCGGCGTGCTGGTCGCCGACGAGATCTACCAGGGGCTGGTCTACGGTGCCGCGCCCTCGACCGCGCTCGGCCTGCCCGGGGACGTGGTGCTGGTGAACAGCTTCTCCAAGTACTTCTGCATGACCGGCTGGCGCCTGGGCTGGGTCGTGCTGCCGCCGGCACGGATGCGCGACTTCGAGAAGCTCGCCCAGCACTTCTTCATCTGCGCGCCGAGCGTCGCGCAGCACGCCGCGCTGGAAGCGTTCACGCCGGCCACGCGCGCGGTGCTGGAAGCGCGGCGCGCCGAGTTCGAGCGCAGGCGCGATTTCCTCGTGCCCGCGCTGCGCCGGGCCGGGCTCGAGATCCCGGCCGCACCGGAGGGCGCGTTCTATGTGTACGCGGACTGCGCCGCGCTCGAGCCGGACGCGCGGCGTTTCGCGATGGACCTGCTGGAGACTGCGGGCGTCGCGGCGACGCCCGGGGTGGATTTCGGCGAGCACGGCACCGGCCGGTGCCTGCGCTTCGCCTACACGCGCGCTCTGGAGGACCTGGAGGAGGCTGCCGCGCGGATCGCGCGCTTTTGCGCCGCCCGGCGCTAGCGGGAGCTCAGGCCTCGCGCCGCGCGCGCGACAGGATCAGGTTCAGGCGCGCCTTCTCCGCGAGCACCTTGGCGGCATACGGGCTGCCGGGCTCGTCCTGCGCGCCGGCGTACTTCTGCAGCGCGGCCTCGGTGTCGCCGTAGCGGCGCAGGTATTCGCGCAGGATCTGCGCGCCGACCTCGATGTTGATCTCCGGATCGAGCAGCGCATGCTCGCCGCCGTGCTCGAGCAGCTTCTCCGGGTGGTAGCGCGGGATCACCTGCATCAGGCCCTTGGCGCCCATCGAGCTCTCGGCAACCGGGTTGTAGCGCGATTCCACCGCCATCACGGCGAGGATCAGCAGCGGGTCGAGCGAGAGCTCGCGTCCCGCGCGGTAGGCGGTGGAGACGAATTCGGTGCTCGCGGCCTCCGCCACGCGGTAGCGCCGGGAAATGGACTCGGCGACGACCCGTTGCTCGCGATCGTCGATCGTCTCGCTCTGCGCCACCTGGAGCACGCCGCTCAAGGTCGGCGCCTCGGTCGGCGCCGGGGTCGGCGCCGGGGTCGCGAGCGCCGCATCTGCCGCGATCGGGTCGTCCTGGCGCTCGGCGGCGGCGAGCTCCGCGGCCTGCTGGAGCACGGCGCCGCGCGGCGCCGGTAGCGCCGCGAGCAGCACGACGCCCAGGCCGACGAGCGCGAACATGCCGCGCGCGAGGGAAAAGAGCCGGAATACGTTATCCAGTGCGAACATCATCCACCTCCGCATGCTTGGCACCGCGTATCGCCCGAGCGTCCGAGACACCCGAGAGGCCGGCAAACCGGCAAAACCAGGGCGGAGGACGGCGGGGAGGCCGCCGCCCGTCCTCAGGGGACCAGGCGCCACGGCAATGAATTGCTGCGATGCAACTAAACCCATGGTATTTCTCTTAGTCTATATGTGTCAATGGGTTCTGCAGGTAAAGCTATGTCACGCTGATGCGTCGCATCAACGAGGTTCGATGGACGAAACCCGCATTGAGGCGAATGCAAGCGCCCGGTAAAATCCGGACTTGAGGTCGAGCCCGGCCAATCCTCCGGCCGGGATCAGGGGAAGCCTCGCGGACCAACCTCGGCCCTTCAGTTGCGCCGAACGACCCAGGCGGTCCGCTGAGCTTCGAGAGCCTGGCGGGGGGCTTGCGCCCCCCGCCACATTCCCGCTCGGTTCCCGGTTACGGCCGGGACCCGGTTGGAAACGGCCAAGCGGCCGCCGGATTCAGGGCAAGCTGCACGCCCGAACTCGCGGCGGGGGACGCCTTCGGCGCTACCGCCGCCGACGTCATTCCCGCTTTGCTGGCCTTAGGTTTAACGGGCTTCGCCTTTTTCTTCTTGGCGGATTTTTTAGTCCGGCCCGCTGCCTTCTTCTTGGATGACTTCTTAGACGACTTCTTCTTTTTTGATGATTTCTTCTTCTTCTTTTTCTTTCCGCCTTTTTTCGCTTTTTTCTTCGCCATGACTAGCTCCTTGCTGGTAGTTGGACAAAAGAAGCCCGGCCATTCCTGGCCAGACTATTCAACCGCGGCCGGAGATCTCTCTCCGGCCGCGGACTGAATGCTTTGCCGCGCTGCCTCACCCGCGCGCCTCGCGCGCCGCGACATCCTGGTACAGGATGTCGGGATCGAGCCGGATGCCGCCTTGCCAGGTGACGGTCGCAGTTTCCGGATCGACGCTCACCTTCTCGAACTCTCGCACGTCGCGCCACAATTTGAAAGCGCCGATCTCGAGCAGATTGCCGAGGAACACGCTGCCCTCGAGCCCATCGTCGAAGCGCAGCCACAACTTGTAGTCGTCTTCCACCTTGCAGGCTGTCACCCGGTGCACTTGTCGTCTCTCCTCTCGCATCAGTCCCAGCTCAGCGCGCCGCCGGTCTGGTACTCGATCACCCGCGTCTCGAAGAAATTGCGCTCCTTCTTCAGGTCGATCATCTCGCTCATCCACGGGAACGGATTGCTTGCCCCCGGGTAGAGCGTGTCGAGCCCGATCTGCTGGCAGCGCCGGTTGGCGATGAAGCGCAGGTACTCCTTGAACATCGGTGCGTTCATCCCCAGCACGCCGCGCGGCATGGTGTCCTCGGCGTAGCGGTACTCGAGCTCGACCGCCCGGCGGAACAACCCCTGCAACTCCTCGCGGAACGCCGGGGTCCACAGGTGCGGGTTCTCGAGCTTGATCTGGTTGACGAGGTCGATGCCGAAGTTGCAGTGCATGGATTCGTCACGCAGGATGTACTGATACTGCTCTGCAGCGCCGGTCATCTTGTTCTGCCGGCCGAGCGCCAGGATCTGCACGAATCCGACATAGAAGAACAAACCCTCCATGATGCAGGCAAACACGATCAGGCTCTTCAGC
>JBOIFE010000003.1:0-23233 GCA_050741015.1 Burkholderiales bacterium | reverse complement strand
AACGAGGCCGAGCGCTTCCCGGTGCTCACGCTCGAGCGCATCACGATGCGCCGCGGCGCGATCTACCACTCGACCTACACCGGCAAGCCGCCGGATGAGCCGGCGATGCTGGGCGTGGCGTTGAACGAGGTCTTCGTGCCGCTGATCCAGAAACAGTTTCCGGAGATCGCTGACTTCTACCTGCCGCCCGAAGCCTGCTCGTACCGGCTGGCGGTCGTCGCGCTGAAGAAGCAGTATCCCGGGCACGCCAAGCGCGCGATGTTCGGTGTCTGGAGTTACCTGCGCCAGTTCATGTACACGAAATTCATCGTTGTGGTCGACGACGACATCGACATCCGGAACTGGAAGGACGTGGTCTGGGCGATCAGCACGCGCGTGGATCCGGCGCGCGACACGCTGCTCGCCGAGAACACGCCGATCGACTACCTCGATTTCGCGAGCCCGGTCGCCGGCCTGGGATCGAAGATGGGAATCGACGCGACGGCGAAGTGGCCCGGCGAGTCCTCTCGCACCTGGGGCCGCCCGATCGTCATGGACGCGGCCGTGAAGGACCGCGTCGACGCCTTGTGGGAGGAGCTGGGGCTGTAGTTAGTCTTAGGCGGCGGCGCGGACCGGCGCCACGGCGTAGCGGGCAGTCAGCTCTTCGCGCTTCAGGCGTGCGGTCTCGACGCTCTTCGCCTTGACATGGCCGAAGCCGCGGATCGACTCCGGCAGCGAGGCAATTTCGACCGCGAGCGCGTGGTTGTCCCGTGACAGCATGCGCAACAGCGATCCCACGCTTTGCTCATAGTCGGCGATCAGCGCGCGCTCCATGCGCCGCTCGGCGGTGCGGCCGAAGATGTCGAGCGGCGTTCCGCGCAGGCCCTTCAACTTCGCCAGCAGCCCGAACGCCCCCATCATCCACGGACCGAAGCGAATCTTGCGCGGCTCGCCCGTCGCGGGGTCGGTCGGCGCGAGCAGCGGCGGCGCGAGGTGGAAATTGACTTTGTAGTCGCCCTCGAACATGCCCTCGATCTTCTTCCTGAACTCGCCACTCGCGTACAGGCGCGCAACCTCGTACTCATCCTTGTAGGCGAGCAGCTTCGCGTAGTACCGCGCCACGGCTTCCGCGAGCTTCGTGCCGCCGACCCGATCCTGCTCGAGCGCGCGCACGCGCTCGACGAGATCGCGGTAGCGCTCCGCGTAGGCCGCGTTCTGGTATCCGGTGAGAAACTGTACGCGCCGCTCGACGAGCTCGCCGAGGTTGCGCGACAAATGCTGGTCCATCGGGATCACGTCCGCGGGGATCGCCACGCGCCGCACGCGCTCGAGGTCGACGGCCGCGCGCCGGCCCCACAGGAAGCTCTTCCGGTTGAAATCCACGGCCACGCCATTCAGCTCGATCGCGCGCTCGATCGATTCACGGCCGAGCGGCACCCAGCCCTTCTGCCACGCATAACCGAGCATGAACATGTTGGTGGCGATCGAATCGCCCATGAGCGCGGTCGCGATCTCGGCCGCGGGCAGGAACTCGACGCCCTTGCCCCCGCAGGCGTCGGCGATGTCCTGCTGCAGATTGGACCCCGGCAGCTGCCAGTCGGGATTCTTCACGAACGCGGCCGTCGGCGTGGTGGTCGCATTCACCAGCGCGCGGGTGCGGCCCGCGCTCATCTTGTCGAGCGCGTCCGTGCTCGCGCTCACGACCAGGTCGCAGCCGATGACGAGCCGCGCGTCGCCCGTACCGAGGCGAGCAACATGCACCTGGTCTGCGCGGCCGGCGATGCGCACGTGCGACATGACGGCGCCATACTTCTGCGCTAGGCCCGACATGTCGAGCACCGAGATGCCCTTGTCCTCGAGGTGCGCCGCCATGCCGAGTATTTGCCCGATCGTGATGACGCCCGTTCCGCCGATTCCGGTGACGAGCACGCCGCAAGATTCGTCGAGCGCGGCCGGCTGCGCTTCGGGCAGCGGCGGAAACTGTTCGTCACCGCCCTGCGCCGCGCGCTTGCCGCGCTTGAGCTGACCTCCCTCGACCGTGACGAAGCTCGGGCAAAAGCCCTTCACGCAGGAAAAGTCCTTGTTACAGGTCGACTGGTTGATGGCGCGCTTGCGGCCGAACTCGGTCTCGAGCGGCTCCACCGACAGGCAGTTGGACTTCGCGCTGCAATCTCCGCAGCCCTCGCAGACCATCTCGTTGATTACCGCGCGCTTGGCCGGGTCCGGATAGGCGTTGCGCTTGCGGCGGCGGCGCTTCTCCGAAGCGCAGGTCTGGTCGTAGATCAGCCCCGAGACGCCCGGCTGTTCGCGCAGCCAGCGCTGCACTTCGTCGAGATCGTCGCGATGGCGGATCGTGACGCCGGGCGCCCAGTTCGTTCCCGCCGGATATTTCCCGGGCTCGTCGGTCACGAGGACGATGGGCTTCACGCCTTCGGCGGCGATCTGGCGCGAAATCATCGCCGGATCGAGCGTGCCGTCGTGATGCTGGCCGACGGTCATCGCCACCGCGTCGTTGTAGAGGATCTTGTAGGTCATGTTGACCTTGGCGGCCACCGCCGCGCGGATCGCCAGCAGCCCGGAATGGAAGTAGGTGCCGTCGCCGAGGTTGGCAAAGATGTGCTTCTCGTCGGTGAACGGCGCCTGGCCGACCCAGGGCACGCCCTCGGCACCCATGTGGGTGAAGGTCGAGGTATTGCGATCCATCCACACAGCCATGAAGTGGCAGCCGATGCCCGCCGTGGCGCGGCTGCCCTCGGGCACCCGCGTCGAAGTGTTGTGCGGGCAGCCCGAGCAGAAGTACGGCTGCCGGATCGCGGTCACGCGCGGCCGCGCGAGCGCCTTCTCCTTGAAGTCGAGGAACGCGAGCCGCTCCTTGAGGCGGCCGCCCAGGCGCGCGGCGAGTCCGAGCTTCTCGAGCCGCTGGGCGATCGCGCGCGCAACGATCGCCGGATTGTGTTCGTAATGCGCAGGCAGCAGCCAGGTACCCGCGGGCTGCCCCTCGGCGCGGCTCCATTCGCCGTTGTCGTCGAACTTGCCGACGACGCGCGGCGCCCGTTTCGCCGGATCCCAGGAGTAGAGCTCCTCCTTGATCTGGTACTCGATGAGCTGGCGCTTCTCCTCGATGACGAGGATCTCTTCCAGCCCTTGGGCGAAGCGGCGCGCGCCCTGCGGCTCGAGCGGCCAGGACATCGCGACCTTGTATACGCGCAGGCCGATGTCGCGGGCGACCGCCTCGTCGATGCCGAGGTCGGCAAGCGCCTGCATGGTGTCGCCGAAGCTCTTGCCGGTGGTGACGATCCCGAGCCGGGCATTCGGCGAGTCCCAGACGATCCGGTCGAGTCCGTTGGCGCGGACGTACGCGAGCGCAGCGTAGGCCTTCCAGTCGAGGAGCCGCGCCTCCTGCTCGAGAAAGCCGTCGGGCCAGCGGATGTTGAGCCCGCCCGGCGGCAGGGCGAAGTCGGCGGGCAGCTTCACCTGCACGCGCTCGGGATCGACGATCACCGAGGCGCCGGACTCCACCACGTCGGTCACGCACTTGAAGCCGATCCAGCAGCCCGAATATCGGCTCATCGCATAGCCGTGCAGGCCGAAATCGAGGTAGTCCTGGACGTTCGCCGGGTTGAGCACCGGGATGCAGCAGGCCTTCAGGATGTGCTCGCTCTGGTGCGCGAGCGTGGAGGACTTCGCGGCATGGTCGTCGCCCGCAAGCACGAGCACGCCGCCGTGCTTCGAGGTCCCCGCGGAGTTCGCATGCTTGAAAACGTCCCCGCAGCGGTCCACGCCCGGCCCCTTGCCGTACCACATGCCGAACACGCCGTCGTACCGTGCGCCCGGGAACATGCCGACCTGCTGCGAGCCCCAGATCGACGTCGCGGCGAGATCCTCGTTGACCCCGGGTTGGAAGCGGACGTGGTGCGATTCGAGATGGCGCTGCGCGCGCCACAGCGACTGGTCGAGGCCGCCGAGCGGCGAGCCGCGGTAGCCCGAGACGAATCCGGCGGTGTTCAGGCCCGCGCGCAAGTCGCGCTCGCGCTGCAGCAGCAGCAGGCGGATCAGCGCCTGCGTGCCGGTAAGGAACACGCGGCCCTTGTCGAGCGTGTACTTGTCGTCGAGAGAGACCTCGGCGAGCTTGCGGGCTTCGACGGGAGCATTCATCGAGCGTCCTCCGGAGACTGACGCACTTCTATCACAGGCTTAGACCTCGGCGCGCGAATTGATTCGCGGTGCGGCCGCTGGGGCGCCCGCGGGACGGTCCCAGTAGGGCTCGGGACCGAACGACTCGGCCAGGAAGTCGATGAATACGCGAGTCTTCGCAGGCAAGTGACGCCGGTGAGGGTATACCGCATAGATCCCCACGTCGGTGCCGAAATCGAAGCCCGGCAGGAGGGGCACGAGCGAGCCGTCCTCGAGCTGTCGGCGCACGTCCCAGGTGGACTTGAGCGCGACCCCGAGCCCCGCCACGGCCCATTCGCGCAGCACCTCCCAGTTGTCGCAGGCGTATTTGCCGGTGACGCGGATCGTGCCGCGCTTGCCGACAGGATTCTTGTACTCCCAGGTCATCGCGAATCCCTGCTCCCAGGACGCGACCAGGCAGTTGTGGCGCACGAGGTCCTGGGGCGTCCCGGGCGTCCCGTGGGCCTTGAGGTACCCGGGACTCGCGCAAACCACCCGGCGGTTGGGTGCGAGCTTTCTCGCGGCGAGAGAGGAATCCTTGAGCTCGGCGATGCGTATGGCGAGATCGAAGCCTTCCTCGATCAGGTTGATCGAGCGGTCCGAGAGACTGAGCGCGAGTTCCACCTTCGGATACCGCTCGGCAAAGCGCGGAATGAGGGGGGCGATGTGCTGATGGCCGAAGGACGCGGGAAGGGCCACCTTGAGCACGCCTTGGGGCTCCACGCGCCGCGACGTGACGGCCGCATCGGCTTCGTCGATCTCCGCGAGGATGCGCTGGCAGGTCTCGTAATAGCTCGCCCCTTCGTCGGTAAGGTGCAGGCTGCGAGTGGTCCGATTGAGCAAACGCACGCCGAGCCGCGCTTCGAGCGAGGCGAGCGTCCGGCTCACGACGGCGGTCGATACCCCCAGCTCTCGCGCCGCAGCCGACAGGCTGCCGGCTTGGACGACTTTCGAGAACACCTGCATGCCGTGGACCACGTCGCGCATATTGTTGCGTCTGGCGCAAAAGACTTTTGTGATGTAGACGTATTCTAAACTCAGCTGCAAAGCCCTATATTTGCTGCACCGCAGAAGTCATTGCGGATAGGAGCAGCAGATGAACGCATACGAAATCGAGCAGATCGAGTCCCGCCTGAGAGCGGAGACGCGCCTGCCGTTGACGTTCGACGCGTGGGTGGACATCGAACGGCGCGCACGCGAAGAGCGCGCGCAGATGATCGGCAGCTTGTTCGCGCGCCTGTTCTCCGCGATCTCGTCCAAATTCGCCGGCTTGCGTCGTCACGTTCAAAACACCGCGGCCAACTGCACTGACGCGAGGTTGCGCCAGAGCTAGGCCCCGATTAGGCAGGCCCCGCCGCGGTATCCTCCTCCCTCCCCCCCCCGCGGCGGGGCTGCGCCTAGCCGGCCGGGACATCAGTTCTGAGCCAGCCGGCGAGGGCGCGGTTGGTTTCCTCAGGCTTTTCCAAAGTAGACATGTGACCGCACTCGGGCAGGACGACGAGCGCCGCGCCGGCGATGGCGGCGGCCATCTCGTCGTGCC
Organism: Burkholderiales bacterium; assembly: GCA_050741015.1. Classification (GTDB taxonomy): domain Bacteria; phylum Pseudomonadota; class Gammaproteobacteria; order Burkholderiales; family SG8-39; genus JAABQT01. The sequence goes on along the minus strand of JBOIFE010000003.1, from coordinate 17,541 downwards.
GCGCGCGCGGCGCAAGCTGATCGTGCTCACCGCACAGGACTAGCGTCGGGCAGTCGATGCCCGCGAGTGTCGGGACGGAATCCGGCCGCTGCAAGATCGCTCGCTGCTGCCGCAAATAGGCCTCCAGCCCGACGTTGCGCGCCATCGACTTGATGATGCCCACCAGCCGTGCGTCCGCGAGCCGCGGCGGGAAAAGCTCGAGCGGAAGCAGCCGCTCGATGACTTTCGGGAAGCTGCCGTTCTCGGCAAGCGCGATCAGTGAAATGCGCCGCTTGCGCGCTTCGGCCGTCTCGCTCACCGCCTGCGTGTCGAGCAACGCAAGGCGCTCGATGCGCTGCGGCGCGTGGCGCATGATCTCGAGCGCAACGTAGCCGCCCATCGACAGCCCGCAGAGCGAGAAGCGCTCGAAAGGCGCCTCGGCGAGCACGCGCCGCGCCATGCCCGCCATCGAGTCGTCCTGCCCGAGGTCGGCGATCCAGGGCCGGATCCCTCCCCCGAGCCCATCCACCTGCGGCTGCCAGAGCTGCGCATCGCACAGCAGCCCCGGGAGGAACACCACCGGCTCGATCAGGCGATCGACTTCCACCTGTCCAGTTCGCGCCGTGCAGTACAGATCTTCGTCGCTTGGGCGTCGATCACCATCACGCCGTCGTCGCCGACGATGACCCCGGAGTTCGGATCGCCCCCGGTCGTGAACGCATAGGCGCTTTTCGACAGGCGGCGGAACGTGATTTTCTTGGGCGCGAGGTCGCCCTGCGACGCGAAGGCTTCCATGGGCTCCTCGTAAGGAAGCGTCAGGAGCCGGCCATGGTAGTCGTTTGCCGCAAATCGGAAAAGCGGATAATGTCCGCCGCGCCGCACTCGTACGGAGCTTCGCCATGGGACGCCCGGAAAAGATCCGCCTCGGCGACGTCCTCGTCGCCCAGAGGGCGATCTCGCAGGAGCAGTTGAAGATCGCGCTCGAGCACCAGAAGAAGAGCGGCCGGCGGCTGGGCCGCGTGCTGGTCGACCAGGGATTCGTCAGCGACGAGCAGATCTGCGAGGCGATGTCGCGGCAGCTCAACATCCCGTTCGTCAACCTCAAGTTCTACAACTTCAGCCAGGATCTGGTGCGGCGGCTGCCCGAGGCGCAGGCACGGCGCTTCCGCGCCATCGTGCTCGAGGACCGGCGCGCCAGCCTGCTCGTCGGCATGGCCGACCCGACCGACCTTTTCGCCTACGACGAGCTCGGGCGCGTCCTGAAGGGCGAGATCGAGGTCGCGGTGGTCAGCGAGGCGGTCCTGCTGCAAACGGTGGACCGCATCTACCGCCGCACCGAGGAAATCACGGGGCTCGCGAAAGAGCTCGAGCGCGATGTCGGCGACGCTTACGTCGACTTCGGCGCGCTAGGCGCGGGCGCCGAGGACGCGCCCGTGGTCAAGCTCCTGCAGAGCGTATTTGAGGACGCGATCCAGGTGAATGCGTCCGACGTGCATATCGAGCCGCAGGAGGGGCGGCTGCAGATCCGGTTCCGGATCGACGGCGCGCTCAATCCCCAGACCGAGGCGGATCCGAAGATCGCGCCGGCGCTGGCGCTGCGGCTCAAGCTGATGGCCGGGCTCGACATCTCCGAAAAGCGGCTGCCCCAGGACGGACGGCTGAACGTCATCGCGCGCGACCAGAAGATCGACGTGCGCATCTCCACCATGCCGACGCAGTACGGCGAATCGGTGGTGCTGCGGTTGCTCAACCGCCGCGTCACGCTGCAGACGCTCGATCACGTCGGCATGCCCGAGGACATGCTCGAGCGCTTTCGCGACCTGCTGCAGCGCACGGCCGGCATGATCCTGGTGACCGGGCCGACCGGCAGTGGCAAGACGACGACGCTGTATGGCGCGCTTGCCGAGCTGAACACGACGGATCGCAAGATCCTGACGGTGGAAGACCCCGTGGAATACCGGCTCGCGGGCGTCAACCAGGTGCAGGTAAACGAGAAGATCGACCTCACGTTTGCGCGCGTGCTGCGATCCTCGCTGCGCCAGGATCCGGACATCGTGCTGATCGGAGAGATCCGCGACGAGGAGACCGCGCAGATCGGCCTTCGCGCCGCGCTGACGGGTCACTTGGTGTTTTCGACCCTGCACACGAAGGACGCGGCGAGCACGCCGATCCGCCTCATCGATATGGGGGCGCCGGGCTACATGGTCGCCACCTCGGTGCACGCGGTGATCGCACAGCGGCTCGTGCGCCTGATCTGCGAGACCTGCACCGAGGAGCACGCGCCCGACGCGCACGAGACGCGCTGGCTGCAGACGACGTTCGGCGACGGCTGGACCGCGCACAAGTTCCGGCACGGCCGTGGCTGCTCCCACTGCAACGGCACGGGCTTCACCGGCCGCACCGGGGTCTACGAAATGCTCGAGATGACGCCCGAACTCGTGCGCGCGGCCAATCGCGCCGATCCGAACCTGTTCATCGAGACTGCGCGCCGCCTGCTCAAAGGGCGCACGCTGACCGATCACGCGGTCGCGCTCGTGCTCGCGGGCCGTACGACCGTGTCCGAGGCGATCAAGGTCGCGGTCCAGATGGAAGACTGATGCCGGCCTTTGCCTATCGCGGGCGGGATGCGCGCGGCGGCATGGTGAGCGGCAGGCTCGAGGGCGCCGACACCGGCGCGGTGGCCGATCAGCTGCTCGCCATCGGCGTGACGCCGGTGGATATCCAGCCGGCGAGCGCCGCAGTCGACCTTGCCGTGCCCGAGTGGTGGCGGCGCCTGAGCGCGCCGCCGATCTCCGAAGTCGACGTGATGCTCTTTTCGCGGCAGATGTACACCCTCCTCAAGGCAGGCGTGCCGATCCTGCGCGCGCTTTCGGGGCTTCAGCAGTCGACCAACAATCGCTCGCTGGCCGAGGTCATCGGCGACTTGAGGGTCAACCTGGACGCGGGGCGCGAGCTCTCCGCGGCGATGCGCAACCATCCAAAGGTTTTCAGCCCGTTCTACGTCAGCGTCATCCGAATAGGCGAAGCGACCGGCGACCTCGACCAGTCATTCAATCGCATGTTCGGATACATTGAGTTCGACAAGGAAATGCGGGACCGCATCAAGTCGGCGGTTCGCTACCCGATCATCGTGGTCTCCGTGATCGCGGTCGCCGTGGCGATCATCAATTTCGCCGTGATCCCGGCCTTCGCGAAGATCTATGCGGCGCAGCATGTCGCTTTGCCGCTGCTTACGCGGTTTCTGATCGGCATGTCGGAATTCTTCCTCGCCTACTGGCCAGTGATGATTGGCGTGATCATCGTGGCCGGGTTTGGGGCCAACCTGTACTTGGGCATGGAGGCGGGACGCTACCAGTGGGACCGCTGGAAGCTCCGCCTGCCGCTTGCCGGGCCCATCATTCTCCGTGCAACGCTCGCGCGATTCGCGCGCGGCATGGCGCTCGCGATTCACGCGGGCGTCCCGATCGTGCAGGGCATGTCCGTGGTGGCCGAAGTCGTCTCGAATTCCCATATGGCGCTGCGAATCCACCAGATGCGTGACGGCGTCGAGCGGGGGGAGTCGGTGCTGCGCACCGCGACCGCGGCTGCCATATTTACCCCGGTTGTGCTGGAGATGATTTCGGTCGGGGAGGAAACCGGCGAGCTCGACGATCTCATGACCGAAGTCGCGGACATGTACGAGCGCGAGGTCGACTACGAAATCAAAAACCTCGCCACGAATATCGAGCCGATCCTGACGATCGCACTCGGCGTCATGGTCCTGATCCTCGCGCTGGGCGTGTTCCTGCCGATCTGGGGGCTGGGTCACGTCCTGCTGAGCAAGTAGTGCGGCCCGACTCCGGCGCCGTTGCAGCGTGATCCCGGCAATTCGTCAGCGGAATTACCTGCAGTCCGCGCTCTACTTCGCCATCGTGGGCATCCTGGCCACGATCTTGGTGAACCGTCTGCTGGTCGTCGCGGAGATCGCGGAGAAGGCGACCATGGAGGCGTCCGTCAGCAGTCTTCAGTCCGCGCTTTATGCCCGGCTCGCGTTCTACGTGCTGAGGGGAGACGCCGCGGCGATCGCCAGTCTGGAATCGACGAGCCCGTTCGTGACGGCGGAGGCGACGGCAGGCGCGTCGTACGCAGGCGAATTTCCCGGAATCGCGCCGGCGTCGGTGTCCGATGGGACCTGGTATTTCGACTCGCTTCGGCACGAGTTGGTCTACCGGGTCAGACATGCGGGGCACTTACGGATGGAGGCAGAGACCGGCAGGCAAAACGAGATACGCTATCGGACGCGGATTGTTCGCGCCGGAAACGGCGCCTACCGGGGGGTGGAATTCAGGCCGGTCGCCCCCTTCCGGTGGGAGCCGGTGCCGTGAAATGTTTCACAAACCATCTGACATTGTCGACAGAACCGATTGACTCTAATTGACAAAGGCCAGTTGCAAACTCGCTCAAATGCGAGTTAACATGAGACATAGGGATATGGGAGGCAGGGGTCGAGCGGTTCACGGGCCTGCCAACTTCGGGATAATTGACCTGAGAGGAATCGAGGCATGCGCATGTTAAGGCAGGCGGGCTTCACGCTGATCGAGTTGGTGGTCGTAATCGTGATCCTCGGCATTCTGGCCGCGGTCGCGATTCCTCAATTTACCGACCTCTCCACGCAGGCGAAGCAGGCAGTGGGCAACGCGGCATGCGGTGCGCTTCAGTCGTCTGCAGTGCTGCTGTTCGCTTCCACGAGATCCGCAAACACGGCTACTGCGATCGTAGGCAATACGACCACGTCTGGCGGGAGCTTCACCGGTGCAGGGTGCGCGAGATCTTTCACGGGCACCGCTGGGGACGTTACCGCTTGCGCCACGATCCCGACGGGCCTGTGCAGCGGCCCGTGATCGGGGAAGCGTAGTTCATTGGGGGCGGCATGTCAGCCGCCCGAATACGCCGCATGAGATGGACAACGGGGGGCTTCGCGGCCCCCTTTTTCATTCTGGCGCTGGTGCTCGCGGTCGCGGGATCGCGGGTTGGCACGGTAGCGCCCTGGGCGCTGGCCTGTGCCGGTCTCGGCGCGTCAATCTGGCTGTCGCCTCAGGGCCCAGGCTCGAGCGCACTTCGTTCCGCCGTGTGGGCATACGCACTCCTTGTAGCTGGCAGCACGCTGCTGGTCAGCCCGGCCTACACCCCTGCGGGCCTTTACTTGCCGACCCTGCTGCTTCTGTCTTTCGAATCGACTAGGTGCATGGACGAACCACGTCGCCTCTGGTGCGCTTGGGGAATCCTGGCCCTTGGAGCGATCGCTTGCGCGGCCGGCCTCGCCCAGGCGCTGGGCGATCCGCCGATTCGGGCCCACGCATTCTTTGAAACCGCGGCGGTTTACGCCGCCATGCTGAACGTCGTTCTCGTCTTCATGCTGGCCACGTTGGTGCAGGGACGCATGTCGACTCGATTGGTGGCAATCGCGGCGCTTTTCGCAGCCGCGGTATTTGCCGCCCAGAGCCGTGGTGCGGCCGTCTCGCTCGGATTCGGATGTGCGGCGATCGCAGTCCTGTCTCTACGCGCACAGACACTTAACAAGCGTTTGGCGTTGGCGGTCGCAGTTGCACTGACCCTGAGCTGGATTGCCTCGGACAACCTACGAACGACGCACGTCGACGCGGCAATCGATGCAAGCGAAATGAATCGACCCGCGACGGATGCGGCACGCAAGGAGTCGACGCTTGGGAGGCTCGAACTCTATGCCCTGGCCTGGAACGCCTGGAGGGCAAGTCCGCTGACCGGAAACGGCTACCTGACGTTTCAATACCAGCTAGAGCAGCACCACGAGCGTACGCCGGCCTATGGGCAGACCAACGAGACGTGGTTCGTCCATAACGACTACCTGCAGTCATTGCAGGAGCTCGGACCGCTGGGTTTGGCGGGGATCCTCGGGATTTCGTTGTTGCCGCTTTGGCTCGGCTATCGTCGGTTGGTAGATATCGCTCCCGACGAGCGGCGATTCGTCGTTGCCTCTACGGCAGCCGCCGCGTCCATGGCGTGTCACGCGCTCGTGGATTTTCCGTTCCATGTCCCGGCGTGCCTGGTGCTCTATGGCGGACTGCTCGGCGCGCTCGACGCACGGCTCGCGAGCGGGAATGCCCGCCCAAGCGTGCCCGCGGGTCACGTCCCTGGGTGGCGGCGATTGCGAAGGATCGCTGTCGTTCTGGCGATGATCGTGCTTGCCCGTCCCCTCGTCGCCGAGGCCGTGGCGGCGTGGGGCATGCATCGCTATTCGCGGGGCGCGAGCCAGGACGCTGCGCTGTGGCTGGCGATCGCGGCCCGCGTCGAACCGGCGGACTGGCGCTATCACTGGTACGCGGGCCAGTTCTGGGACAATCAGGCGAGATCGTCCCGCAAGCCCGCCGCGGCGAGGCTCGCCGTCCAGGCGTTCGAATCCGGATTTGAGGCGAATCCGTACGAGGTGACGATCCTGCTCGGCCTCATCTCGGTCGAGCGCCGGCATCGCAAGCTGCTGGGGAGCACCACATCGCCCGACGATTTTCACCGTTGGGTCGAGCGTGCGGTTCAGCTTGCGCCTCTCGACCCCGCGGTCGTGCAGGAGCGCCAGCGCGTCGAGGCGTTCCTCGCGCAGGGAATGCAAGGAGCGGGCGGGTGAGCGCGCGGCAACAGGGATACTCGCTCATGGAGCTGGTACTCGTGATTGTCGTGCTGGCCATCCTCGCGGCGATCGCGATCCCGCAATTCGATCTGCGGACCGCGAATGCCGCGTGGTACCACGAGCAGGTGCGGTCCGGCGTGCGCTACGCGCAGCGCGCCGCAGTCGCGCAGCGAAGATGCGTGTTCGTCACGGTCAGCGGTACCCAGGTTGCGCTGTTCTATGGCGATGCGAGCTGCGTCATCACCGCGACCCCCCTAACCCAGCTGGCCAACGGCCAGAATTACGTGCTTCCCGTCCCGTCCGGAGTGAGCGTCAGCGCGGCGCCCGGCACGTTTGGATTCAACGGGCTCGGGCAACCGAGCTCGGCTGCGACCGTGACGGTTGGTAGCCGCACCATCACCGTCAATGCTGAGACCGGCTATGTCCAGTAGCCGGCAACGCGGCGTGTCGCTGATCGAGCTGGTCGTGTTCATAGTCGTGCTCGGCGTCGGCATGGCCGGAATGGCGGCGCTCTACAGCCAATTGACGCGCGCGAGCGTCGACCCGGTCGTACGAAAGCAGGTGGTGGCGATCGCGGTATCGCTGATGGAGGAGATCGAGCTCCACCCGTTCACCTATTGCGATCCCGACGATGCGCTCGTGTTTACGGAGACCTCCGAGACCGGCTGCACCTCCGCGGCGATGCGCGAGTCCGGAACGATCGGGCCGGAGGCGGGGGAGACGCGCTACGCGACGCCGCGATTCGACAACGTAAGCGACTACAACGGATTTTCGATGTCGGGCATCGTCGATATCAACGGCATTGCCGTCGCAGGACTGGCCGCGTACAGCGCAAGTGTGACCATCGTCGATGCGGGCGCCGAATTGCCGTCCGCCGTGCCGAATACGGCCGCGCTACGCATCCAGGTCACTGTGTCGGGCCCCGCCGGCGTTGCAGTCACTCTGCAGGGATACCGCGTCCGCTATGCGCCGAACTCTCCCTGAACGCGGATTCACGCTCGTCGAGCTGGTGGTGTCGATTGTCGTCGTCGGCATCATCGTCGGCACGGTAGTGTTCTTCGTCACGCCGCTGCGCCAGGCGAACGACATTGCCGTGCGCGCGGAGCTCGCGGACATTGCAGACAATGCCCTCCAGCGCGTCGGACGTGACGTCCGGTTGGCGCTGCCCAACAGTGTGCGCGTCACGGCCAGCGCCGGCGTGATCTACCTGGAATTCATCCAGATTCGGACCGCGGGGCGCTACCGTGCATCCGGCGGAGGGACGGCGGGCGGGACCAACTGCGCGAACAACGACACCGCTTTGACGTCGCCGGACAACGACCAGCTCTCATTCGATCTTGCCGGCGGCGATACCTGCTTCAAGACGATCGGCAAACTGCCGGATGCGTCCACGGTCGCCACCGGCAGCGATCGGCTTGTGCTGAACAACTTCGGGCCGGGCTATACCGGGCAAGACGCCTATCAGACCGCGGGCACGCTCAATTGGGTGACTCTGGGCGGACTGGACACGACGGAAACGTCCCGAGATCGCCTGACGTTCGCCGCTACAAGCTTCCAGCGCGCGCTGCACGATTTGCCCGGCAAGCGCTTCTACATCATCTCCGGACCTGTGACGTATGAGTGCAACGCGTCCGCAGGGACGTTGCGCCGCTATTGGGGCTATGCGCTGGGCCCCACGCAACCGACCACATTCGGCGGGTCCTCGGCGCTGGTCGCGGAGAGGGTGTCCGCCTGCAGCTTCGACTACACCCCAAGCGTGACCGGGCAATACGGCCTGCTCACCTTGCAGCTGCAGTTGCAGAAGGCGCGCTTCGATGGCTCGCTCGAGCAGGTCGGTCTCTACGACACGGTCCACGTGAACAACACGCCATGAGACATCCCCTTCGCCGCGCGCGCGGGTTCGCGCTCGTTCTCGCCGTATTTATCATCGTGATACTCGCCAGCATCGGCGCTTACCTGCTCTCGGAGTCCAACACGCAGATCGCTGCGTCCGCGCTCGACGAGCAGGGCGCGCGCGCCTATCAGGCCTCTCGAACGGGTCTCGAGTGGGGGGCCTACCAGATCCTGCAGGCACCGGCGGGCGCCTTCGCGATCGCTTGCGCCGCCGCCTCGCTCGCCTCGCCGACGAGCACCACGATGGCGCTTCCGCAGATCTCGCCAGGGGCGGCGGTGTCGTTCAGCGCGACTGTCACCTGCGGTTCTCCCGGCGTGGAAACCGAGGGAGGGGTGTCGGTGCGGACCTATCTCGTGCGCTCCACCGGATGCAATGCGGCCAGCTGCCCGTCCGCGGCGCCGGGGCCTAACTATGCCGAACGCCAGTTGCAGCTCACCGTCGCCAACTAGTGCCGGAACGGGAAGTCGGATAGCCGGGAATATCCGAATCTTGCAGAAAACGCATTGACAACAAGCCCTTATTGATCTAATTTCAAGTAAATCAGCGGGTTGGGGGGACTTGCCGGAATGAAGTGGCCGTTCAAACGCATCACGAAGGAACCTGGGTGGCTTGCAATCCGGTTGCTGCCCGACGCGCTGCATCTTGTCCACGGCCAATACCAGTCCGGCGGCGCGCCGGTCATCGACTGGTGCGGCGCGCACGCGCTGGAGGGCGAATTCGCAGGAGCCGACCGGATGGCGAAGGAGTTGGAGCTGCAGCGCTACCAGTGCTCGACGTTGCTACTCACGGGCGAGTACCAGCTGCTGCAGGTGGACGCGCCCAACGTGCCGCAATTGGAGCTCAAGACCGCGGTCCGCTGGCGCATCAAGGACATGCTCGACTATCACGCCGATGACGCCACGATCGACGTGCTCGCGGTGCCGTCGGCGGGGGCGGCCAACGAACGCGGCGCGTCGATGTACGCGGTCGCGGCCCGAAACGACGTCATCCAGTCGTGCATCAAGCGCTTCGAGACGGCGCGCATTGCATTGACGGTGATCGACATCCCGGAGCTCGCGCAGCGCAACGTGGCGTCGCTTTACGAGCCCGAGGGCCGGGGCGTGGCGATGCTCTACGTCGACCAGGACCAGAGCCTGTTAACGGTCAATTTCCGGCACGAGCTGCTCATGTCGCGGCGGATCGAGGCCGGTGCGCGGGAGCTCGGGCCGGACGCCGGCGCGGCGCGCGATGACGGACGCCAGCGCGTGCTGCTCGAGCTGCAGCGGACTTTCGACCACCTGGATCGGCAGTTTGCCTATGCGCCTGTCGGCAAGCTCATGCTTGCGCCCGAGCAGCAGGACTCGGGGCTGCTCGAGTTCCTTGGCGCGAACCTGGATCTGCCGGTCGAGCGCGCGTCTCTCGGAGGTTCGATCGCCTTCGGCGCGCGTGCCGAGATGGCGCCCGCGGACGAATGGCGCATGTTCCACCTGATCGGCGCGTCGCTGCGCAACGAAGAAAAAGCCCTCTGAGCGATTCGCCGTGAGCCAGCAGATCAACCTCTTCAATCCGCTCTTCATGCGTCAGGAGAAGTATTTCTCCGCGCGCACGATGGCGCAGAGCCTGGGCATCATCGTACTCGGCATGCTGCTGCTTTATGCCTACGCGCTGGTTCAAACGCGCAGCCTGGGACGGACGGCCTCGGACTACCAAGGCCAGCTCGCGTCGCAGCGCGCTCAATACATCGAGCTCGGTAGCCAGGGGCGCAGCAGGTTGCTTGACGCAGAGGTTGCGCGCCTGGAGGGAGAGGTCGCGTCGCGCCAAAGCGTGCTCACCGCGCTGGAGGGAGGCGAACTGGGCACGACGGAGGGCGTTTCCAGATTCTTTGCGGCGTTCGCGCGGCACACGATGCGGGGTGTCTGGCTCACCCGCTTCAGCGTCGGCGAAGGCGGGAATGCGTTGCGCGTCCAGGGACGCGTGCTCTACCCGGACTTGATCCCCGCGTACCTGAAGCTGCTGAACGACGACGACGTGATGCGGGGTCGCCTGGTGACCGAACTCAAGCTCGTGGCGCGCAGCGAGGCGGTGACGCGGGAGCCGCAGAACCCCGCCGGGCCGTCGCAGTTCGTAGAATTCGATTTTTCCGCGCCTTTGCGGCTGGCGCCGATAGGCAAGCGATGAAGGAACTGATCGCTCGATACGTCGCACGAATCGACGCCGCCACGCTTCGCGAGCGGGCGATGATCTTCGCCGCCGCGGCCTTGCTGATGATCGTGATGTTGAATTCTGCGCTGCTTGCGCCACTGCGGGCTCGGCAACAGAGGCTGGCGGCGGACATCGAGCGAACGGAGACGGAACTACGCACGATCCAGGCCGAGTTGCAGCGCGTCGCCCGCGAGCGGCAGGTCGACCCGGACGCGCAAAATCGAGCCCGCGTGCAGGCGTTGCGTGCGGACATCGCGCGCCTGGATGCCACGATCGTGAACGATCAGCGTCAATTTACGCCGCCGGACCGCATGCGCACGGTGCTCGAGGAAATGCTGGAGCGAAACAAGCGACTTCACCTGCTTGATCTGAAGACGCTGCCGGTGGCGGACTTGACGCCGGCGCAGTCGGGCGAAGCGCGCCGCGTGTTCCGCCACGGCCTGGAGCTCACAGTGTCCGGGAGCTATCTGGACCTGCACGCGTATCTGCGCGCGCTGGAAAGCGCGCCGACGCAGCTGCATTGGGGCAAGTCCGAAATGTCGGTTTCAGAATATCCGGTCGTTACACTGAAACTGATCGTGTACACGCTCAGTTTCGACCAGGCGTGGCTCGTCGTATGAAACGCACGCTCCTGGTGGTGATCGTTTTAGGATTTGCCTGCGCGGCTCGCGCTCAACCCGCGCCGCTGGTCGATCCGACGCGCCCACCGATCGTCGAGCCGGAGCGGCCGGCAGACGCCGGGCAGAAGCCGGCCGGACCCCGACTGCAGTCCGTGCTCATCTCGCCCAGTCGACGCGTGGCCGTCATCGATGGCAATGCCGTGGCGGTTGGCGAGAAGTTCGGCGAGGCCACCGTCACCGCGATCTCGGAAGGCGCCGTCGTTCTCCGGTACGCCGACCGCAAGGAAACGCTCCACCTTCTGCCCGACGTGCAACGGCGGGCGCGCGAAGAAAGAGGTGCTGCGCTCAAAGAGGAAGGAAACCCGCGATGAACAGACTTGTCCCGTGGCTTCTCATTGCGTTGACCGCGTCCTGCGCGGCGCCGCCCCCGCGTCCCACGTCCGTGGATCCCAAGATCCGTGCCGAATTCGACCAGGCAATCAAGGCGCCGCCGCCGAAGTCGCCGGCGCTGCCGGACCAGGCGCTGCTGCCCCCGCTGCGAATGGCGATGCCCGCGGTGGAAGGGCACCCCATCGACTCCCGGTTCGACCTGTCGGTCAACAATGCACCCGCGCAGCAGGTGTTCCTGTCGTTGGTCTCGGGCACGCGCTACTCGATGCTGCTGAATCCGCAGGTCGGCGGAGCGATCACCGTCAATCTCAAGGACACCACGGTGCGTGAGGCGCTCGACGCGTTGCGCGAGATCTACGGCTACGACTACCGGATCGAGGGGACGCGAATTTTCGTGCAGCCCGCGGGACTGCAGACGAGGATCTACCAGGTCAACTACCTGGTCGGGAAGCGCCATGGCGAGAGCGAGGTCAAGGTCCAGTCGAGCTCGCTTTCCGCTGCGCAGCCCACGGGGGCCCCAAGTTCGGCCACGCCTTCCAATCCGTACCCTCCGTCATATTCGACGAATTCGCAAAACCTGACCCCGATACCGCAGACAACGGAGACCGCTTCTCGCGTGACTACGGAGGTCGAGAGCGACTTCTGGGGCGACCTGAAATCGGCGCTCACGGCAATCGTGGGCACCGCGGATGGGCGCTCGGTCGTGGTCACGCCGCAGTCGGGCGTCGTGCTGGTACGCGCTTTTCCGCGTGAGCTTCGTGCCGTGGAACGCTACTTGCGCGAGACGCGGATTGTCGTCGAGCGACAGGTGATGCTCGAGGCGAAGATCATCGAGGTGACCCTGGCCGAGGGGTACCAGTCCGGCATCAACTGGGCGTTGTTCCGCGCCGGCGCGAGTCCGCGCGGTGTGATCGGTCAGTTCGGCAACGATACGACCCTTGGCACCAGTGGCAGCGGCTCGAATCTGGGCGGCAACGGCGTCACCGTGAACCCGCTGCTGGGCTCGGTCGCGACCGCGACGACGCTCGCGACGACCCCGGGCGCGGTGTTCGGGCTGGCGTTCCAGTCCTCCAATTTTGCCGCGCTGCTGCAGTTCCTGGATACCCAGGGAACGACGCAGGTGCTCTCCAGCCCGCGTATCGCGACGCTCAACAACCAGAAGGCGGTACTCAAGGTCGGCATCGACAAGTTCTTCGTCACCAATGTATCGACGGTCACGTCGGTCACGGGCTCGACGACTCAGCAGACTCCGACGGTCACGGTCGCCCCGTTTTTTTCGGGGATCATGCTGGACGTCACGCCACAGATCGATGAACAGAGCAACATCACGCTGCACGTGCACCCGTCGATCAGCAATGTCACGGAGGCTCCCACAGTGGTCAGCCTCGGAGGCAGTATCCCGTCGATCACGCTGCCGCTTGCCCAGTCTGCAGTCAACGAGACCGACACGATAGTGCGGGTGACCGACGGCAACATCGTGGCCATCGGCGGGCTGATGACCTCCTCGCTGGAGGACGACAGGAGCGGAATCCCCGGTGTCGCCGATTCGAACTTCCTGCTGCGGAACTCCAATCGCCAGGTGCAGAAGCGCGAGCTCGTGATCCTGCTCAAGCCGACCATCATCCAGAACGAAGGCAGCTGGGCGCAGGACCTGCGCGACACCCGCGAACGCATCGACAGCTTCATGTCGCGACCCGGCCAGGAACCCCCGGCGAAGTGAACTACCTCCGCCATTTCGGATTGCGCGAGCCTCCGTTCGGCATCACGCCGGACACCAGCTTCTTTTACGCGTGCCGCAGCACCCAGGAGGCACTGAACACGCTGCTGATCGCGGTCGGCAACGGCGAGGGCTTCATCAAGATCACCGGGGAGGTTGGCACCGGCAAGACGCTGCTGTGCCGCAAATTCCTCGGCACGCTGGATGCCGCTTGCGCGAGCGCCTATATCCCCAATCCCAATCTCGAGCCGCGCGCACTCGTCCTGGCGATCGCCGAGGAGCTCGCGGTGCCGCTCGAGGCCGACTCGGACCAGCACCATATCCTGCGCGGAATCACGCGGGTGCTCCTGGACCACGCTCGCCAGGGGCGCAAGGTCGTGCTCTGCATGGACGAGAGCCAGGGCATGCCAATCGAGACGCTCGAGACGTTGCGGCTGCTGACCAATCTGGAGACCGAAAAGCGCAAGCTTCTCCAGGTCGTGCTCTTCGGCCAGCCCGAACTCGACCGCAAGCTCGCTGCGCCGGCCATCCGGCAGCTTCGCCAGCGCATCACCTTCCAGTACGCGTTGCGCGGTCTCGACCGGCCCGAGATCGGCGCCTACGTGGAGCATCGACTGGCGATCGCGGGCCATGCCGGCGCGCCCTTGTTCGATGCCGGTGCGCTGCGCGCGCTGCACAGCGCAAGCCGAGGCGTGCCGAGGCTCGTCAACATACTTTCGCACAAGGCGCTGCTGCTCGTGTTCGGGGAAGGCGGGCGATTTGCGTCCCGACGCCACGTGCGGGCAGCTGCAATCGACACGCCCGCGGCCGGACCTGCACGTGCCTGGTGGTGGCCGCGATTGCGCGCGCCGCGCGGCGCCGAATAGCGCTCCGATGAGCCTCATCAACAAGATGCTGCAGGAACTCGACCGTCGCCACGCGCGCGCGGCGCCGCCCGGACACGCACCGCATCCGGAGGTCCGGGTCGTACGCCCCGAGTCGAGCGGGCGCGAATGGTTCTGGCGCATTGTCGCCGGGCTGATGCTCGTGGCGGCCCTGTGGACGGTATGGGTGGTCTACCAGCTCCAGCCGCGCCCCGTCGCCACGGAACTGGCGTATCGCGCGGCCGAGAACACGCAGCACCAACCGGCCGCGGTGACGACCCCGCCCGCGAACGTGGTTGCGGTCGCCACGAAGGCGCCATCGGCTCCTCCCGCTACGACCGCGGCGACTGAACCCGCCGCCGCGCCCAAGTCTCCAGCTCCGCAAGTCGCGACGCCACCCGCCAAACCTGCGCCCGAACGCCTTGCGACGCCGATCGAGGCGCTGCGCCTGGCGCTTTCCATCGACACGCCGATCGGGTCGCCGCGTCCGAAGCGAATCGAGCGCGACCGCGGCGCTGCCGCGCGCAAACCAGTGGCGGTGCCAACGCGACAGGAGCAAGCGGAGGCGCCCTCGGCAGATCGCGCGCGAATCGAGAAGCGCGAGCATGAGCGCACGCCAACGGATCGGGCCGAAACGCTATTCAGGCGCGCCGCGCTGCTGTTGCAACAGGGGCGCGTGGTCGATGCGGAGGAGGCCCTGTCCGCAGCGCTTGCAGAGGATCCCGCGCATCGGGCGGCGCGGCAGACGCTCGTTGCCCTCTATCTCGAGCAGGGACGGATTGCCGATGCCCGGTCGCAGTTGGAAGATGGGCTCAAGGGCAATCCGGGCTACGTGCCTTTCGTCGTGGCGCTTGCGCGCATTCGCCTGGACGGAAGAGACTACCCGGGTGCACTTGCCGTACTGGATCAGGCGTCCGAGGGCGCGGATCGCGGCGCCGATTACTATTCCCTCAGGGGTGCAGTGATGCAGCGCCTCGGGCGCGATTCGGATGCGGCAAATGCCTATCGCCTCGCACTCGTTACCGGACCCCAGACCGGCTCATCGTGGGTGGGTTTGGGAATCTCGCTAGAGTCGCTGGGCAAGCGCCCGGAAGCCGCCGAAGCATTCCGGCGTGCGATTACCGCCGGAGGGTTGGCCGACGACGTCAAGGCTTACGCCGCGCAGCGGGTCCAACAGCTGAAGTAGCAGTTCAGGCGGCGCTGGTTGCGCCTTCGCCCACCTGCTCCAGCCGATAGCCGTAGTTGTAGATCGGCACCACGCGGAACCCGGTTTCAGCGCGCAGGTCGAGCTTCTTTCGCACCTGGCTGACGTGCGTGTCGACAGTTCGAGTCACCAGGTCCCCGCTGCGTCCCCAGACTGCTTCCTGCAGATGGCCGCGTGACAGCAGCCGGCCGAGATTCCGGAACAGCACGACGGTGAGCTCGAATTCCTTCGGGGTCAGGTCGATTTTGGCACCGCTTCGCCGGACCTCCCCTCGCGTAAGGTCGATCTCGTAAGGCGGAAACGACAGGAGCTTTTCCTCCACGCGGGGATACGCCCGTCGAAGCAGCGCATGGACGCGCGCCAGGAGCTCCTGTCGGCGCGCGGGCTTCACCATGTAGTCGTCGGCGCCGTTTTCCAGAGCGAACACGATGTCTTGCTCCGAGTCCCTCACCGTGACAAAAAGTACCGGAACGCGCTTGGACACGTTCGTCCTCAGCCACATCAGGACGTCCGCTCCCGACACATCCGGCACCTGCCAGTCCAGCACGAACAGGTCGAAGCTCTCCCGGCCCGCGTGTTTCATCGCGTCGCGTCCGGTCAGGTAGCCGTGGACGTCATGACCGTCCTCAGTCAGCCAGCGCTTGAGGAGCGCAAGCTGGTCCGAATCGTCTTCGAGGATTGATATGCGCACGCGAGGGCTCCCTGACAGATAATAATACTTTGCCGCCCCCGGGTATTCCTAGGGACGGAATGCCGGTTTTTCCGACTGTCCGAGATTGATGCGCATCGGCTTGCTGGGCGCCGGCACCATCGCGCGCCTGATTCTGGATCACCTCGGACGCGGGGACCTGCCCGGCGTCGAGGTTGTCGGCGTTGCCGGACGAAGCCGTACGTCCCGGGGCGCCGACATGGCGCGCGAGCACGCGCTCCCGTTCGTGATCGATCGACCCTCGCTGCTGGCGCTTCGACCCGAGGTCGTCCTCGAGGCGGCGTCGCACGATGCCGTGCGCGAGCACCTGGTGCCGATGCTCAAGTCGGGCGTGAGCGTCATCGTACTGTCGGCGGGCGCGCTGGCGGACGACGAGTTGCTGACTGCTGCGCAGGCCGCAGCCGAGCAAGGCGCGGCACGACTGTATGTGCCGTCGGGCGGCATTGGCGGGCTGGACGCGCTCAAGGCGGCGTGCGTTGCCGGCGTGGACGATGTTTCGATCCGCGTCGCGAAGCCGCCGCGCGCGTGGTCGGGAATCCCCTATGTGCGGGCCAGCGGCGTCGATCTGGACCGACTCACCGCGGCGCATACGCTCTTCTCGGGCAGCGCGCGCGAAGGTGTGCCGCATTTTCCGCAGAATGTGAACATCGCCGCGGTTCTTTCGATGGCCGGAATCGGACTTTCTCGCACGCGCCTCGAGGTCGTCGCGGACCCGAAGCTGACCCACAACACGCACACGATCCGCGTCTCGGGCAAGAGCGGCCGCTTCACGGTTGTCCTCGAGAACGTTCCCGCGCCGGACAACCCCAAGACGGCATGGCTGGCGTGCTACAGCGCGTTGGCAGCGCTCCGCGAGATGGCGTCGAGAACGCGATTCGGCACGTAACTCATTGATGCACTTGGCGCCCGTTGCGGCGGGCCGAATCGTAGCGGACGTCACCGCGGCCGAGATCGAAACGCCCTTCCAATGTCTTGACTAAGCAGAGGATTTCTCACATAATTTCCGGTTTCGCCGGAGGGGTGCCCGAGCGGCTAAAGGGGGCAGACTGTAAATCTGTTGGCCTTGCGCCTACGTTGGTTCGAATCCAACCCCCTCCACCAGCAGCATCGGGCGGTTCCGGCGGCAAGGCGCAGAAGTACGGGGTGCGGGTGAGATGAACGTGGCGGGTGTAGCTCAATGGCAGAGCAGAAGCCTTCCAAGCTTATGACGAGGGTTCGATTCCCTTCACCCGCTCCAGAGTTTTTGCGGGTGGCAGGATGCGCAGATTGAGATGCGGCGGCCCATGTAGCTCAGTGGTAGAGCACTCCCTTGGTAAGGGAGAGGTCATGTGTTCGATCCACATC
>JBOIFE010000002.1:0-11730 GCA_050741015.1 Burkholderiales bacterium | reverse complement strand
GTCGCCTACCGCAACGGCGCGCCGGTTCGCGTGTCCGACATCGGCAAGGTCACCGACGGGGTCGAAAGCTTGCGCAACGCCGGGTTGGACGGCGGCAAGCCGGCGGTCCTCATCATTCTCTACCGGCAGCCCGGAGCCAATATCATATCGACCGTCGATCGCGTGAAGGCGCTGATGCCCCCGATTCGCGCATCGATCTCGCCCGCCATCGATCTCAAGCTGGTGTCCGACCGATCGACCTCGATCCGCACATCGCTGCATGACGTGGAGCGGACGCTGATCCTTGCCATCATGCTGGTGATTCTTGTGGTGTTCGCTTTTTTGCGGAACTGGCGCGCCACGCTGATTCCCGTTGTGGCGGTTTCGGTATCGCTGGTCGCCACCTTCGGCGTCATGTACCTGATGGGCTACAGTCTCGATAACATGTCCCTGATGGCGCTGACGGTCGCCACCGGCTTTGTCGTCGACGACGCGATCGTCGTGCTGGAAAACGTCAGCCGCTACATTGATGACGGCCTCTCTCCGCTCGAAGCCACGTTGAAAGGTGCCAATGAGGTCGGCTTCACGGTGCTCTCGATGAGCACCTCGCTGATCGCCGTCTTCCTCCCGATTTTACTCATGGGCGGCATCGTCGGACGCCTGTTCCGCGAGTTCGCCGTGGTGCTCTCGGTCGCGATCCTGATCTCGCTCGCGGTGTCGCTCGCGACCACGCCCGCGATGTGCGCCGTGCTGTTGCGCCCCGAGCGCGACGCGCCCCACGGAGGGCTGTACCGCGCCAGCGAGGCCGCCTTCGACCGCATGCTCGCCGGCTACCGCGTCACGCTCGGCTGGGCGCTGCGCTGGCGCTGGCTGATGCTGCTCGTCCTCGCCGCCACCGTCGCGCTCAACTTCCACCTGTACGTCGCCGTGCACAAGGGATTCTTCCCGCAGCAGGACACCGGGCGCCTGGTCGGCGGCATCCAGGGCGACCAGGGATCGTCGTTCCAGTTGATGCGCCAGAAGCTCGCCGACTTCATCGCCATCGTGCGCGCCGACCCGGCGGTGGAGAACGTAGTCGGCTTCACCGGCGGCGGCCGGCGCAACGGCGGCTTCATGTTCGTGTCGCTGAAACCGCTCGCCGAGCGCAGGCTCTCGGCCGCGGGCGTGGTGGCGCGGCTGCGGGGCAAGCTCGCCAAGGAGCCCGGCGGGAGCCTGTTCCTCGTCCCGGTGCAGGACATCCGCGTCGGCGGCCGCCAATCGGATGCGCAGTACCAGTTCACGCTGCTCGCCGACGAGCTCGGCGACCTGCGCGCGTGGGAGACGAAGGTGCGCTACGCGCTCGCCGACCTGCCCGAGCTGGTCGACGTCAACACCGACCAGCAGGACAAGGGGCTGCAGACGTCGCTGGTGATCGACCGCGACGCCGCCGCGAGGCTCGGCGTCACCACGAGCAAGATCGACGCGACGCTGAACGACGCCTTCGGCCAGCGCATCGTCTCGACCATCTACAACCCGCTCAACCAATACCGCGTGATCATGGAGGCGGCGCCCGAGTACTGGCAGGGCGACCAGTCGCTGAAGCTGATCTACGTGCCGGGTGCGGGCGACACGCAGGTGCCACTCGCCGCCTTCAGCCGTTACGAGACCACCAACACGCCGCTCGCCGTCAACCACCAGAGCGGATTCGCCGCCGCGACCATCTCGTTCAACCTGCCGCTAGGCGTGTCGCTGTCGCAGGCGACCGACGCCGTCAACGCGGCGATGGCCCGCATCGGCGTGCCGGCCAGCGTCCACGGCGGCTTCCAGGGCACCGCGCGCGCCTTCCAGTCCTCGCTGCAGAACCAGCCCTGGCTGATCCTCGCCGCGCTCGTCACCGTGTACCTGGTGCTCGGCATCCTCTACGAGAGCTACGTGCACCCGGTGACGATCCTGTCGACGCTGCCTTCGGCGGGCGTGGGCGCGATCCTGGCGCTCATGCTCTCCGGCTCGGACCTCGACATCATCTCGCTGATCGGCGTCATCCTGCTGATCGGCATCGTGAAGAAGAACGCGATCATGATGATCGACTTCGCGCTCGAGACGCAGCGCAGCCGGGGCCTTGCGCCCGAGCAGGCGATCTTCGAAGCCTGCCTGATGCGCTTTCGGCCGATCATGATGACCACGCTGGCGGCGATGCTCGCCGCGATCCCGCTCGCGATCGGCTTCGGCGAGGGCGCCGAACTGCGCCGGCCGCTCGGCATCGCGATCGTCGGCGGCCTGCTGGTCAGCCAGCTGCTCACGCTGTACACGACGCCGGTGGTTTATCTCTACCTCGATCGATTCCGCCTGTGGGTGCGGGCCCGGCTCGGTCGGGCGGCACCCGCCCCGCAGGCAACGTGAAGCGCGTGAAGCGCCTCTTGCTGCTCGCGGCGCTCGTGTCCGGCTGCACGGTCGGGCCGGATTACGTCCGGCCGACGCTCGAGGTTCCGACCGCCTACAAGGAATCGAAGGACTGGAAGCCGGCCGAGCCGCGCGACGCCGCGGCGGGCGGCCCCTGGTGGGCGGCGTTCGCCGATCCCGAGCTCGACTCGCTGATGGGCCATCTGGACGTTTCCAACCAGACGATCGCGGCGGCCGAGGCGCAGGTGCGCGTCGCCGCAGCGCTCGCGGACCAGTCGCGCGCCCAGTGGTGGCCGACGGTGGACGCGACCGCCTCGAGCACCGTGTCGCAACCCTCGACTGCAACCGGGCCGGTGATCGGCACCTCCTCGGGCCGCCACACGATCGACAATCTCGGGGTGAGCGCCTCCTGGGAGGCCGACCTCTGGGGGCGCATCCGGCGCCTGGTCGAGTCGGGCGACGCGGCGACGCAGGCGAGCGCGGGGGACCTGGCCAACGCGCGGCTCTCGGTGCAGGCCACGCTCGCGGTGGACTTCTACCAGGTGCGCGCGCTCGATACACAGAGCCAGCTGCTCGCGAGCACGGTTGCGGAATACGAGCGCAATGTCACCCTGACGCGCAATCGCTATGCCGTCGGCGTCGCGTCGCGGGGTGATGTGGCGCAGGCGGAGACGCAGCTGCACAACACGCGCGCGCAGCTGATCGACCTCGGCATCCAGCGTGCGCAGCTCGAGCACGCGATCGCAGTGCTGCTCGGCCGGCCCGCGGCGACCTACTCGGTGCCTCCCGGTGAGCTGACGGCGACGCTGCCGCCCATTCCCGCCACGGGCTTGCCGGCAGACCTGCTCGAGCGTCGTCCGGACGTCGCGGCCGCAGAGCGCCGCGTCGCCGCCGCCAACGCGCAGATCGGCGTCGCCCGCGCGGCGTACTTCCCGGTGGCGACGCTGGGCGCCCAGGCGGGGTACCAGGCCTGGACGACGTCCCTGTGGTTCACGCAGGCCGCCAGCTATTGGGCGGTCGGCCCCGCGCTCGCGCTTACGCTATTTGACGGCGGAAGGCGCAGCGCGGTCTCGGCGCAGGCGAGCGCCGAGTACGACCAAGCGGTCGCGGCCTACCGCGGCACCGTGCTGCAGGCGTTCGCCGAGGTGGAAGATAATCTCGCCGCGCTTCGCATCCTCCAAGCCGAGGCCGCGGCGCAGGACGAAGCGGTGCGCGCGGCGCAGCTGTCGGTCGACATCTCGCTCAATCAGTACAAGGCCGGCACCATCGCCTACCAGCAGGTGGTCGTGGTCCAGGCCGTGTTTCTGCAGGCACGGACCGCCGCCCTCACGATTCGCATGCGGCGCATCGCGGGCACGGTGCAGCTGGTGAAGGCGCTGGGCGGGGACTGGACGCCCGCGTCCGAATGATCAAGCAGGATTTGGTCGGGGTGACTGGATTCGAACCAGCGACACCTGCGTCCCGAACGCAGTACTCTACCAGGCTGAGCTACACCCCGAACCGAGGGTCGCGACTAGCTGCGGCGCGTGACCGAAAAGGCCGCCAATTCTAGCAAAGAATCCCGGTACGCCGAGGGCGGCAGGCCATTGATCGCGCTCGCCGCCGCGTCGGCCTCGCGCTGCGCGGCCGCGCGCGCGTAGTCGAGCGCGTCAGAGGCGCGAATCGCCCCCAGCACCGGCCCGAAGTCCTCCCGCCCCCCCTCCAGGATCGCGCGCCGCACGAGCGCGCGCTGCGCCGCGGTGCCCGCCTGCATCACGCGAATGAGCGGCAGCGTAGGCTTGCCTTCAGCCAGGTCGTCGCCCAGGTTCTTGCCGATCTCATCGGCGCTGCCGGAGTAATCGAGCACGTCGTCGATCACCTGGAACGCCGTGCCCAGGTGCCTGCCGTAGCCCGCGACGCCGTCTTCGATCGCCGGCGGCGCGTCCGCCAGCACCGCCCCCAGCCGCGCCGCGGCCTCGAACAGCTTGGCGGTCTTGCGGCGAACGACGTCGAGGTAGCGCGGCTCGTCGACCTCGGGATCGTGGCAGTTCATCAGCTGCAGCACTTCGCCCTCGGCGATCGTGTTGGTGGCGTCGGCGAGCACTTGCATCACGCGCATGCTGTCCAGCCCGACCATCATCTGGAACGCGCGCGAATACAGGAAATCGCCCACCAGCACGGCGGGCGCGTTGCCGAACTCGGCGTTCGCGGTCGGCTGGCCACGGCGCAGCCGCGACTCGTCCACCACGTCGTCGTGCAGCAGCGTCGCGGTATGGATGAACTCGATCACCGCGGCGAGCTCGAGGTGCGCCGC
The DNA here is from genome assembly GCA_050741015.1 of Burkholderiales bacterium. GTDB lineage: Bacteria > Pseudomonadota > Gammaproteobacteria > Burkholderiales > SG8-39 > JAABQT01. The sequence continues at coordinate 7,079 of JBOIFE010000002.1, read as the reverse complement.
GCCCGGGTAACCCAGCGCTCCGGCCGCCAGCAGCAGCACGGCTGGCCGCAGCCGCTTGCCGCCCCCGGTGACGAGGTGATCGGCCACCTGCCGCACGAGAGCGACGTCGGAGTCGAGCCGGGCACGTATCCGCTCGTCGACGCGCTGGAGCTCATCGGCGATGCAGGACAGGGGGGCGCGGGCGGCGGACGGCGGCATGACGGGCGCGGCGGGGCGCGAAGCCTAGCACATCGGGCTTTGACGCGCGGCGACGAAATCTTCTATAATTCCAAGTCTTTGCAGAACGTCCTCGAAACGACAATCAACCATCCCATGTACGCGATCATCAGGTCCGGCGGCAAGCAGTACCGTGTGCAATCTGGCGAGCAATTGCGAGTCGAAACCCTCGTGGCGGAGATCGGCACGGCCGTGTCCTTCAACGAGGTCCTCATGGTGGGCGCGGGCGACGCGGTGCGCGTTGGCGCCCCCCTCGTCTCCGGCGCCCAGGTGAAGGCCACCGTGCTCGGCCACGGCCGCGGCGACAAGGTCAAGATCTTCAAGCTGCGCCGGCGCAAGCACCACCAGAAGACGCAGGGGCACCGGCAGAACTACACCGAAGTCCGGATCGACGACATCGTCGCCGGCAGCTGATCGGGGAGCAGGCACCATGGCACACAAGAAGGCGGGCGGCAGCTCGCGCAACGGACGCGATTCCCAGTCCAAGCGCCTTGGCGTGAAGGTCTACGGCGGCGAGCAGGTGAACGCGGGGCAGATCCTGGTTCGCCAGCGCGGTACCGTGGTGCGCGCCGGCACCAACGTCGGCATCGGCCGCGACCATACGCTCTACGCCCGGGTGACCGGCCGTGTGCAGTATGCGACCTCCGGCGTCGCTCAACGCAAAGTCGTGCGCGTAGATCCGGCCTGACGGCCGCGCCCTCTCCCATCACGAAGCCCTATCGAGTCCGGTAGGGCTTTTTCGTTTCCGGGCCATGAAATTCATCGACGAAGCGCGCATCCAGGTGACCGCCGGCAAGGGCGGCGACGGCAGCGCTGCGTTCCGGCGCGAGCGCTCCGTGCCGCGCGGCGGGCCGGCGGGCGGCGACGGCGGCCGAGGGGGCAGCGTGTGGGCCATGGCCGACCGCAACCTCAATACGCTGATCGACTACCGCTACGCGCGCCTGCACCACGCCGGCGACGGCATCGACGGCGGCGGCTCGGACAAGAACGGCCGCTCGGGCGGCGACCTCGAGCTGCGCGTGCCGGTCGGCACCCTGTTCCGCGAGGCCGACGGCGGGGAACCGATCGCGGATCTCGCGCGCGACGGCGATCGCGCGCTGCTTGCCCAGGGCGGGCGCGGCGGACTCGGCAACCTGCACTTCAAGTCGAGCGTGAACCGCGCGCCGCGCCAGTTCACGCGCGGCGAGCCCGGGGAGGCGCGCGAGCTGCTGCTCGAGCTGCGCATCCTCGCCGACGTGGGGCTGCTCGGCCTGCCGAACGCGGGCAAGTCGACGCTGATCCGCGCGGTGTCCAGCGCGCGGCCCAAGGTCGCTGACTACCCTTTCACCACGCTCAATCCCTCGCTCGGCGTCGTGCGCATCGCCCTCGACGCGAGCTTCGTCGTCGCCGACATCCCGGGGCTGATCGAAGGCGCGGCCGAGGGCGCGGGGCTCGGCCACCAGTTCCTGCGCCACCTCTCCCGCACGCGGCTGCTGCTGCACCTGGTGGACGTCGCGCCGCCGGACGGCGCCGAGCCCGCGGCCGGCGTGCGCGCGATCGCGCGCGAGCTGCGCAAGTACGACGCGGGGCTCGCGCGCAAGCCGCGCTGGCTCGTGTTCAACAAGATCGACTCGGCGCCCGACGCCGACGCGCGCGTCGCGCGCGCCCTGCACGCGCTGCGCTGGAAGCGTCCCTGGTTCAAGGTCAGCGCGCTGACCGGCGAGGGCTGCCGCGCGCTGTGCGCCGCCGCGTACCGGTTCCTCGCCGAGGCGCCGCGCGACTCGCGTGCTCGCCAGCGAGCCGCCTGAGCCCATGACCAGCCCGATCGCCCGCGCAAAGACGCTCGTGGTCAAGGTCGGCAGCTCGCTCGTCACCAATGACGGGCGCGGGCTCGACGTCGCCGCGATCGCGCGCTGGGCCGCGCAGATCGCGGTGCTGCGCGCGCAGGGGCGACGCTGCGCGCTCGTGTCCTCGGGCGCCATCGCCGAAGGGCTGCAGCGGCTGGGCTGGACGCGCCGGCCCCATGCGCTGCATGAGCTGCAGGCGGCTGCGGCCGTCGGCCAGATGGGGCTCGTGCAGTGCTACGAGTCGTGCTTCCGCGAGCACGGCCTGGGCACCGCGCAGGTGCTGCTCACGCACGCCGACATGGCCGACCGGCAGCGCTATCTCAACGCGCGCTTCACGCTCGCGACGCTGCTCGAGCTGGGCGTGATCCCGGTCATCAACGAGAACGACACCGTGGTCACCGACGAGATCAAGGTCGGCGACAACGACACGCTCGGCGCGCTGGTGGCGAACCTGGTCGAGGCCGAGGCGCTCGTCATCCTCACCGACCAGGCCGGGCTCTACGACGCCGACCCGCGCCGTGCGCCCGAGGCGCGCCTGGTCGAGGAGGCGAATGCGGGCGAGCCGCGCCTCGAGGCCATGGCGGGCGGCACGGGCTCCGCGCTCGCGCGCGGCGGCATGCTGACCAAGGTCCTGGCGGCCAAGCGCGCGGCGCGCAGCGGCGCGCACACCGTGATCGCCTCGGGCCGCGAGCCCGACGTGCTGCTGCGGCTCGCGCGCGGCGAGCGCGTCGGCACGCTGCTGCTCGCGCAGACGACGCCGCTCGCGGCGCGCAAGCAATGGCTCGCGGACCACCTGGCGGTGGGCGGGCGACTTTCGCTCGACGCGGGCGCGGCGCGCGCGCTCGTGCGCGATGGCAAGAGCCTGCTGCCCGTCGGCATCGGCGCCGTGCACGGCGAGTTCGAGCGCGGCACCGTGGTCGGCTGCCTCGACCCCGAGGGGCGCGAGATCGCGCGCGGCCTGGTCAACTACTCGGCCTCGGAGACACGGCTCATCATGCGCCGGCCTTCCGCGGAGATCGAGTCCATCCTCGGCTACGTCGACGGGCCCGAGGTGATTCACCGCGACAATCTCGTGCTGCTCGTCCCGGACTAGGATTCGCTCGGCGCGCGACGCGGGCTGACGCCGCGGCGAAGTGCATCCACGCCCTCGGCCCGGCTACGGATGGGAACGCCGAGCGGGCAGAAGTACTCGATCGCCAGCGCCTCGTGCCAGCGATCGGCGTCGTTGCCCGCCTTGATCTGCCGCCAGGGGCTGGGGCGCCGGATCCACTCCCCTGCGTCGGTGCCCGTCGCGTAAATGCGGTACTCGCCGGACTGGCAGCGGATGCCCTCGAAGTTCACCGTGCGCGCGCCCTGCCGGCTGCGCGCCTCGAGCACGTAGCGCACCACGCCGTCCGCCGCGGGCGCGATCGACGCACCGTCGATGAAGAATTTGAAATCGCTGGCCGCGCTGACGCTGAACGAGATCAGGTCGCGCTCGCGCGGGAAGGCCGGCGGCGCGACGTCGACGTTGCGAAGGCTGGTCTCTTCTCTCTCGCGCTCCCAGTCGGACTGGTCGTTCGCCGCGGGCGCGGCGCACCCGCCGAGCAGTGCCCCGGCCAGCAGGACCAGCAGCGGCGCGGCGCGCCTCAAGCGAGATCCGCGGCAAGCGCCGCGCGCGCCTCGGGCGAAGTCTGCACGCTCGGATGGGTCTTCGTGCCTTCAAGGGTCTTCATGCCTGGCTCGTGGTTTCAGTGGCGGAAGATCGACTCGATCTCGGCGAAGGTACGCGCCACCTCGCCCGGCTGCGGGGCCGGTACGCCGAGCTGGCGAGCGATCTGCGTCAGCGAGAAGATGCCGCGCACCATGGCGCGCTCGGCTGCGCGGTCGAGCGGCGTCGGCGGGGCGATCGCGTCGTGGTCCACGACCAGCGCGTGCTGGCGTCCGGCGCGGCGCAGCGTCTCCATCACGTGGCCGACGCGCGCGCCCTCGACGTCGGCGAGCTCGATCACCTCGCAGCGAGCGGCCGGGGTCATGACATCGGACACCGCGAGTTCCTCGCGAGGCACGCCGCGTTCGACGGCGTCGCGCAGGGCGGCTTCGCCCAGGATGTCGGTCGCCGTCACGAGCCCGAGCACCACGTCGCGAGCGTCCACCACGAGCAGCAGCCGAACGCCGCGCGTGACCATGTAGCGATTGGCCGCCTCGATCGGCGCGCGCGGCCGGATCGTCGCCGGGCTCGCGAGCGTGAGATCGGTCATGACGTCGATCGCGGGCGATTCGCGGCTCACGCGCGCGGGCCGCGCCTGCTGCGGCCGGCGGAAGCCCGCCCCCGGGCCCAGTTCTCGGATCGGAAGTGCGTGGTATTGCCGTTCCATGTCGCCTCCTTGCGGGGCAGGCCGCTCAGGACGTGCCGGCCTCGACGCCGCCGCGCGGGCGGCGGCGCCGGTCCGCGCCGAGATAGCGGTGCAGCTCGGCCAGCGCCTGGCGGTAGACCTCGCGCTTGAATTCGATCACGTTCTCCAGCGGTACCCAGTATTCGTGCCAGCGCCAGGCATCGAACTCGGGCTTTTCGGTGCTTCGCACGTTGACGTCGCAATCGCGTCCGACCATGCGCAGCAGGTACCAGATCTGCTTCTGGCCGCGGTACGCGCCCTGCGCGTCGCGGCGCACCCATTTCGCCGGCACCTCGTAGCGCAGCCAGTGCCGCGTGCGCCCGAGGACGCGCACGTGCTGCGCCCGGAGGCCGACCTCCTCCTCGAGCTCGCGGTACATCGCCGCATCGGGCGTCTCGCCGCGCTTGATGCCGCCCTGGGGAAACTGCCACGCGTCCTGCCTGATGCGCTTGCCCCAGAACACCTCGTTGCGGCCGTTGGCGAGGATGATGCCGACGTTCGGGCGATACCCGTCCCGGTCGAGCATGGCCACACCACCTAAGTTAGAATCCTCCGGCATTTTTCCATAGGCGCTCCGCAATGACAATGCGGCGCGCAACCGATGCGCACATCGAGATTCCATCTGGGCACGATCAAGGAGGCGCCCGCCGACGCCGAGCTCGTCAGCCATCGGCTGATGCTTCGCGCCGGCTACATCCGGCGCCTGGCGGCGGGCGTCTACACCTGGCTGCCGCTCGGCCTGCGCGCGCTGCGCAAGGTGGAAGGCGTGGTACGCGAGGAGATGAACCGCGCTGGCGCGATCGAGCTCGCGATGCCCGTCGTGCAGCCGGCCGAGCTGTGGCAGGAATCGGGCCGCTGGCAGTCCTACGGCTCCGAGCTGCTGCGCTTGAAAGACCGGCACGAGCGCGACTTCGTCCTCCAGCCCACCTCCGAGGAGGTGATCACGGACCTCGCGCGCGCGGAGCTCAGGAGCTACCGCCAGCTGCCGCTGCACTTCTACCAGATCCAGACCAAGTTCCGCGACGAGCGCCGGCCGCGCTTCGGCGTGATGCGCGGCCGCGAGTTCGTGATGAAGGACGGCTACTCGTTTCACCTCGACCACGCGGACCTCGAGCGCGAATACCGCAATATGTACGACACCTACAGCCGCATCTTCACTCGCCTCGGTCTCGCGTTCCGCGCGGTGGCGGCGGACACGGGCGCGATCGGCGGCACCGGATCGCATGAATTCCAGGTGCTGGCCGACTCCGGCGAGGACGCGATCGCCTACAGCACGGACTCGGCGTATGCGGCCAACGTCGAGCTCGCCGAGGCGCTCGCGCCCGCCGCGCCGCGCCCTGCGCCCGGACCCGCGATGCGCAAGGTCCCCACACCGGGCCGCGCGCGCTGCGAGGACGTGGCCGAGTTGCTCGGGCTGCCGCTCGCGCGCACGGTGAAGGCGATCGCCGTGATGCAGGGCGAGACCTTCGTGCTGCTGCTCGTGCGCGGCGACCACCAACTGAACGAGATCAAGGCGCAGAAGGCAATCGGCACGTTCCGCTTCGCCACCGAGGGCGAGATCCGCCGCGCGCTGGGGGGGCCGCCGGGCTACCTCGGGCCGGTGGCCGCGCCCGCGGCCGTGCGCGTGGTCGCGGATCGCACCGTCGCGGCGATGGGCGGCTTCGTCTGCGGAGCGAACGAAACGGACTACCACCTCGCCGACGTGAACTGGGGCCGCGACCTCGCGGAACCGGAACTCGTCGGCGACATCAGAAACGTCATGGACGGCGACCCCAGCCCCGACGGCCAGGGCAGCCTGCGCATCCAGCGCGGGATCGAGGTCGGCCATATCTTCCAGCTGCGGACAAAGTATTCCGAGGCGCTGAAGGCGACCGTGCTGGATGCCGCGGGCGCCGCGCGGCCGCTGGAGATGGGGTGCTACGGGATCGGGGTGACGCGCGTGGTGGCCGCCGCGATCGAGCAGCACCACGACGAGCGCGGAATTGCGCTTCCGCCCGCGCTCGCGCCGTTCGAGGCCTGCCTGGTGCCGATCGGCTACGGCAAGGACGCCGCGCTGCGCGCGGCGGCCGACCGCCTGTACGAAGCGCTGCGCGCGGCGGGCATCGACGTGCTGATGGACGACCGCGACGAGCGCCCGGGCGTGCGCTTTGCGGACATGGACCTGGTCGGCATCCCCCACCGCGTGGTGCTGTCGGAGCGCGGCCTGGCGGCCGGACAGGCGGAGTACAAGGCGCGACGCGAGACCGATCCGCGCAGCGTGCCACTCGACCAGATCGGCGCGTTCCTGAAGGAGCGTCTCGCGTCGGCATGAGGCGAACCGGCCTGCAGGCGGCCTTCCTCGCCGCGGCACTGCTGCGGGCCCCGACTGCCGGCGCCGGCGCCCAGGTCTACGAGGAACTCGCCGACAGCGTGCGCACGCACCTGTCGGCGGCGCTGTCCGATCGGTCGGTCGACGACCTCGAGTTCCGCGACCCGGACGACGGGTACAAATGGCTGCTCGAGATGTCGCGCCGGCTCGAGCAGCGCATCCCGGACTCCAAGCAGCGGGTCGACCTGCTGCGCACCGTCCATTTCGAGGCGCTGCGCGCGGGCCTGGATCCGCAGCTCGTGCTCGGCGTGATCGACGTCGAGAGCCACTTCCGCAAATACGCGGTCTCGCGCG
>JBOIFE010000001.1:0-3231 GCA_050741015.1 Burkholderiales bacterium | reverse complement strand
AGCGTGCACAGGTGCACGTTCGGCGTGTCGTACCACTGGTGCGGCAGCTCAGGCGACACCGGCATGCGCCCGGCGAGCACCTGCAGGCGGTCCTGCCAGTAGCCGAAATTGGGAAAGGAGACGATCGCCTCCTTGCCTACGCGCAGCATCTCGCGCGTCAGGAACTCGATGCGGTGGATGGTCTGCAGCGTCTCCGAGAGGATGACGCAGTCGAAGGAGCCGTCCTGGAACACGGCGAGGCCCGACTCCAGGTCGAGCTGCAGCACGTTGACGTCGTTGCGAAAGCACGCCAGCACCTCGGCGTCGTCGAACTCCACGCCGTAGCCGTGCGCCTGGTTCTTCTCCCACAGGTGCCTGAGGAGCGAGCCGTCGCCGCAGCCCAGGTCCAGCACGCGTGCGCCCGGCGCCACCCACTGCGCGATGGTCTCGAGGTCGGGGCGCGTCATAGCTCGATGTTCTCGAAATAGGCGCGCAGCGCGCCGTGGTAGCGCGGGTCCTCCAGCAGGAAGGCGTCATGGCCGCCCGGCGCGTCCAGCTCGAGGTAGGAGACGATGCGGCGGTTCTCCAGCAGCGCCTTGACCATGGCGCGCGAGCGCGCCGGCGCGAAGCGCCAGTCGGACCTGAAGGACACGACCAGGAAGGCGGCCCGGGCGCGCGCGAAGGAGCGCGCCAGGTCGCCGCCGAAGTCGCCCGCCGGGTCGTAGTAGTCCAGCGCCTTGGTGATGCGCAGGTAGGTATTGGCGTCGAAATAGGTCGAGAACTTGTCGCCCTGGTAGCGCAGGTAGCTCTCGATCTCGAAGTCGACGTCGAAGTCGAAGCCGGGCGCCGCGCGGCGCATCACGCGACCGAACTTCTCCATCATGGCGTCGTCCGACAGGTAGGTGATGTGGCCGATCATGCGCGCGATGCGCAGTCCGCGGCGCGGCACGACGCCATGCTCGTAGTAGTGCCCGCCGTGGAAGTCCGGGTCGGTCATGATCGCCTGGCGCGCGACCTCGTTGAATGCGATGTTCTGCGTCGACAGGCGCGGGGTGGAAGCGATGACGAGCGAGTGGCGCACGCGATCGGGAAAGCTGAGCGACCACTGCAGCGCCTGCATCGCGCCCAGCGACCCGCCGATCGCCGCGGCGAAGCGCTCGATGCCCAGGTGGTCGGCGAGGTGCGCCTGCGCGGCGACCCAGTCCTCCACCGTCACCACGGGAAAGTCCGCGCCGTAGGGCTTGCCGGTCGACGGGTTGGTCGAGGTCGGCCCGGTCGAGCCGAAGCAGCCGCCGAGGTAGTTGTTGCCGATGACGAAGAAGCGGTTCGTGTCGAGGGGCTTGCCGGGGCCGACGAGGTTGTCCCACCAACCCACGTTCTCGGCGTCGCCGGCGTAGGTGCCGGCGACGTGGTGCGAGGCGTTGAGCGCGTGGCACACGAGCACCGCGTTCGAGCGCGCCGCGTTCAGCGTGCCGTAGGTCTCGTACATGAGCTCGAAGCGCGGGATCTCGGCCCCGCTGCGGAACCGGAACGGACGCTCGAACGCCGCGCGCTGCGCGCTTACGATGCCCACCGAGCCGGCCATGCGGTCCCCGGAACGAAAAAGCCCGTTCAGCTTTCGCGAGAACGGGCTTGGCGGGCCGGTCTCTTTAGCGGCATTTATTGAGCGCCCGCAAGCTGAACATCAAATCGGCGCTGTGAAGCCGCGCGAACGTTAACCGCCGTCCGCGCCCGTGTCAAGGCAGCGCCCGCGCGCGCGCCGCCCCGTCCGCGATCAGCCGCTCGATCGCCGCATCGTCGTAGCCCGCCTCGCGCAGCACCTCGCGCGTATGTTCGCCCAGGCGCGGGGCGTGGCGGCGGTGCGCGGGCTCGGTTTCCGACCACTCCGAGGGCACTTTCATCGACAGCAGCGTGCCCTCGCTCGGATGCTCGACCGGCGTGAAGTAGCCGGTCGCCTCGAGGTGCGGGTCGTGCAGGATGTCCTCGAGGCTGTTCATGCGCTGCACCGGGATGTCGGCGCGCTCGAAGGCTTCCAGCCAGTGCGCCGTGGCCTGCTTCAGTATTTCGTCGGCGACGAAGCCGTAGACGGCGTCGTAGTTCCGGCTGCGTCCCTCGGGCGAGGCGAAGCGCGCATCGAGCGCCATGTCGGGCCGCCCGATCATCTCGAAGAACGTCTTCCAGTGCTTGTCGTTGTAGATCAGCACGCAGACGTAGCCGTCCTTGGTCGCATAGGGCCGGCGGTAAGGCGTCAGCATGCGGCGGTAGCCGCTCTCGCCGAGCTGCGGCACGAAGGTGTCGCCGCCCAGGTGCTCGCCAAGCACGGATTGCAGCAGGCTCTCGAACATCGGCACGTCCACGCGCTGGCCCTTGCCCGTTTTCTCGCGCGCATACAGCGCGGCGGACACCGCGTTCGCGGTGTGCAGGCCGACCGAGCGGTCGGCGATGATCACCGGCGTGTAGCGCGGCGCGTCCGCGCCCGCTTCGCGCGCGAGCCAGGGCAGGCCCGCGGCGCCCTGGATCAGGTCGTCGTAGGCCGCCTTGGCAGCGTAGGGACCGCGCTGGCTGTAGCCGAAGCAGCCGACGTAGATGATGCGCGGATTGACCGCGCGCAGGTCTTCGTAGCCGAGCTTGAGGCGCGCCATGGCCTGCGGCCGGATGTTGTAGACCAGCACGTCGGTTTTCGCCGCCAGCGCGAGGCAGGCCTCGCGCGCCGCGGGTTGCTTCAGGTCCAGCACGATGCCGCGCTTGTTGCGGTTCGCGTTGAGGTAGATGTGGCCCATGCCCTGGGTTCGGAAGGGCCAGACGTAGCGCATGATGTCGCCCTCAGGCGGCTCCACCTTCACCACGTCGGCGCCGAGGTCGGCGAGGATCTGCGTGGCGAAGGGCCCCATGACCACCGTGGTCAGGTCCAGCACGCGCACGCCGTCGAGGGGTCCGGGCACGTGGGTCCTCAGGCGTTGAGCTTCGCCAGCAGCTCGCGCGTCTTCGCCGCGTCGCCCGAGCGCAGGACCTTCTGCGCGTAGCCGCGCGCCTTGGCGAGGCTGGTGCGCAGCACGCGCTCCTTGATCGCGGGCAGCTGCGCCGGATGCATCGAGAAGTTCAGCAGGCCGAAGCCGAGCAGCAGCCGCGTCAGCTCGAGCTCGCCCGCCATCTCGCCGCAGACCGCGACCGGCGTGTCGGCGCGCCGCGCCTCGGCGATCACGTGCGCGACCAGGTGCAGCACCGCCGGGTGCAGCGGGTCGTACAGGTGCG